>JBBTRN010000015.1:0-3663 GCA_038065175.1 Patescibacteria group bacterium | reverse complement strand
ACATGAATTTTCCTTCAACCCGCCTCAGGCGGGTACCGCTTGGCTACGCCCCAATCATTTGTTAATCAGATGATAATTTCTTTATTTCCTCACGGCCTTTCCCGGTTTTTAAAAACTTTTCTCTAAGCATCGCCTGGATTTTAGAGTGATATTTTTCCAAATGTACCATTTTATAGGGTCGATTTTTATAAGTGAAGGAGTTTTTCTTTAAACTACTATTATGTTCAAAAATTCTTCTTTCCGGGTCATTAGTAAAACCAACGTAATAAAAGGAGTTCTTCAAACTTTGTAAAATATATACATACCACATGAATTTTCCTTCAACCCGCCTCAGGCGGGTACCGCTTGGCTACGCCCCAATAGCTTTCGGAAAATCTTGTATATTATAGCCATATTTTAACTAAAAAGCAAAACACTAAAAAGCAAAAGCTGAATTGCTACTCACGGAATAAATATGCTATTATTTCAGTATGACCGAAGCAGTTATTACCAAACTGAAGAGCGATACCATAACTTTGCCTAAAACCTGGAAAGGCAGCAGGGTACTCTTGCGCGTGACTGGCAATACAGCAACCATTACAAAACTGAAAAAAAGCGGAGATATATTTTCCAAATCGCAAGTTGCGGCTATGCGCGGGTTGGGTAAAAAAATAAGCAAAGCTACACTAAAAAAAGCCTTGGCAAAATAAAATGCGCGTTGTAGCCGACACGAATGTAATAGTCTCAATGCTGCTTTGGGGCGGTGCCTTAGAGCGGCTTTTTGTTTTGGTCAACAGGCGTAAAGTTGTTCTATGTTTTTCACCCTCGACAATTGAGGAATTGTTCCGGGTAGTTGGTTATGGTAAAATTATCAAGCAGTCACAAAAAATGAACATCCCAATAGTTGAGCTTTTGGATAAGCTTATTGCATCATCGGAAATTGTTTATCCCGAAGTTAGACTTTCGATTGTTCCTAAAGACCAAAGCGATAGCCGAATCTTGGAAACAGCCTTGGAGGCCAGAGTTGACTTTGTAATAACCGGCGATAATCATCTTTTACAGTTGGAGAGTTTTAGGAGTATTACGATTCTTTCACCGGCGGAGTTTTTGAAAAATTATGCAATTAAATGAATAATCAAACCAAAAGAAAAATATATATTGCGTTGTTTATTTTTTTAGGGTTTTTGCTTGGATTGTTAATCCACGGGTTTTTGGAGATTTGGTACATTAAAGGTTTAATTTCGAATTTTCCAAAGTATTCTCTTGGGTTTAGCTGGGCAGATTGGTTTACCATCCACAAGATTTTTTCCGGGTTCACCTTTATTGGCGGCGTCTTGTTCGGTTATTTCCAGGGGCGATTTTGGTGGCGCACAGTCTACGAACAGAAGCGCTTTGGCTCGTTTTTTACGAAGTTTAAGAAGTTTTTGTATGGTGGCGGCTAAATCCTTTTGCATCAATGTACTAGTACATTGATGCAAAAGGATTCTAAAAGATTTAACTTAAAAACCCACCTTTGCAGATGGGTTTTAGATTATCTCGACCGTCTGGAAAAATTTTTGCCGAACCTTGGTCCGGAAAACTGGCTTGGTCGGTGCGGCCGGCTAAAGGGGTTGGGAGAGCGGCGCCGGAATGGGCGAATAGCGGGCTCATGCTCCATTAGGCCAGCTTTAGAGCTGGTCGCGTGTGTGATTGGCAATTGTATCTTTATTAACCTTTCTATATCCCTTACATCCCTTTTTTGGTCAGGCGTGGCAAGGGAAATCGCGTGCCCGGTTTCGCCTGCCCTGGCAGTGCGCCCTATTCTATGCACATAGTCCGAGGGGTTTTCAGGTAAATCATAATTTAAAACCAGTTCTATTCCGATTACATCAATACCGCGCGCGGCAATGTCTGTTGCCACCAAAATTCTGTACTTGCCTAATTTAAAGCCTTTTAGAGCCTCTAGGCGCTGGTTCAAAGAGCGGTTGGAATGGATCTCCGAAGCAGTGTGGCCCATATTGCGCACCGCGTGCGCGATTTTTTTCGCGCCGTGCTTGGTGCGGGTAAAAACCAGTGTACTTCCTTTGTATTCGCCTAAAGTTTTTTGTAATTGCTCCATTTTTCCGGCGCGGTCAACAAAAATTATTTCCTGGGTGACTTTGCTGACAGTCGTGCCTTGGGGCGCGACTTCCACGCGCACGGGCAGTTTCATGTAATTTTTAGCCATAGAAATTATTTCCGGAGGCATGGTCGCGGAAAAAAGCATAGTCTGCCGTTCTTTAGGCACATGATCGAGGATCTGTTTTAATTGCGGCGCAAAGCCCATATCGAGCATCCGGTCGGCTTCATCCAACACCAAAATCCCGACTTTGCTCAAGCCGATATTTTTTTGCTGTAAATGGTCTATTAGCCTTCCTGGTGTGGCAATGACCAAGTGCGGATCCCGCCTTAAGGACATTAACTGGCGGTGCATATTTTCCCCACCGATTAACACTGCGGTCTTAAGACCTAGGCGCCCGCCAATGTCCTGCAGGGCTTCGTTGACCTGCAAAGCGAGTTCACGCGTTGGCAATAAGACAAGCCCTTTAGTTTTACTTTGGGCGATTCTTTGGAGCATGGGCACGCCAAAGCCCAAAGTTTTGCCGGTTCCCGTCTGGGCAATGCCCATTAAATCCTTACCTTCTATGGCTATTGGGATTGCCTGCACTTGTATGGGCGTAGGGGATTTAAAGCCTTTTTGTTCGAGAATTTCTAAAAGCCTGGGCGCAATCCCTAGTCCATGAAATGAGTTTGAATTAGATGTATGTGCTGTCAAAAATGTAGGATAATTTTTAGATTTAAATTATATCATAATTCATTTATTTTGTCAAAATGTTATTTATCTGATATTATGAACCAATAATAAGTAATACAAATAAAATGCATAAAATTTTGTTTGATGGTTCCAGGCAGGCAGGGAAGGTTTTTGGGATTACCGCGGTTTTAATAACTTTGGCAATGGCTTTTGCTTTTTTGGTAGGCCAGCAGTTGCTTAGGATGGGCGCTAATGACCCTCAAGTCGAAATTATTGAGGGCATAAGCGAAGCTTTGGGTTTAGGGCAGGATCCAGAGGCTTTTAGTTCTTTAAACCCGACAGATATGGCAAAAAGCCTGTCGCCGTTCGTGATTATTTATGACTCACAAGGCAAGGCGGTTTCCGGCACCGGACAGTTGGACGGGCAACTCCCCGCGCCCGAGTCCGCGGTTTTCGACATTGTAAAAGCAAAGGGTCAGCATAGGCTTACCTGGGAGCCGAAAAAGGGAGTAAAATCGGCTGCAATTATTAAGCAATATAAAGCAGGCGAATTAAGCGGTTTTGTGCTTGTGGGTAAGTCTTTGCGCGAAGTGGAGTCGCGCACCATGACTTTGCTGAAATTTTCAGGCATTGCCTGGGCAATTTCTTTGGTTGTAAGTATGTTAGCGGTAAATTTGCTGTTTGCCAGGAAAGAAGAACACGATCATTCGCACGATGAACACCACCATGAACACCACAGCCATTCTTAGTACTGAAGTGGTAGCGAGTAATCCTATTTTAGCTTTTATTCAAGAGCTAAAATGGCAATCTCTTCTGTCGTCATTGCGAGCCTGCCTGCCGGCGAGGCAGGGAGTGTGGCCGACGAAACAATCTATTAAATTACTTAGATTGCCGCGCCTTTCATCTGATTC
>JBBTRN010000014.1:0-15472 GCA_038065175.1 Patescibacteria group bacterium | reverse complement strand
AGATTAAATTTTTCCAAAAAAGCGATTAAAAACAACCAGAAACCGAACGGTAACCTTTTGAGGCTCCAATCATCCAGTTGATGAAAGCAATCTCCTTTTCGATCTCATCCTTTAGAGGCTTTGCTTGTAGTTTTTTCTTGGGAGCTTGCTTCTGTATCTTCTCGAGCCGTTTGAGAAACCCTTTGAGCTTTTGCAGGTTTTCATTAAGAACCATAAAACCTCCTTTTCGGGAGCATTGTGGCAGAGAAAAGAGCAGGAGTCAAATGCAATAAAAGGAGATTTATGACGCATGATTTAGGAATTTGGAAACCACGCGCGAAGCAATTTTAGTATGTGGCTTTATCCAATTTATTTCTTTATTCCTTTTCCACCAAGTGAGTTGGCGTTTGGCATAATGTTTTATGGCGTAGGAGAGCTTTTGAATCATTTCGTTCCACCCCTCCCTGACCCTCTCGCCATCCGTGGGGAGGGGATGTGGGGAAGCCAGTAAGTATTGCGAAATATACCGGTATTCCAAGCCGAATTGTTCCAGTCGGCGCCAGGAGAGACCTTGTTTTCGTAATTGCTTTACTTCGTTTACCATCCCAGCTTTGAGCCTGTGTTTTAACCGCAAGTCAATTTTTTGATAGAGGGGTTTTTGGGGGATTTTTAGGCCTATCCAATGGGCATTATATAAGGGATCCCTCGATTCTCCGCCAGCTGGCGGATCGCTCGGGATGACAGAATTGGGGGGCACGGGTTTCCCGGTCGTGAGAATAATTTCCAGAGCGCGGGTGAGCCGACGTTTGTTATGTTTATCGATTGTCCTGGCGCGCTCTGGATCCCGTTCTCTAATTCGCTCGAATAGGCGAACGGTGGAAAGTTTTTCTAATTTTTTGCGGAGCGTGGGGTTTGGTTTAATGTCGGGAATTTGTCGGTCGTAAACCACGATGTCTATCCAATGGCCGGTGCCGCCGCAAAGAATGGGTAGTTTGCCGCGTTTTGAGATATCGACGATAATTTTTCCAGCATCGCGCTGAAATAGCGCGGCGGAGTATTGGGTTTTGGGATTTACGAAATCTATAAGATGGTGGCGAATGTCTTTATAGAAATACTGCTTAAACGCGCGGCCGCGCATATGAGTAGTATGCCATCTGCCGGGCACTTTGCCGGTTCCTATATTCATGCCTTTGTATATTTGCCGGCTGTCCGCGGAAATGATTTCACCGTTAAATTTTTTTGCCAATTTAACAGCTAGTTCGGATTTACCACTGGACGTTGGGCCGACTATCACGACGACTTTAATAGGACTAATGGGACGGACAGGGCTCATAGGCTTATTGAGAGCTCAATTTTTTGCCAGCATGCGTTTGAGCGGTTTTTAAAGCACGACCATGGACGCGCATACGCGGCCGCTTTTTCAGTTCGCGTTTTTTTGCTTTGGTTGGAAATTCATCAGTTATCTTTTTTTTCATGAGACAAATAGGGCTAATAAGACTTATAGGGCATATTGTGCTATAATCATTTTACAAGATAAATAAAAATTTACGAAATATATGAAAAAATTCGGCAAGTTTATAATCATTTTAATAATTTTGGCAGGGGGGTATTATTTTTATGTGCAAAAGAACAAACAGGCAGAAGCGCCGATTTTAGAAAATGGCGAAATGATGAAAGAAACAAACGAATCTGACTCCGCGGCAATCCCGACACCCTCCCCTAGCCCCTCCCCTCAAGGGAGGGGAATGGAAAGCGCAGGGGGAGGAACCGGAACCGAAGGCACGTTTTCCAGCGGCGAGGAAGGCACAATGTCGCCCGATGTATTGGTTGTGCAAATTGATTATGACGGCAGCAAATATGCGCCACAGACCGTGAATATTAAGGTAGGCGACATAGTAATATTTAAGAATAATTCAGAAGGGTTGATGTTGCCGGCTTCAGCGCCGTATCCTGTGCATACAGATTACCCGGAGTTTGACCCTAAGGCAGGGGTTTCTTTTGGAGGCAAGTGGCAGTTTAAATTTGAAAAAGTCGGGGAGTGGAAATTCCACGACCATTTAAAACCATCAGTTCTAGGCGTTATTAACGTGAGTGCAAGATAATATATCGAATCTGCGAATGGCTACGAATCTGCGAATAAAAAGTATTATAGAAAAACAAATAACAACCGGGCGATTGGCGCACGCGTATTTGTTTGTTGGGCCAAGGGGCGCGGGAAAGAAAAGTTTTGTTTTGGAATTCGCGAAAAAAGTAATTGGTAATGAAAATTTATTTTCACATCCGGATTTTGCGTTTTTAGACTGCCAAGAAGACGCGAGCGCGGATTCCGTAAGGGATTTTATTGGCAGGATGGCCTTAAAACCATTTGTGGCCAAAAAAAAGTTTGCTTTTATTTCAAACATAGAGAACTTGAATATTCAGGGGGCCAACGCGCTTTTAAAAACCTTGGAGGAACCGGCGGGAAATACCGTAATTGTCTTAACGGCAAACACCGGAAATGTCCCGCCCACAATTATTTCCAGATGCATGGTCTTTGCGTTTAACCGCATGCCTTTGCAAAAGACAGAGACCTGGACTTCCGCGGAAGACCCCGGCCGGCCTATTTTGGATTTTGCGGGCAAGCCGCTTAGTGAGAGGCTCCTTGGGATAAGCCGTTTCGCGGATATGCCGGATTCTGAACTAAAGCAGGAAGTTGAAAATTTCGTTTATGAGAGCGCGAATGCGTTAAAATCAGATCTCTCAAAATATAACCGTTTGGCAGCCGGTCTTAAGGCATACGAAGATTTGGCTACCAATAAAAATAAGAAGTTAATCCTGCAGGCTTTGATGCTCCAAATATAAAATTAGTGAAAAATCACAACCCAAAATTTAAAATTTTCATTGCCGCGGCCTCGCTGGTTTTTCTTGCCGTGTCCTGCAACCCATTTAAGCAGCCGTCTCTGTCCGGCGTAGCCAAAACCACGAACGGCGGGGCAGACTGGGTGGCGTCGAACGCTTTGAAAGACGCGGCCGAAGGATCGATCCTCGCTTTGAATGTCGCTAAGATGGATTTTGACCCGAACAACAGGCAGACTGTTTTCGTTTCCGGCTATAACGATGGCTTGTATAAATCTTTGGATAGCGGGGGAACTTGGGCCAGGATTTTAGGCAAAATTTTGACTTATGATTTTGCCATTCATCCGTTTGATTCTAATATTATTTATGCGGCCGGATATTTCGCGGACAAAGGCAGGGTGGTAAAAACCACGGACGGGGGCAAATCTTGGGAAGAAGTTTACAGCGAAGCCGCTGTTTCGGTTTCCGTGCGGAGCGTGGCGCTGAATCCGAGCCAGCCTAACCAGGTAATAATCGGCAATAGCGCCGGCAGTGTGGCAAAAAGCAATGACGGCGGAATTACCTGGAAATTAATAAAAAATTTCGAAGACCGGATTAACCGGATTTATTGGCAGAACGGGCAAGTGTATGTGCTGGTAAAGAGCAAGGGGCTTTTTAAATCCACAAATTTAGATGCCGGGGAATTTACGGAGCTCACTCTTAGCTTGACTAAATCGGATAATTTTTTGGAAAATTTTACCGGCCTGAATGAACAGAGTTTTAATCAGGCGTTTGTGGACAAAATCTCGCCGGGTCTGGTATATTTAACCGCAGGCAAAGGCGTATTTAAAACAACAAATGAGGGAGCGAGCTGGCAAAAACTTAATTTGCCGGGCAAGCACAATGCAGGGCTGCCCGCGAGAGCTGTGGCAGTGGCGCGTGCATCGTCTAACCTGGTTTTTGTGAGCGTAGGCACTGTGGTATATAAATCTACCGATGCCGGACAAAGTTTTCAGACGCAGGAAGTGCCTTCTTCGGGCTTTGTGAACTATATTTTAATTGACCCCGAAGCGCCGCAGGTAGTCTATGCAGGGAACTACGTTGAACAATGACAAAAATTAAAAAAATAATAAAAATGACAAAAATAAATGCAGAATAATTTTGTTTCCGCCTTTGGCGGATCATTTATGTCATTTTTGTCAATTAAATTATGATCGACCAACTTTTAAGCCAACATAAACCCGAATTCGAAAAAGTCATGGAACACTATTTGCACGAGCTTTCGGGCGTGCGTACGGGCAGAGCCAATCCGGCTTTGCTTAATACGGTACTGGTGGAAAGTTATGGCTCAAAAATGCCGCTTGAACACATGGCATCAATAACCGTCTCTGACGCGCGGACTTTAACTATCAGCCCGTGGGATAAGGGGCAAATCCAGGCCATAGAAAAAGGCATTCAGCTTGCGAATTTAGGGTTTAATCCTTCTAACGACGGACAAGTTATTAGAATCAATCTGCCTTCTTTAAACGAAGAGCGCAGGAAGGAAATGGTAAAATTAATAGGCCAAATGGCGGAAAAGGCGCGGATTGGAATTCGCAATGTGCGGGAAAGTGTTATGAAAGAAATAAAGCGCGCGGAGGCGGACGGGAAAATAAGCAAAGACGATTTAAAAGGCGGGCAGGAAGATTTACAAAAAGAAGTCGATAAATATAATGAGGAAATAAAGAAGCATGCGGAGGGTAAAGAGAAGGAAGTAATGACGGTTTAGATGAATGTGTTGGGTGGTATTATTTTGGTAGTTGTTTTGGGGTTCTTGAGTAAATTTTAAAATTGGTATAAAGGGATTAATGGGAGAAAAAGGTAATAAGGGCGGAATATAGGAATAGGACTGATAGGTCTAATAGGATAGATAAGACGAATATGCTCACAACAATTCTAATTTTTATTGTAATCCTTGGCCTCCTTGTGTTCGTGCACGAGTTTGGCCACTTTATCGTGGCAAAAAAAAGCGGGATGCGGGTTTTGGAGTTTGGGTTTGGATTCCCGCCGAGGTTGATAGGGTTTCAGAAGATTGATGGTAAATGGAGCGTTATTTTAGGTTATCGATCACCCCTCCCTAACCCTCCCCCTCAAGGGGAGGGAATAATACATGGAACATCCTCTCTTTCCTCTCCCGCGGATGGCGAGGAGGTGGGTGGGGGTGAAGATTCCACCATCTATTCCATTAACGCCATTCCTTTGGGTGGGTTCGTGAAAATTTGGGGTGAGAATAACGAACACGAAGGCGACCCGCGTTCTTTTATTAACCGGCCGTTTTGGGCAAGGTTTCTTACTTTGGTCGCAGGTGTTGCCATGAATGTAGTTTTAGCTTGGGTGATTATTTCCATTGGGTTGATTATTGGTTTGCAGGCCAAAATAGAGTCGCCCAGCCAAATACCAAAAGGGGCTATTTTAAAAAATCCCCAGGTAATTATAGAAAAGGCAATTGAGCAAAAACCTGCCCATATAGCAGGCCTCATGGCGGGCGATGTAATTTTAGAAATTGACGGCAACCCGCTTGCTGATTATTCCGCGGCCAGGCAGTACATTTCAACGTCTAAAACAAGTGAAATAACAGTAAAGGTTTTAAGGGAGAATCGGGAATTATTTGTCGCGGTTTCGCCGGAAACAAACCCCGAGACCCAGGAAAAATTTATTGGCGTGGAATTGGCCAATTTAGGAACAATTTCTTTTCCGGCCCATTTAGCATTTATTAAAGGGGTAAAATTCACGGGGATCCAATTACTGAATATCGGCTACGGGCTTTTTGGCCTTTTAAGGGGCGAGATTGGCTTAGAAAATGTCGGCGGACCCGTGAAAATCGCCCAATTAACCGGCCAGGTAGCAAAGCAGGGATTGTCGTCTTTAATGCAATTTACGGCATTTTTGAGCCTAAATCTCGCAATTTTAAATTTACTTCCGTTTCCGGCGCTAGACGGGGGAAGAGTCTTCTTTCTAATTATAGAAAAGTTGCGGAGGAAGCGAAATAATCCTAGAATAGAACAGGCAGTAAATGCCGCGGGCTTTGCGTTTTTGATCCTTTTAATGGTCTTGGTGACAATTAAAGATGTAAAAGGCATAGGAAATTAACAAATTTTCCACTAATCACAAATACTGCAAATCGTGCAAATAATCGCATAAAGATTTGTCTTTATTTGTGTAATTAGTGATTTGTGGACAATATGAGACAATCAAGATATTTTTTAAAAACCAGCAAAACCTCCCCGGCGGATGACGTGAGCATCAACGCCCGGCTTTTAGAGCAGGGCGGGTTTGTGCAAAAAGTTATGGCAGGGGTGTATAGTTTTTTGCCTTTGGGGCTTCGGGTCTTATCTAAAATTGAAAATATAGTTAGGGAAGAAATGAATGCAATAGGCGGACAAGAAGCTCTGATGCCGAGTCTCCACCCAAAGGAAAACTGGTTGGCCACCGGCAGGTGGACGGGCTTGGATGTTTTGTTTAAAATAAAATCGCAGCACGGTTTTGAATACGCGCTTGGCCCAAGCCACGAGGAAATCGTAGTTCCAATGGCCTTGCCCATTATCCAGTCTTATAAAGATTTACCTTTGGCAGTGTATCAAATACAAACAAAATTTAGAGACGAACCCAGGGCAAAATCCGGACTTTTAAGGGGTAGGGAATTTAGGATGAAAGATTTGTATAGTTTTCATACCAATGAAGCTGACAGGGATCGCTATTATGATATTGTTGCCGGCGCTTATACTAAAATTTTCGAAAGAGTGGGTTTAAATAGTATTTTTACAGAGGCGACCGGTGGGACATTCAGCAAATACTCCGATGAGTTTCAGGTGGAAAATGCCAATGGGGAAGATACTATTTATGTTTGCAGTGCTTGCGGTAAAGGAAAAAATATTGATGTTTATATAGAAGGCGCATCCTGCAAATGGTGTGGAAAAAACCAGTGGCAGCAAATAAAGTCATCGGAAGTCGGTAATATTTTTAAATTAAGCGACAAATATCCTGGTTCTTTTAATTTACAGTTTACTGATGCTGCTGGCGCCAAGCAACCTGTTGTAATGGGTTGTTATGGCATAGGCATGAGCAGGGTCATGGGCGTTTTAGTGGAAAAATTTAGCGATGATAAGGGCATAATCTGGCCCGAGCCAGTCTCGCCTTTTAGGGTTCATCTTTTATCGCTTAAGGGCGGGGAAAAACAGACTGACGAAATCTACCAGACTTTGTTAAATCATAAAGTTGAAGTATTATATGATGACCGCGACGTTTCGCCGGGCGTTAAATTCGCGGACGCAGATTTAATTGGTATACCATATCGCGTGGTGGTATCGGAAAAAACATTAAAGGAAGAGAGTGTGGAGGTGAAAAAAAGGAATGAAAGCGAGCCGAAGCTGGTAAAAATCAATAAACTAGCAGAACTGCTAAAATAAATATCAAATTACAAATTTCAAATGTCAAATGAAATCCTAATGTTTTAATTTCAAATTTTAGTCATTTGACATTTATTTGGAATTTGAAATTTGACATTCGGATTTTTTATGATTTTCGATAAACTCTATCAGCGTTTTTCAAAAGATATTGGCATTGACCTCGGTACTGCCAACACCCTTGTTTACGTTAAAGGCAAGGGGATTTTGATTAATGAGCCTTCTGTTGTGGCCATAAACCAGCGCACTAAGCAGATTTTAGCCATTGGCACGGAGGCGAAAAGGATGGTGGGGCGGACGCCACAGCATATAGTGGCAACAAGGCCTTTGGTGGACGGGGTTATCAGCGATTTTGAAATTACTGAAGCCATGCTCCGCTATTTTATAGACAAAGTCCATAACCAGGCTTTTGGATTTTTAAGGAGGCCCAGAGTGGTAATCGGCATCCCTTCGGGAGTTACAGAGGTTGAAAAAAGGGCAGTGGTGGACGCGGCAATTAACGCCGGCGCTTCCAAAGCCTATTTAATCGAAGAGCCTATGGCGGCAGCCATAGGGGCGCGCCTGCCGGTACAGGATCCTACGGGGAGCATGATTGTTGACATAGGCGGCGGCACCACGGAGATTGCTTTAATTTCTCTGGGCGGGATTGTGATTTCCAAATCTCTGCGCGTGGCAGGCGATGAAATGAACGAAAATATAGTGCAATACGCCCGCGATAATTTTAATCTGTTAATAGGCGAAAGGACGGCCGAGGAAGTAAAAATCCAAATAGGTTCCGCTTATGTTTTAGCGGAGCCCCTTTTTGCGCAAATTCGCGGAAGGGATTTAATTTCTGGCCTGCCAAAAGAAATAACGGTTTCCGACGCGGAAATAAGGCAGGCGCTCATGCCTTCTTTAAAAATTATTGTCAATGCGGTTAAGTCGATTGTCGAGGAAATTCCGCCGGAATTAACCAGCGATATTATGAAGAAAGGGATTATTTTTGCGGGCGGCGGCAGTCTTTTGAGGAATATTGACAAGTTGCTCTCGGAGGCCACCCTTATGCCGGTTGAGGTCGCGGAAGATCCTTTAACTTGCGTGGCTAGGGGGACAGGGGTGGTTGTTGAGGATTTGGAAATACTAAAAGATGTATTATTACCTTTAGATTTCGGGAAAATTCCGAGGTAGTGGTTAGTGATCAGTGGACAGTGATTAGTACTGACCACCAGTCACTAGTCACTAATCACTAGTTATGCGTTTTATATATACAAAAAGTTTTGGAGTTTTTTTTGGGGTGCTGGTTCTCGCGGTTGGCACAACATTTTTTTACTATCGTGGATGGCTGGCTCCTACCCAGCGCATGGTTTTGCATTTACCCAGGCCTTTTATTTATATTTTTAGATCCGCAGCCCGCCCGATAAAAACTTTTTTCGCGAATGCATATAATCTGCGGGAAATTGCCAGGGAAAATGTCGTGCTAAAGGAAGACCTCTTACAATTAAGGAACCGCCAGGTCTTGTTTGACCAGCTTAGTCTAGAGAATGAATCTTTACGAAAAGATCTGCAGTTTTCTAAAACCGGCAAGCTTGTTTTGGTTCCTTGTACTGTAATGGGGAGAAGTTCTAGCGGTTTGGCAGAGACTATGAGCATAAACTGCGGGACGAAGGAAGGGGCCGAAGTGGGCAGGGCGGTAGTTTCGAAAGGTTATCTGATTGGCAAAATTTCTTATGCCGCAGAAAATTTCAGCGCTGTCCAGTTAATTTCTAATTCCGGTTTTTCCGTGGACGCAAAACTTAGCCACACCGGACAGTTGGCTATTGTTCGGGGTTCTTTTAATTCCGGACTGGTTTTAGAACAGGTATCCCAGGATGAGCCTTTGGAAAAAGGCATGCTGGTAGTCACCGCGGGGCTAAATAACAGAACCGCGAAAAACATATTAATCGGCGAAATAGACGAGTTGCTTTCTTCCCCGAATGATTTATTCAAGAAAGCTAGTGTGGTAAATCCAATAGATTTTTCTAATTTGGACTTTGTGTTTCTGGTAAAATAACACAAAAATTCAGTATTATTTTAATTTATTCGCCTCCGCTTTAATACCCCGCCGCTTGCGGCGGGATTAATGGGGGCGAATCCTCCGTAGTCCGCCTAAGGCGGACGAAGTCGGATAACAAGCTTTGGCGAATGAACGCTAATAATTAGCCCCGATACCTCGGGGCTTGCCCCGAGGTTATTCATTTAACATGAGATATATAGCCTATACAATTTTGATACTGATTCTTTTGGCTTTGAATATGGAAATTGAACATTTATTTTATGGTACGCCCGTGAGGTTAAATTTGCTTGCTTTGCTGGTAATTTTTTCAGCTTTAGAGAAAAAGGAAGTTGGGTTTTTATTTATAGCTTTTTTTTGCGGGTTGTTGCTTGATTTTTACTCTTCCGGGCCTTTTGGGAGCTTTCTTTTCAGCTTTCTTTTTACCGCATCTTTATTGAACTGGTCAATAAAAACTTTTTGGGCAGCAGAGCTGAATTTTAAATCTATCTTTTTGTTTCTGTCCGTGGGTCTTTTGGCAGTTGAGATTTTTTTAAGAATTTTTGCTAAAATCCTGCCCCATGCCGCGTTTTCGGATGTCATAGAATTTAACCCCGTTATTCTTAGAATAATTTTCAGTATCATCTTTGGGTTATTTGCTTCTTTTCCTGTGTTTGCCCTTTGGCGATTTGCGCTTAAAATAATAATCGGCATGGAAACAAAAAGGCTGGCGTTAAAATAAGCACAAAATTTACAAATAACTGAAATGTTAGCGATAGGGAGCCCTGACTGCAACATCGGCAGATCCAAGTCAAAAAAAGTTCGTTTAGGTTTAAAAATGTTTTATGAATAAAAACCCTTTTAATTTAGATTTTGATTCAGACAAGCGCCGTGAAATAAAACCGCTTGAGTGGGAGGAGTCCGCGGTGGATTCTTTGAGTTCAGTCGAGGGTTTTGCGCATGATAATTTTATTTTTACCGCCAAACGGCTACAGTGGATTTTGTTTGCGGTATTTTTTATTATTTTGGCTAAAGTTTTTTATTTACAGGTAGTTGAGGGGGAATACTATAGCCTTTTCGCGGAAAATAACCGTCTGCGCAGGCAGGTAGTTTTGGCGCCGAGAGGGATAATAAAAGACCGCGCAGGCCAAGTCTTGGCTCGGAACACAGCCAGTTTTAATTTGATTGCCACGCCTTTTGATTTAAAGGGTGTTGACCTAAGCCGCCAATTGCAAGAACTTTCAGAAATCATTGATTTTGACGCAAGCGCCGCGGAAAAAAAAATATTTGCCAGCAGCCCCAATTCCCTGGATATGATTGTTATTAGGCAGGATGTGCCGCTTGAGCAAAGTATATTGTTTGAAACAAGGGCTCCAGATTTTTTAGGTTTTTCGGTCCAAAAGGTTCCGGTGAGGGAGTACTTAAATGCCGAAAGCTTGTTCCATGTTCTAGGCTACGCCGCTTTAGTTTCAGAAGAGGAATTCGCGTCGCTGAATAAAAATTTTTACAGCGCCGTGGACTTTATAGGAAAATCCGGGATTGAGCAAATGTATGAAAACTATTTGCGCGGGCAAAACGGTTCCAGCCAAATCGAGGTGGACGCCAGGGGGGTATTAGTGAGTAAGCTGGGAAACCAGGAGCCGCAAAGCGGAAACAGTTTAATCTTAAATATAGATAAAGACCTGCAAGATTTTTTATATAGGCAACTGAAGGGCAATGGCCTTTCTAAAAGGCGCAGCGCGGCTGTGGCAATGAACCCAAAAACCGGCGAAGTCCTGGCTTTTATAAGCTTGCCTGGGGTAGATGGGGGCAAGTTTATGAGAGGTTTTACCAATCAAGAATACCAAAAAATTTTGGAAGACACATCTTTACCGCTTTTTAACAGAGTTATTTCCGGCACTTACCCACCAGGTTCGACCGTAAAGCCAATGGTGGCCTTAGCTGCGCTAGAGGAGAAAGTAATTGACGAGAAAACAGAATATCATGACAAAGGGGTTTTGGTAATCTCGCATCAATTTGACCCTTCAATTAATTATAATTTTTACGGATGGAAAAGGGATGGGTTAGGAAAAGTAGATGTTAAACAGGCAATTGCGAAAAGTAGCGACATTTTCTTTTACATTGTTTCCGGCGGCTACCCGAAGCAAGATTTGCCTGGCCTTGGGATAGACAGGCTTGCGGCATATTACCGCAAATTTAATTTAGGTAAACTTACGGGAATTGACCTGCCTAGCGAAGCTCCGGGGCTTGTGCCTGACCCGGAATGGAAAAAGCAATTTTATAAAGACGATAAGATTTTAAGCAGGTGGTATTTGGGAGATACTTACCATGTAGGCATCGGCCAGGGCGATGTTCTTGTTACGCCGCTACAAGTAGCGGTATGGACCGCTGCCATTGCCAACCGAGGGATAGCCATGCAGCCGCAAGTCATGAAAAAGGTGCTAAAGGGCGATGACGCAAACAGCGTGCTGTTTGAGCAAAAGCCCCAAATTTTATTCGATCGATTTGTTGATTTAAGGCATATTAAGCTGGTGCAGGACGGAATGAGGGAAACTGTGGTGAGCGGGTCGGGCAGGGCTTTGAACACCTTATCAATAACATCAGCTGGGAAAACCGGCACTTCACAATTTGACGGTTCGGATCCGAAGCGCACGCATGCCTGGTTTACGGCTTATGCCCCCTACGAAGACCCGCTAATTGTAATTTCAGTGCTGGTGGAAGCCGGGGGCGAGGGCAGTGCGGTATCTGTGCCTGTAGTTAAGGAAGTATTGAGGTGGTGGTCGGAGAACAGATATAACAAATGACAAGATTGACATAATTGAACAAAATTGACAAAATTAGATTATATATAGAAATATAAACTTGAAATTCTAAAATTTAAACAAACGTCCAAAGTCCAAAACTTAAACTCCAAAGCGAGCTATTTGTATTTTAGAACAGGACTTACGCACTGAGCCAAATTCCCTGCCTGCCGGCAGGCAGGGAGGCATTTTCCGAGGATTTTTGGAGGCGTAGTCAGACTACGACGACAAAACCGTAGCATTTTAACGAAGAAGTTGGCCAGAGCCGCTTTGCAAGTCAGGCTTGGTCTGACTAAAAAGCGGTGGTGCGTAAGTCCTGTAGAATTTAAATTTTGTTTAGGCCTTAGACTTTAGGGTTCAGATTTTAACTTTAATGCATATTATCGACGGCCGGAAGATTGCTTCGGATATCATCAGCCAATTAAAAACAGAAGTCACCAGCCTCGCATTCCAGCCGGTATTTTGCGATATACTTGTGGGGGACAACGCGGTTTCCGTTCAGTATGTGAATTTGAAGGCGAAAAAAGCGACCGAATGCGGAATAAAGTTCTTGCGGGCAGATTTTAGCAAGGAAATTACCACTGAGAATTTGGTTTTAGAAATCCAAAAGTTAAATCAGGTAAAAAATATGTGCGGGTTAATAGTCCAACTGCCTTTACCCAAAAAAATAGAAGCTCGGGTCGCGTCAGACATTATTGACCCGCGGGTGGATGTTGATTGCATAGGACAGGCGCGCAGGAACAGTTTTTACGAGGGCGACTTTGAAATAATCCCTCCGACTGCCGCGGCCGTGGTTAATATTTTAGACGGCTTAAAATTAGATTTGCGGAAAAAAAATATTTTAATTATGGGACAGGGGGAACTGGTCGGGCGCCCGTTAAGCTATTTGCTTGAGCATCGAGGGCTCAATGTGAATACGGCCGATAAGTTTACCGCAAATACCGGCGAACTTCTCAAAAAAGCCGATATAATAATTTCAGCCGCAGGGAAGCCTAAGTTGATTACCGGCGATAAAATACAACCCGGAGCAGTAATTATAGATGCGGGCACCGCGGAAGACGGCGGTGAAATTGTGGGAGATGTAGATTTTGAATCAGTGAAGAATGTTGCGTCCGCAATTTCTCCGGTTCCGGGAGGGGTAGGGCCGGTAACTGTAGCCATGTTGCTTAGGAATGTAATAAACGTTGCCAAGAAAAAACAAATAATTCGTCAATAACCCATGTCCGGAAAAAAAATTAACATCACGGTTCCAGTATTCAGTAATTTGTTTTTGAAGCTCACAGTCTTGTTAAACCGGCTTTTGGTTTTATTACAGCTTCGGGAGCGCAGGCGTTTTTGGGGAGTCGTTTATGACAGCCTAAGCAAACAGCCGCTAGATCCGGTAAAAGTGAGCTTAGTCTACGCAGATACGGGGAAAGTCGAGGGGGCATGCATTACTGATTTGGAAGGGCGGTACGGTTTTTTAGCCAGGCCGGGCAAGTTTAAAATATTCGCGCAAAGGACCAATTATATTTTTCCTTCCAAATTTATTACCGCTTCCAGCGACGGGATTTATTCCCATCTTTACCATGGCGAATTTTTTAACTTAAGCGAGGGCGCGGATGTCGTTGCCCCGAACATCCCCATGGATCCGCAAGGGGAAGATTGGAATCAGCATGCCAAACAGGGTATTGTGTATATCCATTTTTACTTCCAATTGTTTTTTAAAATGCTGGTTGCGGTTTTATTTTGGTTTGGTTTTATTTATTTGAGCGCTGTTGCGGTTTTGCAAAATTTTAAATCTTTGCCCGCGCTTGCCGGAGTGGGCATTTATTTTTTTGTTTTTCTATTGGAGCTTTGGCTTCCGAAATTAAGACTATTCGGTGTTTTGCTCGACGGCAAGGGAAAGTGGCCGATTTCCGGGGTTAAATTTGAACTGCTCAACCGTAAATTTCCGGGAATGATTTTTGGTTCAGCTGTTAGCCGGGAGGACGGCAAGTTTTTTTTAAGGGCGAATCCGGGGCAATATATACTGCAGGCAAGCGATATTTCGACCGGTAAAGCCTTTGGTAAAACCTTTGTGCGGGTTGGAAGCGAAGGAGTTGTTAACCAGACAATAGTATGCTATAATGGTTAATATGAACAATGGCAAAAAAATTTTAATAGTCGTAGAAGACGATGGCATGCTTAGGAAAATCATGGCTGACAAGTTTAAGACTTTTGGATACGAAGTGTTCCAGGCAGAAGACGGGCAAGTGGCTGTGGATGCGATTTTAGACAAAAAACCGGATTTGGTCTTGTTGGATTTATTAATTCCTAAAGTCGACGGGTTTCTTGTGCTCGAAAAAATTAGAAATTATCCGGACGCAAAAATTGCCCAAACCCCGGTAGTGGTCTTGAGTAATTTATGGAGTGATAAGGATATTTTGAGGGTAAAGTCCTTAAAAATTGACGACTATTTTGTTAAGGCCAATACGGACATGAACCAGTTTTATGAAAAGGTTCAGGCTCTTTTGGCCAAGGCAGGGTAAAAATAACGCAAAAAGTCGTATTCCTTGACACAAAACCGCCTAATAGGTAAAATACAGGCATTAAAGGCCTCCAAGGCCTTTTAAAAAAGGCAAACTTTAAAAAATTTTTTAGATGCCGTCCCGAGCCGCAAAAGAGGCAAGGGAACCCTTTTTATGTTATGAATCCTATTCAATTTTTAGGCGAAGTTAAGGCGGAATTGGCCAAAGTAGTCTGGCCGACCAGAAAAGAAACCATAAAATATACAATAACAGTAATCGTGTTCAGTATTGTCATTGCCTTGGTTTTAGGTTTGGCTGATTTGGGAATTTTGTCTTTATTTGAAAAAGTTGTTAAATAATTTATAATTAATGCTGCCTACTGGACATATTGCTGCGGGTTTTTTAACAGCCCACGCGCTCATTAAAATTTTAAAACCAGACTTGGACGCGAGTCAGGTTAACCAGCTTTTGGCATTCGGGGCGTTTTGGGGTTTTGCCCCGGACTTGGATGTTTTTTATTCTTTTGCCCGACAGAAGAATTTGCTGGTTTCGCATAAAGATACGCCTAATCACCACAAATTTTTCTTCCATGCGCCGGTCTCATGGCTCGCCCCAGGCTTATTGATTTTCATTTTTGGCGGATTGGATTATACAAAAATATTCGGATTGGTTTTGTGGCTGGCAAGCTGGAGCCATTTCCTTTTAGACAGCGTTGAATACGGAATAATGTGGCTGTGGCCGTTTAACCGTAAAATATACGCGCTATCGCGCCGCGAGGAGGGTTTTAGGATAGAAGACAAGAATTTTTTTAAGCATTCTTTTAAATTCTTGTATCTTTATTCAAAGAGAATTAGTTTTTATTTAGAAATTTTAATAATATTAATTGCAACTTATTTTATAATCCAGATATACAGATAGGTACAGATCTACAGATACCTT
>JBBTRN010000013.1:0-7583 GCA_038065175.1 Patescibacteria group bacterium | reverse complement strand
AGATTGCCGCGCCTTTCATCTGATTCAAGGCTCGCAATGACGCTCTACTCGCTATTAGTTCATTGATAACAAAAAAAGTTATAAGGTAATGCAATACAAAAGTTTTGCCATCGATTTAGCCAAACAAGCCGGGAAAATTATGAAGGCTAATTTTGGCGCGGGTATGGAAAAGACCTGGAAAAAAGACCATTCGCCAGTCACTAAAACTGACATCGCAATAAATAAGCTAGTCATTAACCAGGTAAAAAAACATTACCCTACGCACGGCGTTTTGGGCGAAGAGGCCAGCTATAAGGCTTCCGGCCGCGAATATTTATGGGTGTGTGACCCGGTAGACGGCACTGTGCCTTTTTCTCACGGAATTCCGACTTTTGTATTTTCTTTGGCCTTGGTCCGCGGCGGAAAGCCTATCTTGGGCGTAATCTACGACACCATTCTGGATAAAATGTATACGGGGGTATTAGGCAGAGGCGCGTTTTTAAACGGCAGGAAAATCAGAGTCAAGAGCGCTGGCCTGATTGATGCCATAGGCTTTTGGGACGTAAAAACTGTGGGCAAACTAAATAAAAAGTACCCTCGGGTGTTTTGGCTCAATCTATACTCTATTGGTTATGAAGGGATAAGCGTTGCCTCGGGCAACGCGGTGTGCGCCTTGTATGATTACCATTTTGCCCACGACATCGCCGCTTTAAAAGTGATAGTGGAAGAAGCCGGCGGGAAAGTTACGGATAAAAATGGTAAAGAACAGAGGTATGACGGTCGTATAAACGGAGCGCTAATCAGTAATGGGAAGGTTCATAAGGAACTACTTAAGATGATAAGATAATTTTTTGTCATCCCGGCCGACCCCGAGCGAAGTCGAGGGGGAGTGGGGGGATCTCTTACCCTTAATATTCAAATATTAAAGCGATTCCTCGACTCGGCCGCACTCGCTCGGAATGACAGAGGGAGTACCCGCCCTTTCTTTGGGCGGTTTTTTGTTGTAAAATTAGGTTAATGAAAAATAGATTGCTTCTCCCAACAAGTCGGGATCGCAATGACAAAACAAAAGTTCTCATTGCGCTTTCGGGCGGAATTGATTCCGCGGTTTCGGCGTACCTACTCATCAAAAAAGGCTTTTATGTGGAAGCCGCGTTTATGAAGAACTGGACCAGCCAGGAAGGTTTATTAAAAAACGAATGTCCGTGGCTTTCCGACCGTCGGGATGCTTTGCGCGTGGCCGCGTTTTTGGGAATTAAGTTGCATATTTTGGATTTTGAGGATGAGTATCAGAAAAGAGTAATGCGGTATTTTTTTGACGAGTATAAAAAAGGCCGGACGCCGAATCCGGACGTAATGTGTAACAAGGAAATAAAGTTTAAATTGCTGTATAATTGGGCTCTTAATTACAATTTTGATTTTCTGGCGACAGGGCATTACGCGGGAATTAAGCAAGTAGCCAGTAGGAAAGTAGCTAGTAGCCAGCAGTTTGGCTACCGGCTATCTGCTACAAGCTACCAGCTTGAGCGTAGTGTCGATGAATTCAAAGACCAAACATACTTTATCTATAACATCAAAAAAGAACAGTTACCCCATCTGCTTTTTCCAGTCGGTGGAATGAAGAAATCCGCCGTTAGGTCGCTAGCCCGCAAAATTGGCCTTCCAAACGCGGAAAAAAGAGAAAGCATGGGTTTGTGTTTTGTGGGCAAAATTCGGCTGAAAGATTTTTTGGAGCAGAAAATAAAGGCTAGGAGGGGGGAGATAGTTTTGGTATCATCCGTGCTGTCATTGCGAGGAGTTCCGCCTTTTTTGCATCAAAAAAGCGGGATGACGAAGCAATCTAAGCAAAGTCTAGATCGCCGCGCCCCTCAGATGCATTCGAGGCTCGCAATGACAAATCAAGTAATCGGCCATCATTTCGGCCTTCATAATTACACTATAGGTCAGCGCCAGGGGATAAAAATTGGCTCTGGCGGGCCCTATTTTGTGTTAGGCAAGGATTTAAAGCACAACAGGCTATATGTTACTAATGACGCTAATGATAAGCGTTTATTAACCAAAGAAGTGGATATGCATAGCGTAAATTGGATTAGCCCCCCTACCCTTCCTCCCCCGGGAAGGGGCGAGAGGAGTAAGGAGGGGGTGAAATTAGTTGGTAGATATAGGCATCAAGGCGAACTGGTACCGCTTACCGCATCAAAAATAAAAAATGATGTTTATCGAGTAGTATTTAACAACCCCCAAAAAGCTGTTGCCAGTGGCCAGAGTTTGGTATTATACAGGGGCAAAGAGTGCGTGGGAGGGGGAGTAATAGTTTAATGACAAAAATGACCCCGTACAACAAGTTTACGGGGCAGGCAAAAATGAACAAAATTGACAAAAATATGGAAGACAAATATAAAGTCATAATAGAAATCCCCCAAGGGACGGTTAATAATAAGTACGAATACGATGAAAAATCGGGAGAGTTTAAATTAGATTTTGTTTTTTCCGCCAAAGGCGGATCCGCCTCTGGCGGAAAAAATGTAGTCTGGCCATTTAATTACGGGTTTTTCCCGGGGACTTTGGGCGGTGACGGCGATACCATGGATGCCGTGGTCGTATCATCCGAGCCGATTCCACAGGGTACGGAAGTGGAGGTAAAAATAATTGGCGCCATAGATGTTTTAGACAGGGGAGAAGAAGATTTAAAAGTTATTTGCGTGCCCTTGCACCGAATGGTGCAGGGCGTACTGGTTAACGATGCCGGATATTCATCGGTAAATGATATTACTGACCTATCGGGAACTCAAAAAAAAGAGTGGGGAGATTTTTATTTGGAATTAGCCAGGCAAAAAAAGAAAGAAACAATAGTAAGAGGCTTTAAAACAAAAAAAGAAGCAGAGGATTTGCTTCAAAAATCAGTAATAAGCTGAATCCTTTTGCATTAGCGTACCATTCGACAGGCTCATGGTGGTGAGCGCAGTCGAACCACTAGTACAGTAGCGCAAGAGGATCCACAATTTTAAAAGGCTCGCACAGCGCGAGCCTTTAGTTTTAGTAATAGATTGCTTCGTCGTCCCAATAAAATGGCGATCCCTCGCAATGACAGGAGCCGGTTAGGGCTTTAAAAATTTCACAAGTAAGAGAGCTACTATATTTATTATTTTTATCACCCCAGTAGCACTCGTTCCGGCGTTCGCCGACTCGGCTACGGGGCAAGTCGGGTTTTACGGCCTGAGAAACCTTACTAGTAACAATGCCACAATGTTTATTATCTTAATCATTGGATTGATAGCCGGGCCGGCAGTGTCTTTGTAAGGGTCGCCCACGGTGTCGCCGGTTATGGCCGCTTTGTGCGCGTCCGAGCCTTTACCCCCATACGCGCCTTCTTCTATATATTTTTTAGCATTATCCCACGCGGCGCCGCCGGTGGTCATAGAAATTCCTACAAACAAACCCGTTACAATCGTACCAACGAGCAAGCCGCCTAAGGCCGCAGGCCCAAGCCACAGGCCAACGACAATCGGCACCACAACCGGAATTAAGGCTGGAATAATCATTTCTTTTATAGCCGCTTTGGTTACAATATCCACGGCTCTCGAATAGTCCGGCTTGCCAGTGCCGTCCATAATGCCTTTTATTTCTCGGAATTGCCTTCTTACTTCTTCTACCACGGCTTTGGCCGCGTTGCCTACCGCGTTCATCGCTATGCTGGCAAAAAGGTATGGGAGCAAACCACCAATTAAAAGCCCGACTAAAACTTTACTGTCAGACAAATCAAAGACCGAAGAAATACCCGCGATATTTAACTCCTGGGTGTACGCGGCAAATAAAACCATGGCCGCGAGTCCGGCAGAAGCTATGGCATAGCCTTTGGTAACAGCTTTGGTGGTATTTCCAACCGCGTCTAATGGATCGGTCACATCGCGCACTGATTTATCAAGCCCCGCCATCTCGGCTATTCCACCGGCGTTGTCGGTAATGGGTCCAAAGGCATCAATCGCTACAATAATTCCGGTGAGGGATAACATCGACATAACCGCGAGTGCAATTCCGTACAATCCGGCAAGCTGGTAAGCGGCTAGTATGGCAATTACAATTACAATTACAGGCGCGGCTGTGGACTGCATACCCACGGCCAAACCTTTGATGATATTTGTTCCATGGCCGGTTGTGGACGCGTCAGCTATAGATTTTACTGGAGAGTAGGATTTGGAAGTGTAGTATTCGGTAATTAGTACCACAGCCGCGGTTACTGCAAGGCCGATTAATGCGGCGTAATAAAGATTAACAGCAGGATATAAACCGTTTCTATCCATCAGCTTTATCGTAATAGGATAAAAGGCGATTGCTGACAGAACTCCGCTAACTATCAAACCTTTATAAAGCGCTCCCATTATGTTTTGTGATTTTCCCAGACGGACAAACCAGGTGCCGATTATGGTGGTGACGATAGATACCGCGCCAATAAGTAAAGGATAAACAAGTGCGTTGGGGTAACCGAAGGTGGTTTCGCCTCCACCTGTCCAGTCGTAAATTGTCATAATGTCTTTAAAAACAAAACTACCCAGGAGCATTACAGCCACTGTGGAAACCACATAAGTTTCAAACAAGTCCGCGGCCATGCCCGCGCAGTCGCCGACATTGTCGCCGACATTGTCCGCTATTACCCCGGGGTTCCTTGGGTCGTCTTCGGGGATGCCGGCTTCAATTTTGCCAACCATGTCCGTGCCTACATCCGCGCCTTTAGTAAAAATCCCGCCGCCAAGCCTTGCAAAGACGGAAATTAAAGAAGATCCAAAAGCCAGACCCACCAGAGCCGATAAATCTTTGGTGACAGCGTAAAAAGCGGTTACGGACAAGAGTCCAAGGCCAACTACGAACAATCCCGTCACAGTCCCGCCCTGGAAAGCTAGCGTTAAGGCCGGGCCCAAACCTTTTTTGGCTGCTTCCGCGGTGCGCACATTCGCCCTAACTGAAATTTGCATACCCACAAAGCCGGCCGCGGCTGAAAGCACGGCGCCAATTAAAAAAGCTATCACTGTCGCCCAATCAAAGCGCCCAACCTTCATTAAAATAATTACCGCCAACGCGACCAGCGCAACAGTTTTATACTGCCTTTTTAAATAAGCCATGGCGCCGGCTTGAATAGCGCCGGCAATTTCCAGCATTTTACCGCTGCCGGGTGGAGATTTTAAAATTTTATAAATTAAAAAACTTCCGTACAAAAGCGCTAATAGACTCGCACCAATGGCATAGGAAAGGTATGTATTTTCCATGGTTGATAAAATAGGGATTAATTGGTATAATTATAAGCGAAATTACAGCTAGTAGCAAGTAGCTAGTAGTCGGTAGCCGGCAAATTAAGATTTGGCTACAAGCTACAAGCTACAAGCTACAAGCTACAAGCTAATTTATGTTAAAATTTTCTTCCCCCCGTTCTTATGCTTTTCTAACCGGTTTGGTTTTATTTTTGCTCGGGTTTATAGGCTTCGCGTTCCGTTCGAATTTTGGCGGAATAGACAACGGCTATTTGCTGGCATCTTTACTCTTAGGTTTTTGGGGGCTGGTAGTGAGCGTACAGAAAGAATAGATCGCAGATTGCACAGATTTTAAAACACGATGCCAATAGGACATCATGTTTTTTGTTCCCTTGATTTTCTGATATATCCGATTTTCAGATTATCTGAACTCAACTGTTTTTAAGAGCGCCTGGAAGTGAGGTTTTAGGCTTAACGAAGCCCCGAGCTCAAAGGTGAAATAAGTTGAGTTGTCCATTACTCCCAGAACTTGACCTTCCAAATCGAGAGCTTCCTTGCCCGCAAGAATGCTTTTTTGCAACGGTACGCCGGAAAGGGCAAAATAATCATCCGCGGAAATATAGATCCTAAAGTTGTCATATTTTACGCCCGGGTCAATTTCTATTACATAGTAGCCATCTCTGTTGGTGAGCGAGCGTACTTTCCAATCCGGGTCGTGCTTAAACGCTAGCGAATATTTTTCATTGTAATAATCTACCCAATCAGAAGTGTCTACGACGATTTCCGGTGTTTGGGTGTTTTGGGCAGAATTTTTCGCCGGGTAATTAATAATTTCGTAGCCATCGCCATTCAAAAAATCTAATTCGGGGCCCTGCATTTTCCAGGTAATAAAAAATGCCAAAAAGGTGCCAATAAAGGCAATACCAAATAGCCATGCGAAACTTTTGGAGTGTTTGGATATGTTTTTTTCCATTTTGGTTTCAAGCTAATTTTTCCTTACATTATTAATGTAAGACTTTTTCTAGCGAATGTCAAGCTACTTTTGAATATCAAAAAGCTTATCCATATTTGCGTTACTACCGCAGTAGTACAGGTTTTTGGTAAGATTTACGCAAAAACCGGGATTTTTGGCAATGTAAGAATATTTGGGGATGAACCAATAAAGAAAAATTAAAATTACCACTATAGTTAGATATAAAAGATGTTTTAAGTGTTTGACCATTTTTTAAATAAATTTGTTTGGCTTGGATGTTTTTAGGTTTTGTGTGCAACAATTTTCTAATTGGCTATAGCCATGAGCGAGCGAAGCGAGTCGAATGGCTGTGGAAATTGGACAAGCTCCGAACTTTTTTTAAAGAAAACCCTGAAATTGAATTTTGACAGTGTCTGCCATAGCTTTCTGAAAGTCCGACGAAGCTTTCGGAACGTCCGACATAGCTTTAGCGAAGTTGGAAGCGAAGTTGGATGTTTGGCGAGGCGGCGGCGAAGCCGCCGCCTCTTGCCTGCCCGCCTCCGGCGGGATGATGTTTTTGCAGACTGCAGTGGGGGGTGGGGACAAATCGCCGCAGAGCAGCGGTAAAATTTGTCCGCCTCTGGCGGAACACTTTTCTGGGAGGGGGTGGCCGTGCAGTAAAATCAAAAATGGATACATCAGAATTTTAGCAGAAACTGTTAAAATATCAACTCTCTTTTTTATCAAATCAAAAACTGCTATAATTTAAACAACAAAAAATCAATGGATATTGACGCAATCATCAAATGGTTTGGAAACTGGACGAAACTCAAAATCCGCATCCACACGGCGGAGCGGATTTTGTATTTTCGGCAAAAGGAAATCTGGTGGGCGGCATTGGGAGCCAATGTCGGCTTTGAGCAGAACGGCAAAAGCGAAAGTTTTGAACGGCCGATTTTAGTTTTAAGAAAGTTCAGTAAAGATATGTTTTTGGGAGTACCTTTGACCAGCAAAATTAAAACAGGTTTCTATTATTTTGACTTAACCGAAGCCGGTATAAAATCATCCGTTATTTTATCTCAAGTTAGGCTGATGAGCAGTAAAAGACTTTTACGGAGAATGGGATTTATTCCGACAGAAATTTTTGTTCAAGTAAAAGAAAGATTGAAAGGAATAATCTAAAAATTAAACGGCTCCGATTTCTCGGAGCCTCGGAGCTACCCTTACGGGAAGCCATTTATACATCAAGTATAGCAGAAATGCATTGCCTGTCAAGCGAAAATTTTTGTTGATAGTTAAGCATGAAAATGGTATAATTTAAGCACAATTTAATATCGCCTAAACTCGCAAATAAACTTGCGAGCATGGCGTTTGAAAGCCTCCGCAACAGAGATGGTCTTCTGACCAGC
>JBBTRN010000012.1:0-6760 GCA_038065175.1 Patescibacteria group bacterium | reverse complement strand
CCACTTGGCTGTCAAAACGCCCGGGTCTCAAGAGCGCGGGGTCTAAAACATCCGGCCTGTTGGTCGCGGCCATGACAATTACATTGGTGTCGGTTTCAAAACCGTCCATTTCCACTAAAATTTGGTTTAAAGTCTGTTCCCTTTCGTCATGCCCGCCTCCTAGCCCCGCACCCCTCTGCCTTCCGACAGCGTCGATTTCATCTACAAACACAATACACGGCGCGTTCTTTTTGGCTTTTTTGAACAGATCGCGAACTCGCGCCGCGCCCACGCCCACGAACATTTCCACAAATTCAGAGCCCGAAATATGGAAAAAAGGTACATTGGCTTCGCCGGCGACAGCCCGCGCTAAAAGCGTTTTACCTACGCCGGGGCTTCCTAAAAGCAGGACGCCTTTGGGAATTTTCGCGCCTAACTGCAAAAATTTCTGCGGATACCGCAAAAAGTCAACCACTTCTTTCAGTTCTTCCTTGGCTTCTTTGGATCCGGCCACGTCGGAAAATTTAACTTTGGTCTTTTTTTCGTCTGAAAGCCTTGCGCTGGATTGGCCAAAAGAAAGCGCGCGGTTATTCGCCCCCTGGACATTCCGCATTAAGAAATAAATGAACAGGGAAATTAAAATAAACGGCACGAGGAAAGGCAAAACCGCGCCCGCAAATATCCCCCAACCGCTGGGCGTCTTATAACCAATTTTTAAATTTTTTAACTTTTCCGGATCCACGCCCGTATTCTTCAAAAAATCGGTAATTTCCGTATTATTGCCTAGCCGCGCGCTTAGCTTGGATTCGGAATCTTTAACCTTGGCTATGACCGCGCTTTCATTTACTTCTATTTCCTGCACTTTGTCCTTATTTATTAACTGGCTAATTTCCGACAAAGGCACATCCTGAACTTGAGAGTCTTTGCTGAAATAGTCGAAAATAAAGGAAATAAGCAAAAATCCCAGGAGGATGTAAATAATATTTTTAAAAATTTTTGACATAGGCTTTCAGAAAAAATTTACCCTGAACTGGTCAAGGGATAAAGGGATAATCTAAATTTTAGATTATCTTATTATAATAAGTTTTTTATCAAAAAGCAAGGCCTTCAATAAACTTGGATTCAAACAGTGCGACAGGTGCATGGTGCTCGAGGTGGGATTTGAACCCACAAGCCTTTCGGCACGCGGTCCTAAACCGCGCGTGTCTGCCAATTGCACCACTCGAGCATAAAAAAACCCATTCGGCAACAGTCCCATTTTAACATTTCATCTGGTTTTGAACAACAAAAAAACACCCTTACTTTTGTAAAGGTGAAAATAAGAAACCTGGACTTCAGCCAAGCGGACTGCTTTGCCCTAAGGTATTAGTAACAATAGTAACAATGGTTACGGCTAAAACTACCACAACAATGCCAATTACGGAATTGATTAAAGTTTTCTTGCCTTTTTCCGCCAATTCTTCATTGCCGCCAGAAGTAATATACTGGTACCCACCAACAATCAGGAATACAGTGGCTATAATCCCGGCAAAAGTCAAAAGCCAGGTTAAGACTATGCCTATTAGCCCAAAAATAGTTGTCTGCCCAATGGCTCCCTGGGTGTTTTTAGATTTAGGAACACAAACGCCGTTTATTGAACAAAACTCACCGGTGCAAAAAGGAGGGTCGTCTGTGCACGCGCCTGAAGCCCCGCCTTGTCCGCTGTCCTGCCTGCCTGTGGGAAGGACTTGCGCCAAAGCCACTTGTGGCAACAAGCAAAAAACTATACCAAGGGCAATTAAAAACTTTTTTACTTTTAACATGGTTCTTAATTAGAAGACCCCGAATATCCCGCCACTGCCGGAAACCGTATTAACCACAACATTAATAATCACATAAGCCAAAATGATCACCACTATCCCAACTATAGCGTTAATTAAAGTTTTTTTGCCCTTTTCGCTCTGCTCTTCATTGCCAGCCGAAGTTATGTACTGGTAGCCGCCGATTATTACAAACACCACAGCCAATGCTCCGGACACAAACAGCAAAAGGCTGATTACGCGGTAAATTAAGCCCCCTGGTCCGGTGAGACTTTGCGCGCCCGCAATCCCGCCTATTGGAAACAGCAGCCGGATGCTGTTTAGGCCGCGGGAGGTATCGGCCTGGGCGAGAGCGGGAAGAGGAAGGCCGAACAACAACCCCATAAGGAATAATTTGACGAATGAAATAATTTTTTTAAGCATTGCTCTTTTGTTTAATTCCAAACCCAGAAGGAAATGGAGCCCCACCCTTAAAACCATGGTGCCAAGGGTACGCCCATGAGGGGCGAAGATCCCGTACCAGAAGACTAATCCATCAACGGGCAATCCCATGGTCTTCTTGGTACTGGGATAAAATTCGAATTTCTAATCTCTAAATCCGAAACAATATCAAATAATAAATAATTAAGCGCCAAACAGTTTACTAATTATGAATTTAGGATTTAAAATTTGTTTCGCCTGCCTGCCGGCGGGGCAGGAATTTCGGATTTGTTATTTAGAATTTTGTCTTCCCACCTGGATTTGGCCCCGATTAACATCAGGGCCGCCTGAACCTATGCCTATACGCCTCCGCCACCGCCGACGTTTGATACCATGTTAGCTACAACATTTACAATTACGTAAGACAAAATTATTATGACAATACCAATTAAAGCGTTCACTGCCGTACTTTTGCCTTTTTCCGCGGCTTCTTCATTACCCGCAGAGACAATGTACTGGAAACCACCGATTATAAGGAATAAAACCGCCACGCCGAAAGCAATGGCCAAAAGCCAGTTAATTACAGTCCTTATAAGCTGATTTATGCTGGTTCCGGCGTTGCAATTTAAGCCGGTACCCTGGCAATCAATCCTGGTAAATTGCGCATCAGCCGCCAATAGGGGCGCAAAAACCAATAGACTCACCAAAAGAATCTGCGCTATTGCGAGCCAATTAATCCTGTCTAATTTTAATATGTGTTTCAATTCAATGTCACCCCCTCTCTTTCGCCTCTTTTCCCTCCCCCTCTTTATTAAAAAGGAAAGGGAAAAAGGGATAAGAGTTATTTACTGGTTAAATTATACTATAGATTTAATTATTTTCAAAATTAGGACTCACACCTGCTGTCATTCCGAGCCCATTCGACTTCGCTCAGGGTAAACTAGCGAGCCGAGGAATCGCTTAAACATCGGGATGTAAGGGATCCCTCCATTCAGATTCATTCAGTCGAGATGACAAAATCCCTAATGCGTAAGTCCAAAAAATAACTAAACGCACTACCTTGGCGATTGCGGATCCGGCTGCAGCGGCAACTGGGGGTCTTGGGGATTAGTGGGCGTTTGGTTGTCGGCCGGAGTCTGCTGTGCAGACGGATTTGGAGCGTTGGAATCAGCCTTCCCCGTGCCCAGCGTGGTTGCCACAATCCTTACAATGGTCGCTGCCATAATTACTACCACTAAACCAATTATAGACGTAACCAAAGTTTTTTTACCCTGTTCCGACTGCTCTTCGTTGCCCGCGGAAGTTAGGTATTTAAAACCGCCAATAATAATAAAAATCACCGCCACACTTCCTGCAAACAATAAAAGCATCTGAATAAACCACATAAAAGCGCCTTGGGCTGTGCAAATTATGGGCAAATCCTCCACTGCATTGGTTTTTTTGTTGTCCCTTAATTGAACATCAAACCATTGTTTAAGGTTATCGCATTCCGGAGTGGTCTCCGGTAGTTTCTGCGCCATTGCTGTTTGCGCGAAAAATACTCCGGCCAAAATTATTGGTAAAAGTAATAATTTATATTTATTTGGTTTGTTTGTTTGCATATTCGTGAGTCATTCCTCCCCCTCTAAGGGGGGAGACTGGGAGGGGGTGATTTATAGATTATTACAATAGTTTAAAATTTTTTCCATAACCCCTTCAATATTTTGCAACACCTCGTTATCCCAAAATCTTAACACCGTAAAACCTTCCTGTCTTAACCAACTATCCCGTAGTTCATCGGATTTTAAATTTAGATGCTGGCTCCCGTCTAATTCAATAGCCAATTTTTTTTCTAAACAAACAAAATCCGGGAAATATGGTCCGATTAGCTGCTGTCTTCTAAACTTGATCCCCAATTTTCGATAGCTTCTTAAAAAGTACCAAAGTTTCTTTTCTGCATCGGTGGGGTTGTTCCTTAACTTTCTGGCTATTTGAGTCTTACGCTTAATCATCACCCCACCCTAACCCTCCCCCTTAAGGGGAGGGAAGAAGTCTAATTCTCAATTCGTCTTATTTCTTACAGTCTGCTCGTCTCCAGCCCCCGGAGGCGGAGGAATTTTTACTTGCAATAAATTTTGCACAATCGCAATAATGCTAAAAGACAGCATCGCAACTACCAGGCCCAAAATTGCCCAAATAATAGTCTTTTTTGCCGCCAAATAGGCTTCTTCCTGCCCTTGCGCCATAGTGAGCTTAAACCCGCCGATTACAATAAACACCACTGCCCACAAAGCCACAATCCCCAAAAACCCTTTGGCAATAGTTAACAAAGTACCAGTCAGAGAATCGGTCGGCAGAGGATTAAACAAAAATTCGTTAAGTTTGGAATCAACTTCGGATTGCCCACCTGGCTGCCCAGGCTGTCCTCCAGGCTGTCCTCCAGGCTGTTGCGGTTGTCCTGGAGTTTGCCCCAATCCTTGCACTTGTACGCTCCCACGACCCTCCCCTAAACTACCACTAGTGTTGGCCTCAAATAACTTTACTTGCGCTATATTTGTGCCATTTTTAAAATTACTCTGTGTCCCAACTGTAAATTTGGCACCTAACTTACTATCTGTTTCAAGACTCGACCTCAATATGGTAGTCCCATAAATTGGTTTGGCAAAGTCATTAACATAAAATGCTGCATAAATATTTTTAATATCGGAGCTCAAATTTTTTACATCATTTTTATTTAATTCAGCTAAAACGGTTATTGTTTCTTCCGCCTTAAAGGTACCCTTAGTCAGGCTTTGATTATTGGGATCGAAAAAATAAACATTTAATTTCACCTGGCCAGATGTCCCAAGTGCTCCGGTTATCTGCATACTAACAACATTACTATCTTGAAAAGTTGCACCATTTGAAGTTGATGTTGTATCGCTTCTCAAACCAGAAACTCTAACAAAAGCCTGGACAACATTTGCTACCGGCAATTGACTTCTATCAAAAGTGTTCAGATCTAAACCAAAATTTGCGGTGGCTAAACTTCCTAAAACATTACCTTGATTATCTACGGTTGGTTGGAAGGAACTTGACTTACTTTCTATTGTAGTCCGCCCCCCATTTTTTACCTTTACCATCAGAATAATCTGGACGGAATTCACGCAATCACTAATTGGACCTGACCTTGATACGCGGACAGAATATTGCAATATGTCATTGGAAGTTACCGCGGTTCTGCCAGTACGCTCACTAAAATCAATGCTATAACTGCAAGCCGCTTGGGCTATGTTAAAGGAACCCAAAATAAAATACCCGCCGAATAAAATTACAAAAAATACTATGAAAAATTTTCTCATTTTATTGTGCGCAATCAGCATGTTCTTGGGGTTTGAGTGGACTATTAAATAATTAAGCGGGTCTTTTATTCATATAGCTGATTATGTGTGCCTATGCGGGCAAATAACACAGCCTCCGGAGAAGTCTGCCTAAAAATAACCCTAATGTCCCCGGTAACATTAAAACTTCTGTAGCCTTCATATTTGCCGGTTAACTTATGATTGGCTAACATCGGATGAAATGGTTTTTGCAGGAACAGGTCCCGCCTTTCCAAAAATGCCATTTGCTGTTTTCTATTAACGCGCGAAAAATCCTTAATAAAATTTTTATGCAGCGAAAAGGTCATTTTTTCTTTAAATACTTCTTCAATGCTTTATCCATCGCGGCGGCGTCTTGAAAAGGGCCGATAATATTTTTGTCCGCTGCTATGTCATTTTCAATCTCCCCAATCCAGTTTTCCATATAAGGAGTCATGGGTTCGCTCGCAGAAACAGAAAAAGTTTCGGTCTGGACAAAGCTTCTTAAGGAAGCATTGACGACTGTGCTCAAAGACAAACCTAGGCGCTCTGCCAGGGCAGCGGCCCTGATTTTTATTTCCGGATCAACTTTTAAATGAATAGTGGTTTTCATTTTTAGTGGGTCAATTTTATACCATAAGTGTACCAAAGTGGTATATATTCGTCAAATAAGATTTTTATTTTATTGCGCGCAATCAGCATGTTCTTGGGGGTTGGAGTGGACTATTAAATAATTCAGCGGATCTTTTAGGTCAAGCTGGCATTTTTGCTGGCTGGCGTTTAGTAAAAGTAAATTCACAACGGTATTTATGATCATAAATGCCATCATGGTGAGGACAAAACCGACAACGGCATGGACTATTGCTTTTTTATTCTTAGTTATTTTCTCCTCCTCCCCCATGCTCACAATCAACCAAAAGCCGGCGCTAATAATTGTGTACACCGCGTAAATTGCGGCTATTCCAATTAAGGTATTGGTAGTCCGAATAGCTAAAACAAAAATGTCTTTTAAAGTACAAGGGCTTTCCGTAGGCCCGCCGCACGGAACCAGGCCCGCGGCGGAAGCCACAAAAGGTGTTAGGACAAGCAAACCTAATAATAATATGAATATTTGTTTCTTGGAGGACATTTTTCAATATAAACTATAACACCTTTTGGGCTAATTTTATTTATAATACCATTTTTTCATAATTTTAGCTAAATCCTAAATTCTAATACCTAAATACTAAACAATATCAAATTTCT
>JBBTRN010000011.1:0-6752 GCA_038065175.1 Patescibacteria group bacterium | reverse complement strand
CCCAAGGAAAGTATATCAAATTGCTGGGGAAAAGTTAGTTTCGTAATTCAAAGTCATTGAGTCCTGGTGTACCCACTACCCGGGACCAAGGTACTGGGCCAATTGCGAACCCTTGGCCGATGCTATGCACCACGTCGTTAAGGGATTCTACGCGGGTTGGGTGTCGAGCAGTTTTATTGGCGTACCTAAGAAGGAAACTAAAACTGCGCACGACCACGACATCAAACCCAGCGACGAAGAAAAGCGCGTACGCCACTTTTTCGGTGGTTTGGGCTTACTCTATCGCAAAGGGAGTCTTGACCTCGGCGTATCCTATGAGGTCGGGCTCAACAAGGGCGCCAAGAACTACGTTGCCATCTTTGGTTCCTACACATTCTAACGGCTCCCCAAACCGGCAACGCCAAACAACAGCTTCGGCGGGGATTCGGCTACAAACCAATCCCCGCCTCCAGTTTACCCTCCATAGCTTTCCTGTCCTGCGAAGCCTAGGCGAAGTTGGAAGCAAAGGATGGGCTCTATTGCTTTTTATATTCTTTTCTGATAAACTCTATCTTGCTTACTGCATTGCTCCAACTTTATAAACTTTAAGAACTTTATAACTTTACAAACTGACATATGCCCAACACTAAAAGCGCTGCAAAAGCCATGCGCCAGTCCATAAAACGGCACGCCGGCAACCTGGTTAAAAAAGACGCCTACAAGAAGGCAGTCAAGGAAGTAAGGAAACTAATCCTCGCCGGCAAAAAAACTGATGCGGCAAGCGCCCTTACCAAGGCTTTTCAAGCTATGGACAAGGCGGCTAAAACCCACGTCATCCATAAAAATACCGTGTCCCGCTTAAAATCCCGCCTTTCCAAAGCCATCGCTAAAATAAAATAACCACCTTACGGTGGTTATTTTATTTTAGCATCTAATATCTAAATTACCGCCAAAGGATAAAACGCATCAAATGGTGGAGTAGGCCGCTTAAAAAAATTTTTATGTATTTCCAGGCTGTTTTCATAAGTTAAGGCTTCTTTAACTATTTTACCTTTTATTTATCAAATTTACAACCAACCCCGCCAACATAAGTTGAAAATAAAAAGTAGAAAGTTTAAAGTTTCCTGATAAAACCGCCAAGGATGCGGGAGATTTCGTGGGACAAATCATAGATTTCTTCAAATTTTGTTTTAGTTATGTAGCCCAATTCTAAGGCTATATACAACATTGATCGAATTTCCCCGCAAGAACCTTTTGAGAGATATATAAAAATTGACGTAATTCTTTATTACTTTTTCTTTCAAAACCTTCTGCGATATTATTGCAAATACTAATAGCCGCTCTTTATATCTGGTCCTTAAAACTAAAGTCTTTCAAAAACTTAAACTCCTTATAAACTATAAGAATTAGCTGTTTGCCTTTTTCCCAAGCTATGACATCTTCAAATTTCTCAATATTCATACACTTTTTACTTTCCACTTTTAACTTTTTACTTTCTATTAATCAGATTCACTACTAACCTGACCATACTTTCTTTATCTTGAGGCTTGCTTTCCGCTATCAGCAAAGCCAGCGCGGCCAAAGCAGTATCATTGACTTTCCTTTCCCCTCGCCGGTTTATAAGGTAATTATTTTCAATTAAAAACAACAAAAAAACCAAAGAGCCAATCCGTTTATTGCCGTCCGCGAAAGGATGATCCTTAATGCAAAAATACAAGAGGTGCGCGGCTTTTTCTTCTAAAGAAGGGTAGAGTTCTTTCCCGCCAAAAGTTTGGCCAATACTGCCTAAAACTCCCTGAAACTTCCCGCCCACTTCCCTGCCGAACAAATCACTCGCTTCTTTCTTCGCCATCAATCGTTTTTTAAAAGCCGCAATGGATTTTTGTAAGGACAGATGGTTCAAAGCCCGCGCCGTACGCCTCGAAACATCCTCGATTTTTAAGTCGCCCTTATCGTACGCGTTTAAAACAAACCAGGTATTCGCGTAATCCGTAATTATCTTAAGTAATTCCTTTTCATACCCTTCCATCCTTTTATTTTCTAAAGCGTGCTGGAAAACTTTGTGCACGCTCTCTAATTCTTTTAACTTGAGCTGTAAATTCTCCGCATCCTTCAAGCGCTTCTCGTTTATTGCGTAACCTTTCACCAGATAATCTCTTAACCTATTTGTGGCCCAAATCCTAAACTGGGTGCCGCGCTTAGATTTTACCCGGTAGCCAACGGAGATAATCACGTCGAGATTATAATGATCAACTTGGCGTTTAACTTGCCTTTTCCCTTCTTTTTGAACTATTAAGTATTGCTTAATAGTTGGATTTTCCGCTAGTTCTTGCTCAGAATAGACATTTTTTATGTGTTGATTTATGTTAGCAACGGAAGTTTGAAACAAGTCTGCCATTTGTACTTGAGTGAGCCAAACAGTATCATTTTCTATTTTTACCTCGATTCCAGGGCCTGTTTGATCTTTATAAATGATAATTTCTGACTTTTTTGTTTCTTCGGTCATAAAAATTCCTTTTGTTTAAGCCAATACCAATACTATAAAAACTAATATTGGCTTATTTATGCGATTTTCAAACTACTTGGAAATTCCGGATAGTTTATATGTTCAAAATGGAACATATGTTGCTTATTTGTTTCTGTATGTGATCCTTAACACTTACTACTTTTATATGGTATACGATTATACACCTATTGTCAAATTACACCTGTGGATAAATCAAATATCACAATTTCTCCAATTTCTGCCTTATGTTTTCATCTGTTATTTCTTCCGGCCTTATTTTACATTTTTCAAAAATCTGCTTTTCTATTTCCCGCAAAGCCTGTTCAAACACTTCCCTGTTTTCCGCGCCCTCCGGATGGTCTTTATAGCGAACTCTTAAATCCGCCATTCTGTCCTCTAGACTGCCAGCACCTTTTGGCAATACTCGCATGTCAGCATAAGCGCAAATTTTTTTTCCAAAATCCGCCGACTGCATATTGGCTTCACCCTGGTCAAAACCCACAGCATCCACAAGCTCTAAAATTCTTTCAGACACGCCTAACTCTTTAAGCATATTACGCGTGGCCTCGTGGGAATTTGCCCCATACTTTTTTAAGGTCTCCTGTTTTATTTTTTCCCAATACTCAACACCTTTTTCTTCCACCATTTCCGGAAATCGGCTAAAATCAAACTTCACAATGTTGCCCATGTCATGAAGCAGGCAAGCAATAATTATTGCTTGCTTATCAATATTACCCTCCCCAGGCATGGGAAGGGTGGCCGAAGGCCGGGAGAGGTCGATATTGTCTGTAATAATTTCCGCCACCCCGGCCACTCTAAGCATATGCTCCTGAAGCTGGGGCATAATTCGATATTTTTTGTAGGCTGCGAGAATGTTCATCTTGATTCCCAATTCTTAAATCACACTTCTATACTTTCCATCTCCCCCCAATTATCCCCGACCTTTGCCTCGACCTTAACCGGCACCGAAAGCTTAATGGCTTCCTCCATAAGGGGTTTTAGCATTTTGGCATAATGCTCAACTTTGTCTTCCTTAACTTCAAATACCAGTTCGTCGTGAACTTGGAGAAGCATCTTGCAGTCATACCCCCCCTTATCCCCCCCTACCTTAGGGGGGGAGGAAGAGGGGGCGCTTGCCCCATGTTCCATGTTTAATGTTTTATGGATGTTGATCATGGCAACCTTTATCACATCGGCGGCCAAAGACTGGATAGGAAAATTCACAGCAGCGCGTTCTGCCGCGGCGCGGACAAAAAACTGCGAAGATTTTATTTCAGGAAACTTTCGCATCCTTCCAAGCTCGTTTTTTACAAAACCTGCCTCGTTTACTTGAAGCTTAACCTGTTCAATATAATTCTCCACGGCCGGGTACGCGGCAAAATATTTTTCTATAAATTCCTTAGCCTCGGCGTGCGAAAGTTCTCCAATGCGTGATGAAAGGCCAAAGCTAGACAGCCCATACAAAATCCCGAAATTAATTGTTTTCGCGTCCCTGCGCATATCCTTTGTAACCTTGTCCGATGTTACACCAAATATCGACATCGCGGTCTGGGTATGAATATCTTCATCTTTTTTAAACACCTCAAGCATGGTTTTGTCTTTAGCCAAATGCGCCACAATCCTAAGTTCAATTTGCGAATAATCTAACGAAAGCAATTTATAGGCCTTTTCCGCCACAAAAGCCTTGCGCACCTCACTACCCAAACCTTCCCCTCTAACCGGAATATTTTGCAAGTTTGGATTTGTGGACGAAAGCCTGCCGGTAGCCGCAATAGTTTGCTGGTAATCGGTATGCAGTCTCCCGGTTTTTTTACTTACCAATTCCGGCAAAGTCAATAAATAGGTATTATAAAGTTTCGTAACTTCGCGGTATTCCAAAATTTTAGGTATCACCGCGTGCTGGCCGAGCATTTTTTCTAATTCCCCGGCCGCGGTAGAAATTCCGGTTTTGGTTTTGCGGTTATTAACCGCCTCCAAACCCATTTTCTCAAACAAAACTTCTTTTAATTGCTTAGGCGAAGCTATGTTAAATTCGCTACCGGTTAATTTATGGATTTCTTTTTCTAGTCTTTTGATTTCTATTTCCGCTTCACCGGCTAAACGATTTAGCATCTTAGAGTCTAATTTTATGCCATTCATTTCCATATCTGCTAAAACTTCAACTAAGGGCATTTCTATCTCTTTAAAGATTTTTTCTAAACCTTCTTTTTTTAACTGCGGTTCAAAAATTTCTTTTAAGCGCAAAGTCATGTCCACATCCTCACAGCAGTACCAGGAAACTTTTTCTTTTGGCACCTTGTCCATGGTTATCTGGTCTTTACCTTTGCCGATTAATTCTTCTATAGGCTGCATCTGATAGCCGATTTCACTAAAAGCAATGGCATCTAAACTATGCTGGCGCGTGCCGGCGTTTAATAGATACGAGGCAATCATGGTGTCGAAATAAATAGTGGACAGTGGACAGTGGACAGTGGACAGAACCTGCATGTCGTACTTTAAATTGTGGCCGACCTTTTTAATACGATCATCAGCCAAAAACTTTTTTAACTCTTCGGATGCCAATACTAAATCCGCCGGCACATAATAAGCCTTGCCAGGCTTGGCGCACAAACCTACGCCCACTAATTTTGCATCAATGGGATTAAGTGAAGTAGTTTCAGTATCAACTGATATTTCAATCGCTTTTGATAATTCCTTAAGCATTTTTTCTAATTTTTCTTTGGTGTCTACAAGTTCATAATCCTGGTTAAACTCCCCCTGCCCCCTCTTTAGCAAAGAGGGGGTTTCTGCAGTCTCCTCCTCTTTTTCTAAAGAGGAGGTCGGGAGGAGTTCTGACTTCGGCAGTTTCCCCAAAAAACTTTTAAACTCCAATTCCTGGAAAACTTTAAAAACCGCCTGTCGATTCGCGTCTGTAAACTCATATTCCGGCACTTCCGTCTCAATCGGCACATTTCTGTCTATCACCGAAAGTTCATACGACATTCTGGCTTCTTTTTCCTGCTCCATTAACAGATTTAAAATTTTGGGTTTGATTTGAAATTTGTTATTTGAAATTTGAAATTCCTCGCCCACTTTTTTTGCGTGCGCGTGCAAATACTCATATAGTTTCTCTAACGAACCAAATTTGGATATTAGCAGCGTCGCTCCTTTCTCCCCAATCCCCTTAACCCCCGGAATATTATCGCTCGGGTCGCCCCGTAAGGCTTTGTAATCCACCATTTGCTCTGTGGTCAACCCATACCTTTCTCTCACCGCTTTTTCATCATAAATCGCGGTATCGGTAAGGCCTTTCCTTAATGTATAGATTTTCGTGTGCGGATCAACTAATTGTAGTGTGTCCAAATCCCCTGTCACAATTATAATTTCCCTGTCTTGATTTCGGATTTCGGATTTCGGATTTCGGATTTTCTCGGAAAGAGTGCCGAGAATGTCATCGGCCTCAAAGCCCTTTTTTTCAAAAATCGGGATATTCAAAGCCCGCACCACTTCTTTCACGCGCGGGATTTGGTCATACAGCTCCTGCGGCGCTTTGACGCGCGTGGCTTTGTAATCTGCAAATTTTTCATGACGGAAAGTGGGCCCTTCCAAATCAAATGTGCACGCGATATGCGTAGGCTTTATGTCCTTAATGGCTTTTAAAAGCGTGGAGGTAAACCCAAAAACCGCGCCCGTAGGCTCGCCTTTTTTATTGGTTAAATTCGGAATGGCGTGAAAGCCCCTATGTATAAGTGCATTCCCGTCTATTAACATATACTTCTCCCTTCCTCTCCCTCGCTTGTCCGCCGAAGCTTGAGCGAAGGAGGGAGGGGAGAGGCTGGGTGAGGGTGATGAATTTTCTGGCATAAAGGTATTATAACCTATCTACGGATTACGGATAAGATACAAATATACCAATCGTCTAGTATTAGCAATCAGTAATTGGTATATCCGTAATAGATTAGTAATCTGTAGATAAGATAATTCAGTAATCCGTAGCTGAATAAAAAACCGCCAGCGATATATTTCCCGGTTAGGAAACATACGCTGGACGGCTATGTTATGGGGAGAAGGAATCCGGCGCCCTAATTAAAGCTGGGAGCCTGGATCTTCAGTTCATGGTTGCCCAACCGACCCACTGGCTTGGGGCAAGGCTTGCGTAAAACTTTCAGGCGGAGCCACGAAAAACGGCCCCGGGAAAGCAAATTCCCCAAAAGTACCCCGAAGGGCCTCTTGAGACTTTGAATTACGAAACTAACTTTTCCCCAGCAATTTGATATACTTTCCTTGG
>JBBTRN010000010.1:0-31578 GCA_038065175.1 Patescibacteria group bacterium | reverse complement strand
CGCCCCCGCCGCCTCCGCCCGTTATCACATCAGTTGGCAACAATGCCGACTGGAGCGTGACCATCAGCCCCGGCGCGATTAGCACAGTCGCTGGACGCAATTTGTCCAATACGACTGTGAACATTGCAAACCGCGGCCTGCCGCTACCCACGGAAGTTGATGGCGTGTCCGTCAGAATAGACGGCATGCTCTGCCCCCTGTTCTACATTTCTCCGGGGCAGATCAACTTTCAGGTTCCGACGGAGCTCGGGGCCCCGGCTCGAGTACGGGTGGAGGTTAAAAATAACGGCGTAAGCAGCGTCGCATTTGAGACCAACCTCGTTTCCGTGAGCCCAGCGGCTTTTACTCATCGCGGCTTTGCAATTCTGCTCAACTCGCTTGGTCAGATAGTAGGCAACGATGAGTTTGCCTCAACTCCGGGGCAAGCGGTGAGCATGTATCTCACCGGCTGTGGGCCGACGGTTCCAGCGGTTTCGACAGGCCAGATAGGCCCCATGGATCCGCTCGCGCTGACACTTTTTCCTGTTCGCCTCGCGTTCAACGGACAGGAAGCAGAAGTTTTGTATTCAGGCTTGACGCCTGGATTCATTGGCGTCTGCCAAATAAACTTCGTTCTGCCGGGACAGTCCACCGGTATGAACCCGGAACGCGTTCTCGGAGAAATTTCATTCGGCGACTCTCCAAAGTCCCGAATTGAGATTTTCTCTAACTAGGGGTCACGACCATGACCCCACGCTTCATCAACCCCTCCTCCTTTCTTCTTCGGCGCCGACCCAAGTGTCGGCGCCCGAGGCAGGCACGGAGGGACCAACGAGAGGGAGATCGTGTGCGCCTACCAGCCACCGGTTTCCCTTTCCCACTCTAAAATAATTAATCAAGATTAAATGCAAAACTTAAATATTTAAAAACACCCCTTGATGTTATCACGGGGTGTTTTTAAATAGCTTGGTTTAATTCTGGACAGAAAGGTTTATCTCCACGCTCACGTCCTGGGTAATGTTGTTTTTAGCAATACTTACTTGTAGCGTGCCGGGTTGGCCGATTTTTTTCGCGCCCATAACAGCGCCCTCTGCCGCTAGGGACGAACCCAAAATTTCCCAACCGGCATTTTTTAAGTAAGCCAGGTAAATATCAAAATTTTCTTTCACGGTTTTTTTAGAAAAATAGCGGTAAACATTCTGCGTTTCACTGCCGTCCTTGGTTTTGAGTATCTCGTTTCTTTGAGCCGGCGCGCCTTCTTCCAAAGGCAAATCCTTAGGCAAAGCGGGGGCTAGTCTCTTGTTGTCAAATCGAGGTAAATGTGATAACTTATGGTATAGCGTTTGGATTCTGGATCACCAGAGTCCTAGATGACAAGAGTATGATTTTATCAGACAGAGACATAAAAAAAGCCCTTTTAAAGGGAAGAATAAAAATTACGCCAAAGCCTAATTTAAAGGAACAGTTAGGATCCTGTTCCATAGATTTGCATTTGGGCAACCGTTTCAGAGTATTTAAGCATTCTGCGCATGCTTTTATAGATTTAAAAGGAAGTGTGGATACGGATAAAATTATGAAAGAGATTGTGGTAAAAAAGCGCGAGCCGTTTATTATGCAGCCCGGGGATTTTGCTTTGGCGACTACAATAGAAAATTTAAAATTGGCAGATGATTTGCTTGGACGGATAGAAGGACGTTCGTCTTTGGGCAGACTCGGGATAATTGTCCACGGTACTGCAAGCGTGTTTGACCCGGGTTGGGACGGCAAGCCCACTATGGAATTAGGTAATTTGGGCGTAATGCCTGTCGCACTTTATCCGGGTATGCGCATTTGTGCTTTTACTTTTGAGGAAGTTTCTTCGCCTGTGGAAGTGCCTTACGGCAAAAAAAAGGGAAATAAGTACGCCGGGCAACAATCGCCGCTTGCCTCTAAATTAACCAGAGAAGTCAGTAAAGGTATAAAGTTAAAAGGCGTTGCAGCAGGAGACTATAAGTAATCTTGTCAGAAAAGCCCCGAAAGAGTCGGGGCTTTTTAAAATTGTGGATTTCCGCTTTTTTCGCGGGAATAGAAGTGCTTATAGGTTAAAATAAAGAAGTGTGGAAATAGTTATTGTTGAAAGTGCTGTGGTAATTAACAAAGAGTCAGCAACTAAAGCTTGGTTCAGCTCAAATTTTTCTGCTATGACAAAAGTACTTACAGCAGTTGGCATAGCTGCTAAAAACATAGAAATTTGGGAAGGCACAAGCGGTTGGTTAAATTGCCTTAAAATATAAAATGTAAAAATTGGGAAAACAATTAGTTTGAGCGCAATTGTAGTAAATCGGTAAGAAAAAGCAATTTTATGACTTCTTTGGGACAAAAAACAGCCCAATGCGAAAAGCGCAACAGGGGAGGCAGTGGCGCCAAGTATTGAAGCCGTGTTTTTTAAAAGCATTTCCGGAACTCCGAAATTTGGTAAAAAGCTTAAAACAACCCCGGTTGCCAAGGCTAAAATTAAGGGGTTTTTAAAGAATTCAGTTAAATATTTTTTTAGATCGTTATGTTTTTGAGTCCAATGTATGGAAGCGAGCACTCCTAAAAACATTCCTAAAACCAAATGTACAGCACCTGCGCCGGCAACAACAGGGAAATTGGCTTCGCCAAAAGCGCTTTTTCCTATTGGGAAGCCTATATAAATTGCATTTCCCACGAGTGAACTCAAAAACAAAGCGGCTTTAGTTTTGTTAGAAAGTTTAAAAAGATTTAAACCAAAAATTAAAGCAAAAGCAAAAAGCGCTGAAGCTAAAAAATTATAGCCAATTGTTGTAAATAAGTTTTTTTGTAAAAAATCTATTTGCCAAAAACTGGAAATTATCAAGGCCGGCAATGCTACATAGTAGGCAAAATCGTTAAGCGCGTCTAAGTGGCCAGATTTAACTAGTTTTGATTTACCGGCAATGTAACCGACCAATATTATAAAAAATACCGGTAGGACAATAATTAAGATTTGCATTTTTATTTTTCTAATTCTAAAAATTTGTATTTCATACCTTCGTATTCGTCTTCTTCTTGAAGGATAATTTTAGTAAAATGGGAGTACTCTGGAAAAAAGGAATCCGCGTCGTGGTATTCTTTTTCAACAATTGTAACATAAAGCTTGTCTGCCAAGCCAAGCGCTTGTTCAAAAATTTGTCCTCCGCCAATAATAAAAATTTCATTTTTCTCAAAACTTTGAGCTTTGTAAATTGCTTCTTCTACCGAGTGAGCCACAAAACAGCCTTCAGCCTTGTATACCGGGTCACGGGTTACAATTATATTAGTTCTGTTTGGTAGGGGCTTACCAATTGACTCAAAGGTTTTTCTGCCCATAATTATAGCGTGTCCGGTTGTGAGTTTTTTAAAACGCTTTAAGTCTTCCGGTAAGTACCAGAGGAGCTTGTTGTCTTTGCCAATGGCGCGGTTTTTGGCAATTGCTACGATTAAGCTAATTTTTGGTTCCATTGATTTTATTGTTTAGTGTTTCTGAAATCTTTTTCAAATTTTCATATTCAATGAATTCTGAAGAAATTAGTTTAAGGGAATTTGAAATTTTTGAACCCTTTTTGTAAATAAAAATTATTGGAATTTTTAGTAAGTTCGCCCAACCCAGTTCCACGCCTTGCCCAATGGAAGGATATGTAACTTCAGCAATTACTAGTTTGCAAACTTTGGATTCAAATAGTTTTTTTGTTTCAAATGGAGTATCTGACTCGCTGTGCGGAAAAATAAATTCATGCTCAGAGACTAAGCTTTTAAGAGGGTCGTACAATTCTTTTTTAAAATCAAAATCTCTCGAATGACTTATGTAAATATTCATTTAAACAACGTTATCTCATACTTATAATCTCAAGTATATAAGGATGTTATTTTATTAATTTTCTTTTTCAAAAAGTCCACCGGAAACGGAAAGTTTGGCCACGCCTTCTTTTCCGGGAAACATAAATTTAGAATCCGCCAATATTGGCAATTGTCGCTTTAATGGCTGGGTGAGGATTGTAGTTTTCCAAAGTAATATCCTGGAATTTGAAAGCATCTATGCTTTTTATCTCAGAGTTGAGTTTAATCGTTGGTAGGGGAAGAGGTTGCTTGGTTAGCTGTTGTTTAATTGCATCGAAATGATTGGAATAAGCATGAACATCGCCAAAAAAATGCACAAATTCACCAGGCTCCAGGCCGGTGACTTGAGCAATCATCAACAAAAGGAGAGAATAACTGGCAATATTGAATGGCACCCCCAAAAATATATCCCCGCTTCTTTGGAATAAACCCAAGTTTAACTTGTTGTTTACTACGGCAAATTGGTAGGTAGTATGGCAAAAGGGAGGGACTTCGTTGGTATTACCCTTGCTGGCCATGGCGTAAATAAAGTCCGGGTTCCAGGCTGAAACCACATAAGATTTGCGGTAAGGTTTGGATTTTAGGCCTTCGATTACCCAAGCTAACTGGTCAATTTCTCTGCCGTCGGAAGCCGGCCAGCGTCGCCACATGCGGCCGTAAATGGTGATTAAATCCCCCCATAGTTTTACGAATTCACTATTTGCGTTGTCGGTTTTTAATTTGGCAATAAATTGGTCTTGAGGTATATCCTCATGCTTTCCTGCAAGGGCAATTTTATGATAGCGTTTCCAGGCCCATTCATCCCATATATGCACATCATTGTCCACCAAGTATTTTATGTTTGAGCTGCCGCTTAGAAACCAAAGTAGTTCGTGGAAGATGCCGCGGGTAAAAACTTTTTTTGTCGTAAGCAAAGGGAAGCCGTCGGCCATGTTAAAGCGCATTATCCGTCCAAAGACAGAACGGATAAAGGGCGGTTCTACACTTTTATCTTCGTATTGTTTTAGGATTTCGGGCGTGAAAAAAAGAGGTTTATTCCCGCCGTTGTCTAGGATATCTTGTAGCAAATCTAAGTATTGATATTCAGGATGGTTCATGGGTTTTAGATATTGGGCGTTAGGTTTTAGGAGAAATTAAGTCTGATAGGGCTGATTGGACGAATAAGACAAATAACAAAAGGTTTATTCGACGGTGAAGGTTTTCTCCGTCCCGTAGTAATCTTTCCAATTTTCGTTATAAAATTTAAACATTCTTTCCAGGCGGTCTTGGGGGAGTTCGTCAATTTTCAAACCGCCCATAACCGTGCGAATTAAATTTTTAGCGTCATCGGCTTTTTTTTCGTCATCAACAACCATTTCGAATTCCGCCAAATAGCCGTAGCCTGCATTTTTGTCGATGGCCACCATCAGTTTTAATTGTTCACCCTCACCCCCGCCCTCTCCCCTCAAGGGAGAGGGAGAAAGAAAAGGCAGGGGAGTGTACTTGTATTCGCTTCGTTCGCGGGACCATTTGGCTTGATATTGGAAGCCTGATGATAAGACTAATTTATCCAAATCATCTATGTTCCTTATCAACCCCTCCCTTAATCCCTCCCCGTATCCAGGGGAGGGAAATAAGACAGACTCCCATTCAAGCCTGGCAGTGCCGTTACTACTGGTGGTATCATCAACCGTAGCTTTAACCACGAGAATAACCCCGACACCAGTCGCTTGCGCTCCGGTATGGGGCGCAGTTTTACCATCAGTCTCGCGCGTCCGGACGGAAAAATTCCCAGTACCAGTCGCTTGCGCTCCGGTACGGGACTTCGCTTTAGCTCTTTCGGCAAGGTCTTTTAATTTGCTCCGTGACGCATCATCCAACAAATTTTGCACTTTTTCGTACAGCGATTTTAAATCCCCGCCTACTTGCCCCGTGCCGGATGGTACTGGGGCAAAGTAGTGGTTTAGCTGTCTATGCGAGCCTAAAACTTTCAAATTCGGGTCTTTTTGTTTCATCCTGTTAACTAAATCATCAGCTTTGTCTTTTCCGCCCAACAAGCTTTTTATTTCAATTTCGTATGTATGTTGCATTCTCTTGATTCTTAATACTTGCTACTTTTTGGTCGCATATCTCCCGAATTAAATCTGGAGCGGGCGTTTTTAAACCAGTCTTGGGGGTTAGATTTATGGATTTGCTGCCAAAGTTTTTTTCCGGATTTTGTGTGTAAATGTTTATAAATTAATTTGCGGTTTGCCAGCCAGACTTTTATAGTACTTACGCCGCGCGCCAGTTGCTCTCTAATTTCCAAGTCCACATCCAGCCAGTCCGCGTCCTTTACGATTTTAGCTTCAATTGTTTTTCGTTCTTCATACTCGTGCCAAAGTTTTTTCATCTCTTTGCTTAAAGATGTATTTTTTAAAATATCATCAATTGCCAATTCTTCATTGCGCTTGGTGTACTGCCTGCCGATTTGGTGCACGTCGCCGGTTCTGCTTTCCGCAATGTCGTGAACCAGCGCCATTTTTAAAATTTTTCCATGATTACCTTTTTTTTCCATCATTGCAAGGATCATCCCAAGCCAGGCCACGCGGAAATGATGTTCCGCCAAATTTTCAAAATCCGCGTTGAAAAACTGCTTCCAAGCGCGCGGAATAAAGCGTAGGGCGCCGAGTTCATATAGTAATTCTAAGTCTCTATTTTTGGGCATCAAAAGCATCATAACTGGATATTTGCAGGCAGTCAATTTTGGCTCACCTTATGATGGGACTGTTGCCGAATACCATTTTTGCCCAAAACGAACTGTTTTGGCACAATGGCCAAAAAAATTTCTCCGCTTACCTTTCAGGTAAACATCAAAATTTATTTTCCCCATTCTGCTCAAACCATTTCATTTTGCATCAAAAAGCGTATTGGCAACAGTCCCATAAAATATTTAGCGTGTCATCCGCCGAAATCCCGATGCTAATCGAGGCGAAGGCGGAAGCTTTATTTATGGGCTTTTGGATGGTATAATAGGACGGATAAGACAAATATGACCCCGTGCCAGTCGTCCCAAGACTCCTATGGTACAAGGCACGGCAGATAAGCCATATATGCCAAAATTAATCATTGGTTTAGTGGGGGAGAAGCTCGCGGGCAAGGACGAGGCGGCAAAATATTTGGTTAAAAAATTTGGCGCTTTCCACATAAAATTCAGCCATTTGTTAGATGGGATTCTGGATATTTTAGATATACCTAAAACCAGGCGGAATGAAATAGATTTAGGATTGGGCTTAAGGGAAGTTTTTGGACCAGAAGTTTTATTCAGGGCGCTTAAAAAAAGAGTTTTGGAATCCAACGCGCCAGCGGTAGTAATAAATGGCATTAGGATGGATGAACAGGAAACAATCATTAAGGAGCTTGGCGCCAAGATGATTTATATTACGGCGCCCGTGGAGTTGAGGTACGAACGCTACCGGCACCGCAAAGAAAAGATCGACGATGGCAAAATGAGTTTTGAGGAATTCGCCCGACAGGACAAGGAAGAGCTTACTGAAAAAGGCATTCCGGAACTCGGTAAGCAAGCCAAGTATCGCATTGACAACACTAAAACTTTGGAAGATTTGCATGCCGAAATCAATAAAATAATTAGCAAAATTGAATGAAACTGCCTTTTCGCAAAAAAAAGAAAGCTAAACCTTACGGCAAGTTGATTGTTATAGACGGCATAGACGGTAGCGGCAAGTCTACCCAGCTCGAAATTCTGGAAAAAGAGCTTAAGGCCAATGGTTTTGAGGTGGAGAAAATCCATTTTCCCAGGCACGGCCAGCCCTCGGCTTTTATGGTTGACCAATATTTGAAGGGCGCTTACGGGGAGGTAAACCCATACGCGGCATCCATTTTTTACGCGCAAGACAGGTTTGAAGAATCGCCTGCCATAAGAAAATGGCTTGGGGAAGGAAAAATTGTTTTGTGTGACAGGTATGTAACTGCCAATGCCGGACACCAGGGCTGTAAAATCAACGACGAAACCGAGCGTTTAAAGTTTTTTAAATGGTTGGATAATTTGGAATATAATATTTTTGCACTGCCCAAACCCGATTTGAATATTATTTTAAACATGCCCTACTTGTCCGCCCACAAACTGCTTGCTTCGCGTCAACAGGTAAAGGCAAAAAAAGATATCCATGAAACAAACCTTACTCATTTACGGTTAGCGCAAAGCGTGTATTTGCAAATAGCCCGACTATTTCCCAATACTAAAATGGTGGAATGCGTACAAGAAAAAAAGGTTTTAACCCAAGTAGAAATCCATAATAAAGTTTGGGAATTAGTTAGAAGAATCGCTTTGAAAGATTTTAAACCAAAATAATAACTATATTCTTATTGTAAACCGCCCTCTGGATTTTTCAGGGGGTTTTTGGTATAATATGCAAAGCTCTGGCTAGTTTTCGTATTATTATGAGTGATACGAAAGACAGGCATCGGTTCCGTTCTGTCGTTAACGTGAAATTAACGGAAGAACAACTAATAACGTTGGATCTGTTTCTGCCTCGGCAGGAGGGTTTCGAAGCGAAGGCTAGATACCTTTTAACTGTTATGGCGGAAATTGTATTTTCCGAAGCTCATTTTGTCAAGCCGGAAGGTTCTACGTACGGAGTTGCAGAAGATTACTCCATTCGCGTGCCCTACGAAGTGCATGCGAGACTCAAGAAGTACGCAAATGAACAGTGCGTTAGCCTTGGCAGGCAAGCAACTGAGTTGCTTGCGACTGGGTTGACATTGCTTGAGGAAAGAAGTTTCGAAAAATCTTTTACGAAGGAGGAGTTCAAGCGTCAAATGCAGCGCGAGCTGGGGAAGCCCAGCGAATCAAGCCGGATGGATGATATTCGGCAAGGATTTAGGTTCATTTGGCGCGCGCTTTCGAAGCATTAGACTAAAAAGCCGGCTTGCTGGGAACACCTCCCCTCCAGCAAGCCGGCTAGATTTTTTCTGGACTGATGGATTATTTTTTTGTTATCGGATAGAATATATAAGCCTGATACGAAAAATAGGACTGATAAGGCTCAAGTAGATATGAATGATTTAATAAAGCGTTTAGAGACTCTAAAATCTAATATCTCTAATTTAGTATCTAACCTAAACCTGCCGCAAAAAGAGCAGAGGATTTTGGAATTGGAAGATTTAATGCAGAACCGGAATTTTTGGCAGGACAACCAGGCTGCCCAAAAAACATCGCAAGAGTATAACCAGCTAAAAACTTTTTATGATTTTTGGGAAAAGCTGGAAAAAGATACGGATGAGGCTTTAGAGTTGGTAAAAAATAATCACGATGAAACGCCAGAAACTGTTAGTTATCTAAAAACGCAAACTGAAGAATTGGAAGACCGCTATCGCAAAAATCGTTTTGTCGCCCTTTTGAGTAAAAAATACGATGACCATAACGCTATTTTCTCTATCCATAGCGGCGCCGGGGGAGTCGACGCGCAGGACTGGGCGGATATTTTGTTTAGAATGATTTTAAGATATTGCGAGCGCAAGAATTTATCAACAGAAATAATTGAAACCAGCCGCGGAGACCAGGGCGGGTTGAAGTCCGCGGTGGTGGGAGCTAGCGGTTCTTTTGCTTATGGCCTGCTTAAAAGCGAAGCCGGTGTGCATCGGTTAGTCCGGCTTAGTCCGTTTAACCCGGCGCATACAAGGGAAACCTCTTTTGCCTTAATTGAACTTTTGCCGGAATTGGATGAGAAGGAGAATTTAGACATAAATCCTAAAGATTTAAAGATTGAGGCCAATACCGCCAGCGGCCACGGCGGACAGAGCGTGAATACCACTTATTCCGCCATCCGCATTACCCACATTCCTACCGGCATTAAGGTGTCTATCCAGAACGAAAGGAGCCAGCACCAAAATCGCGAAATTGCCATGAAGATTTTGATGGCTAAATTGAAAACTTTGGAAGAGGAAAATTTACAAAAGGAAAAGCAGGCTTTAAGGGGCGAATTTAAAAGCGCGGAGTGGGGGAACCAAATCCGTTCTTACGTCCTGCATCCTTACAAAATGGTTAAAGATCACCGTACTGGCCTCGAAACTTCGGATCCTAATTCAGTATTAGATGGCGAGCTTGATGAGTTTGTGGAGAGCTATCTCGAAAAAGTAGCAAGTAGCATGTAGTTAGTGTTATGGGATTTTAAATCAACGCATTTTGCTGTATAATACTTAAGACCTCTTGCAAAATAACATTATGGCTAATTTTCAACAATTTCGGCCATCTGGCCAATCCGCCAAAGGCGGACCGCTTAACTATGGTAAACATCAAAATTTGTTTTGCCCAGCTGTCTCGAAATTCTAAAAAATTATCTCAAAAGCTTATTTTGCAAGAGGTCTTTAATACCTGATCCTTTATACTTGCTTCTGAAATAAAAATGATTAAATTCATAAATGTTACAAAGTTTTATGGCCCGACTAAAGCGCTAGATAAAGTTAATTTGCAAATAAACCAGGGGGAATTCATTTCAATGGTCGGGCTTTCGGGCGCGGGCAAGTCCACAATGCTGAAGCTGATAATCGGGGAAGATCGCGTGGACGAAGGAAAAATTTTAATCGACAATATAGATTTAGCGACTATTAGCAAGGAAGATATACCTTATTTGCGCAGGAAAATCGGCGTGGTGTTCCAGGACATGAAGCTGCTCCAAAAGCGTACGGCTTTTGAAAATGTGGCTTTTGCCATGGAGGTTTGCGGTTTGCCCAAGCAAAAAATCCAGAAAGACGTGCCGAAAATTTTAGAATTAGTCGGCTTGTCCCATAAGGCGGCGAATTTTCCGGATGAAATGTCCGGCGGCGAAAAGCAAAGGGTGGCAATTGCCCGGGCTTTGGCGCACCGTCCTGTACTGCTTTTGGCTGATGAGCCTACCGGTAATTTAGACGAGGTTAACGCGCATGAAGTCCTGGATCTGCTGTTAAAAATCAATTCCTTGGGTACTACAGTACTGCTTGCTACCCATGCCCAGGATTTGGTGAATAAAATCCACCGCAGGGTTATTACTTTAGAAGAAGGCCGGATTACCATAGAGCAGGAAAAAGGGAAATATAAGCTTTAATTTCAAATTTCAAATGTCGAATTTCAAATGAATACCCAATTTTTAAAATATCAAAATTTGAAATTTATACATTAGGATTTTATTGGAAATTTGTAATTTGATATTTGACATTTCATTATGCTAGACACCACTTCAATTATTCGCATAACTAGGACTGGCTTTAGTAATTTTACCCGCAATTGGGTTTTATCTGCCGCGGCGGTTTTAGTTATGACCATCACCCTAATAATTTTTGCGGTCCTGGCGTTTTTGTTCAGCGTGTCAAATTATTCCGTGAAGGCCATCCAGGAAAGGGTGGATATTAGCGTGTATATGAAAAAGGGTCTTGCGGAAGATAGAATTTTAGACATTGAGCGCAGCCTGGAACAGGATCCGCTGATTTCACAGGTGACTTATATTTCCGCGGCGCAGGCCCTTTCCGAATTTAAGGAAAGCAACCAGCAAAAGCCGGCCGTAATCGCGGCTTTAAATGAGGTGGATGAAAATCCTCTCTTGGCAACTTTGCGGGTTCAGGCGAAAAATTTGGAAAATTATCCCAAGCTTTCTGAAAATATTTCTACCGGACAATTTTCTGCATTTATTGACCATCTAAATTACAATGACAACCGCGAGGTAATAGACAAACTGACTAAGGTCTTAAAAATTGTGGTCTCGGTCGGTATAGGATTGATCGCGATTTTTTCGGCAATTGCGGTCTTGGTCTTATTTAACACTTTGCGCCTCACTATTTACAACCGCCGTGAGGAAGTGGAAATTATGCGCCTGGTGGGCGCGACAAATTGGTACATAAGGGGGCCGTTTGTGGCAGAAAGCATTATGTACAGTTTAGCGGCGACTGTGGTGACCGCTGTTTTGCTCATCCCGATTTATACCAGAGTTCTGCCCCAGGTTGCAGGGTTTTTGGGCGGTCCCGGATTGCCCATAAGCGGGCTTTTGTCTTTCTGGTTTTTATTGTCCGGACTTTTGGCAGCTGCCCTGGTTTTATCGGTGATTTCCACGCTTTTAGCCATAAGGAAGTACCTTAAAATTTAAGATCACAGATACACTAATATCACAGATTACACAGAGATAATTGATAAAAGAGTTTGACAAATCAAAAGTTGACAAACCAATATCATTGTATATAATGATAAAGAGCCCTGAATTAGTATCAAGTATTTGGTATTAAGTATTAAGGGATGAAGCCATGGGACTCTCTTTAAAAGGGGAGTTTTTTCATTTTATGAATCCCGTTAGAAAAGTAGGGGGTTCAATGTTTTAATTTAAAACTCCGCCATGTTGTTTGTAAAAATTTTTGGGCATTAATATTTTTCTAACGGGATGAAAGTACTTTTTATTAAAGAAAGTTCAGCCGGAAAAAAAGGGGAGGTTAGGGAGCTTTCCAGCGGTTATGCGGAAAACTTTCTTATTCCTAAGGGTTTTGCTGTAGTTGCCACCCCGCAAATTCAGGCAAAACTGGAAAAGGAAGGCAAGGAAGCGGAAATTAAAAAATTAAAAGAAATTGAGAAATTGAATGCCTTAAAGGCAGATTTCGAGAAACGGGAATTCCAAATTAAGGTTAAAGTCGGGGACAAGGGGCAGGTTTTCGGCGGGCTGCACGAGAAAGATGTAGCTAAATTTGTGGCTGGAAAAATGGGAATCAATATAGATAAATCACAGTTGGATCTTGGGGGGATAATTAAAGCCATTGGGCTATATGAAGCAAAGCTGAAACTGGCAGCAGGAATTATTGCAAAATTAAAAATTAATGTTAGCGCGCTTTAAAAAAATATGAAAGATAGAATGTTTATGGCCACGATAATTTTGGTTTCTGTTTTGGCCGGCATGCTGCTTATGTTTTCCATAGACAGCTTCAAGAACCAGGAAGAGGTTGGGGCGGCAGAAGGCGGCTTGATCCAAGTCAAAAAGAATCAATAAATAGTTATTGTTAGAGCTTGTTGAGAACTTCGGTAAATTTAGCTTCTCGACATAAGCTTGAAGACTAAATTTACATGGAAACCCAAGTCTTTCAAACTAATCCCAAATTAAGGGGACTGCTATTGATGTTGATTTTTGTTTTTGTGGCCAGCGGCATAGCTTTGGCTGTTCTTTCGCAAGTCCAGTCGTACCACAGGGAGCAGATTTATTTAGCCACGGAAAGCGCGTTGCCGGTGCATAGGGCAGGCCAGATGGATCAGAGGAATCAGATTGATCAGAATTCCGTCATGGAAGGCTGGAAAACTTACAGGAATGAGGAATATGGGTTTGAGTTTGAGTATCCAGTCGGTTGGCAACGAGGTGACGATAAGAGTTTTATGCGGCTAGGATCATCGCAATCAGAATCTATGTGGATAGATGCCGCATGTATTTATGGTGTTGGAGTTGAAGATCCTGAAATACAAATAAGAAGTACGCAAGCTAGTGTGAATTTTGGCGAGAATACATTTGTGGAGTATAAGACGTATTTAAAGAAAGGGAAAGAGCCTGAGCGTTTAGCTATACATACTTTCAGTTTAGCTTTCCCTCCTGGTTATTCAGATACTCATAAATATGATAATGATCCGGGATATTTTAAAAATTTTTGCAAAAATTTAAATCTTAGAATAATGTTTCAGTCCAGCCAGAAAGACTTAGAATACATCCTTTCCACTTTTAAATTTATAAAATAATTATTTTATCTTGTCATTGCGAGGAGTGCGGCCGACGAAGCAATCTAGTTTAATCAAGAATCAAAAATAGATTGTTTCCTCCTCCGCTAAAGCTTCGGGGGACAGGTCGGATGCACTCGCAATGACAGGCAGAGAAAACTTATGTCCTACCACATAAAACCGCGCAAAGCAAAAAAACTAAATACCAAATTTATTTTCGTTTCCGGCGGTGTCATATCTTCCGTTGGCAAGGGCGTGACTACGGCGGCCATATCCCAGCTATTAGAATCACGCGGTTTTCGCGTGGCACCGGTTAAAATGGACGCGTATTTAAATGTGGACGCGGGCACCATCCGTCCCCAGGAGCACGGCGAAGTGTTTGTGACCAAAGACGGCATGGAAACCGACCAGGATGTGGGTAATTACGAACGGTTTATGAACACTAATTTATCGGCATCAAACTATGTAACAAACGGCCAACTGTACCAATCTATTATTCAAAAAGAGCGGAATTTCGAATATGACGGGGAAGATGTGGAAGTGGCTTTACATGTGCCAGAAGAAATTATTGGCCGGTTGGAAAAAGCCGCGCGGGAAAGAAAAGCGGATTTTGTAATTGCGGAAATAGGCGGCACAGTAGGGGAGTACCAGAATATTTTGTTTATGGAAGCTAATCGGATAATGAAGTACCGCGATAATAGGGATGTTATACATATCCATGTGGCGTATTTGCCTACGCCGCCATCAATCGGAGAAATGAAAAGCAAACCCGCTCAAACATCGGTGAGGCTTCTAATTGGCAGCGGGATTCAGCCGGACTTTCTAATTGCGCGCGCGGAAAAGCCGATTGATGACCGCAGGAAAGAGACTTTAGCTTGGACTTGTAATGTGCCCGCGCAAAATATTATTGCCGCGCCTGACGTGGATACGATTTACCGAGTTCCGCAGAATTTTGACCAGCAAAAATTAACAGATAAAATTTTGGCAAAATTTGGCATGAGGCCGAAAAAAGCCGATGGCCGGGCGTGGCGGAATTTGCTCGGTAAAATCAGCCGCATTAATAAGCAAGTTCACCCCGTTAAATCCCGCTCCGCGGGGACTGCTTCGCAGTCATTTAACGGGGTAAATATAGCGGTTGTCGGTAAATATTATGAGACCGGTGCGTACAAATTGGCGGATGTTTACATTTCTGTTGTGGAATCAATTAAGCACGCTTCCTGGAATAACGGGGTGAAGGCGAATTTACATTGGATATCCAGCCTGGAGGTCGAAAAGCACGGCGCGAAAAAAGTTTTAAGCGGCTATGACGGCATTGTAGTGCCAGGCGGATTTGGGAGCAGGGGAACGGAGGGGATGATTCAAACCATCCAGTGCGCGCGTGAAAATAAAATCCCATATTTGGGGCTTTGTTATGGCATGCAAATGGCAACAATCGAGTTTGCAAGGAATGTGGCTAAGCTAAAGGGCGCCAATACCACCGAAGTAGATGATGATAATCCGCACCCGGTAATCCATATTATGCCTGACCAGGAAAAGAAATTGTTGGTGAGGGATTACGGCGCGAGTATGAGGCTCGGGGGCTGGGACTGTATCATCACCCGCGGGACTAAAACCGAAGCCGCTTACCTCGCATCAGGCTTAATTAAAAAGACCGGCCGTGCGCTTATTAACGAGCGCCACAGGCACCGCTACGAATTTAACAACGCTTACCGCGATAGATTAACCAAAGCCGGGCTCGTGGTATCGGGAACAACTCCGGATGGAAAATTAGTGGAAATAATTGAGCTCAAGGACCACCCGTACTTTGTAGGATCCCAGTTCCATCCGGAGTTCCAATCCCGCCCCCTTGCTCCCCACCCGTTGTTTAACGGTTTTATGAAAGCCGTGGTGAGATCATTGATACACAAATAAACACAGATCACACAGATTAAATTAAAACCCCGCTTTCAAGCGGGGTTTAGAAATCATTGTTCGGGTCTCTCGAAGACTAAATTTTATTTAACTGGCACGACATTCACAATGCGGTTTTTGCGGAGATTGCCGTGGAATTTAGGTATCATTTTTTTTTGGAATTTTACTACGCCGTCCTTTAGGGAATACAAAGTATAATCTACCCCCGCTCGGACATTATGCCCGGGGTGGAATTTAGTTCCGTTTTGGCGCACAATAATCTGGCCGGTTTTAACGGCTTGGTTCCCGAAAATTTTAACGCCTAATCGTTTGGACTGTGAGTCGCGTCCTAGGGCTGTAGAGCCGCCTGCTTTTTTATGAGCCATTGTTTACTCCGTAAACAACTAATAACTGATAATTAATGACTGATAACTGTTATTAGTTATAGATTATTTGTTATAAGTTTATTTTTGAAAAGGTTTAGGCCTTTTCAAAAATAACTATTTCCCTGGCCACGATTTGGTCTTTCCGGTCGTAAATTGCCGTGCCTCTATTTGTTAGATTTAGGAATTTCATCTGCCGGGCAGGCTTTTTTTCTATTAAATCCACTAAATTATATCCTGAATCGTTACCGAAGTCAAGGGTGTCCATCATAATATAGTTATCCCGGCCGCGGCGGTACGCAGGTACGCACATAACAATCCTGGCTCCCTTGGTAAGGAATTTTGAAAAATCTTTAAAACTTGCCGCGTAAAGTTTTTTAAGTCCGGCAAAGTTTTTTTCTATTTCATTTGTATCGGGAAATTTTCCGTAAATTGGTCCCAGGGTGCATTCAGTAACAATGGCATTGATCGGGGTTTTGTCTATTAATTTGGATACATTTCGCGCGTCGCTTATGTTAATTATGTATTTTCCCGCCGGCACATGGTAGCGGTTCCTGAACCATTCCAGGTTTTGTTCGCTGCCCCGTATGGCCACGCGGTTAATGTCGCTGCCAAACATTTTAAAACCCAAAAGCAAGCCTTCCTGGACAATAGTGCCAATTCCGCAAAATGGGTCTAAGACCGAATCGCCTTTTTTTACTCCGGACAGATTAAGCATAATTTGGGCGACTTTCGGCGGGATCATGCCCTGCTGTTCATCCCTAACCGGACGCTGGTAATCCCTCCTGCCATAGTCCTCGAAATCCTGCACAACCAAAGTTTTTGCAGTGTAAACTTTTTCTTTTCCGCCAATAATGCAGATTTCCGCGCCTTTTTCCAAAAGCAGGTTTTTAGTGACCACCACCGATGCGAGCGACAGCGAATTAAATTCAGGCAGGGCAACTCGGACGGAAAGTCCGCTGTCGGTGAGGGTTTTTTTTATCATCATACCCAGGCGTTTGGGTTCGCCCCAGACAGTTTGGGTGGCGGGTTTGGCCTTCCTTAATTTATCATTAATAGCATGGCCATCCTCCGTAGTCCGCCCCGGGCGGACGAAGGAGGATTGTCGGTTATTATCATGAAAATGGTTATTATGTTCGTGCGCTACCAACTCGTCGTCCAAAACATATACGCTCACGCCGAATTGTTTTTTGCCTTTATAGTCTTTAAAAAATTCTGATTTTAACAGGCTGGGCTTAAAATAGTTTTTTAAAGCAAAGTTGATTGAATCCTGTTTGCGTTTTTCCAAAACATCCACGATTTTTAAAATTTTAACCACACCGCCCAGTTTTTTTTGCAAAGGCAAAACAAGCAGGGGTTTTTCTGTTTCAATTACCAGGACTTCTTTTGACGCATCTAATATCCGGACGGGATTTTCTACAAGGCCGCAGGCAGGGTCTGGTTTTTCAAAGACATCCAAAAGTTCGGCAACAGAAAGCGTAAAAACTCTACCTAAGACAAATGCGTATCTCATAAGTTAAATGCCAAAATTGAGGAAAATTTTATCAAAATAATTTAATTTTGTTCAATTAAGGCTCCTCTTTTAAAATTAAATAAACAGTTATGATATAATGAGATTATGATAACTTATGACAGGGTAAAGAAGTGGGGCAAAGAACACAAAAAAGAAATCTACACTGGCGCGTGTTTTGTAGTAGTGTTTTTTGTCGGTTTCGGCACAGGCAGGTACGATAAGGAAGCACAAAATGAAAAGCGAAAAACGCAAAGTAATTATAGCAAAACTTTGGATAATCAGCAAAAAGGGGAAGCGGGAAAAGCAGAGGTAGTAGGGGATACTGTTAAGAATCAGACAGAAAATAATTTAAGCAAGATAATTAAGCCAGCGGCTGTGGCAGGGGACAAGGCTTGCGTGATAAAGGGCAATATAAACAGCCAAGGCCGAAAACTCTATCATGTCCCAGGCGGAGCGTTTTATGAACGTACAAATCCCGAGATGTGTTTTAATACAGAGGATGAAGCTCAAGCCGCGGGGTTTACCAAGTCAGCGCGTTGACTTTAAAGTGTTTTATTTGTATAATTCCTTTTACAAACGGCTCAACGTTTTATCTCTAGGGTGAAGATAGACGTTGGGTATCAGGCCTAAAAAGTCGGAGCTCCTCCGGACATTAAATGTCGAGAGTTTTGGGGGTCTGTTTTTCAACCTCTCAACTTTCCTTTTTGGGTCGAAAAGCCTGTCTGAAAAAGCAGGTCGGTGAAAGGAGGAATAGGCGTGGGGAACCTGTAGGTACCGCCTTGCTGCTTCTTTCACCGCGGGCTGGATGAATTTTTCTTTCCATGCCCGCGTTATTTTTTTGAATTTATGTCTTTTAAGGCGAAACAATCAACTCAATTAGTGTATTTGGACTATTCCGCGGCTACGCCTTTAGATGCCCAGGTTTTTAACACAATGCGGCCGTTTTTAACATCAGTTTACGGCAATCCGTCATCTTTACATAAGAAGGGGACAGAGGCAAAAGAGGCGGTCGAGATGTCCAGAAAAATAATTGCGGAGCTTATAAACGCGAGGCCAGAAGAAATAATTTTTACTTCTGGCGGTACGGAAAGCTGTAATTTGGCGATTTTGGGTTTAGCCCAAAGCCGGCCAAAGGGGCATATTATAACAACTCAAATAGAGCATCACGCGGTGCTTGAGCCAATTAAACAGCTTGAAAAATCAGGCTGGAGCGCAACTTATTTGCCTGTAGATGGGGGAGGGTTTATAAAGATTGACGATGTAAAAAAGGCGATCCGGAAAGACACCAGGCTTGTAAGCGTGATGTACGCGAACAACGAGATTGGGACAGTCCAGCCGATTATTGAGATAGGCAAACTGTTAAATCGTTTTAACGAGTTAAGGATTAAGGATAGAAGATTAAGGATAATATTCCACACCGATGCCTGCCAGGCTGCCGGAAGTTTGGATTTAAATGTAAACCGTTTGCAAGTGGATTTAATGTCCGTAAGCGCTAGTAAAATTTACGGGCCCAAGGGCGCAGGGTTTTTATACGCCAGAAAGGGCTTTGTGATCCATCCAATTTTGCTCGGTGGAGGGCAGGAAAGGGGCTTAAGGAGCGGAACTGAAAACATGGCCGGGATTGTGGGGATGGCTAAGGCCATGGATCTGGCAGTTAAAAATCAAGATATTGAAAACAGCAGGCTGATTGGTTTGCGTGATTACTGTGTATATAAAATTCTAAGAGCCTTTCCAAACGCTATTTTAAACGGCGCTCCAATATCCCCAAAACATGACGGCCGCCTGCCTGCCGGCGAGGCAGGTCAAAATTTGGGGATATTAGAAAAAATAAAAAAAAATAACAGGCTGCCGAATAATATTAATATTACAATACAGGGAGTTGAAGGCGAAGCGTTAATGCTTTATTTGGACGCCAAAGGGATTTGCGTGTCTACAGGCAGCGCCTGCACCACAGGCTCGAGCGACGCGTCTCATGTTCTTATGGCAATTGGCAGGAGCGAGAAACTATCAAAAGAGAGTATAAGGATTACTTTAGGCAGAAGTACGACAAAACAAGAAATAGATTATTTGGTTGATAGCATAAAAAAGATTTACCCCCTCACCAATACCTAAAATACCTAAAACAATTAGAATTATATAAAATAAAAGTAATAAAGCCCTAAATATATCTGAATTAAGATAAAATTTATTGGCGAGGGGGCATACTTTTAATTCTTGACGAACGGTATCATACTATTGTGAAATAAATTATTAGCAGGGGAGAGTTGTTGAAAAAATATTTTTTTATTCCACAAAAATATTTATCCAGCCAGCCGGAAATATTTCAACAAAATAAAATTATAATGCCCATAGGCGATATAAGCCCATAGGCATTTATTTATAAAGAGAGAGTGTGGATAACTTATATGAACAGTGTCGCACAATGTATCTTATGAGACGTATAATATACGTTTATCCTGTTTATTATTGATTTACGACTCTAGCGAAGCCTATAAAATCACATACCCCGTTTTCCCCGTTTGCGTTACAGGACAAATCTATACTTCTGATCCTCCTTTCCACACTATTGTCCACGTTGCCGTCAATTGTATTTATTGTTTTAGATGTACTGCTATAACTTTCGATTATTGCTGAATGACCACTTCCAGACCCAACAGTACCTCTATTAAAAAATGCGATGTCTCCAGCCTGCGGTGAGGCTTTTCCCTGGCTAAGGTCAGCTTTTGTAAAGTAAAGAATTTTATAGGTTTTCGAACCGTCTTTTATAGTTTGGTTGTTTTTATTTTGTAGAAAACTACTAAGGCTTAGCGAACCACCGCGGCCGGAAGCATTTCCAATAGTGGCGTATCCAGCTTGTCCGTATGCCCAGCTTGTGAAATAAGAACACCAAGGTTGTCCTTGGCTACCGTTTGGGACAAAGTATTTGTTGATTTCACTGCCTTTATTTAATCCTTCGCCGTTGTTGTCGCAACAATCTTCTCTTGCACCCAGTTGTGACGCAGCAATTGCAATGGGCGTGCCGCCACTCGCAGGGAAATTACTAGTGCCAGTATAGGGTTTTCCTATGGTTTTTGAAGTTGTTTTGTTATTTTGCTCAACCCCAAACATTGCAACAACCTGTGCGTCTGTCACGCCTGCCCACAAATCTTTTTTTCCGCCGGTTATGGCGGGCTGAATGGGCTGGAATTTAACCAGGTCGGGGTTTAAAAACTTTAATAGGATATAGCCGGCAGCCAAAATTACCAAGGAAGCAATTGTGGTTGTTATAATATCTTTGGCTTTAGTTACTGCTTCTTCATTGCCGTCCGCAGCCATGTAAATGTAGCCGGCGATTACCAGCATGAATACGCCAAAAACAGAAGCAATAACCAGGGCAAAGCGGTAAACTTTATTAATGCAGTTAAACAGGTCGCTTTGTCCGGCGGTTGGGTCAATTGAGGCGTCGTTCGGGGTGCATAAAAATTGGGCGATTTGTTCCTGCGCGCCCTGGTATTTTCTTGGCTGTTTGCCCTGGGCAAAAGTCGTCTGGGTGCTGAACCCAAAAATAAGGTTTACCAGGAGGAAGCTTAATATTATCGCGTAAAAATTTTTTTTCATAAAGAAAGTTTATGAGAAATCCATGGGGTTATCCGCCGTCGCTTCCAACTTCGCTAAAGCTATGTCGGACGTTCCGAAAGCTTCGGAGGACAGGTCGTCGGACTTTCAGAAAGCTTCGGCGGACTGCCTTCTTATATATTAAAGAAAATCAAGGGGGTTGTAGGTATAGCCATAAGGCAATTTGTAGGGGCCGTAGATGTTTTCGTATTTCCCGCCCGTTACGCCAAAGCCTTCGGCATCGTAAACCCCAAAATGAATGTGGTATCCCCTTTCGGGCCCGTAAAGTTTTTTGGTTGTATTACCGGTATTGCCTTCGTAGCCAACTAAATCCCCTTGCGACAGCGTTTGTCCGGGTTTAACTTTTATTGTGCGCAAATGCGCGTATAGGGTGATTATACCAGCTTTTGAACCGTTGGTTGAAATATCGTGCCTAATTGCCACCCAATTGCCGTATGAGGCTTCGCTCATGTCCGTATAAATTACTTCACCTTCGTAAGCCGCATAAATCGGCTGACCCGCGGGCGCGGCTACATCTATGCCATTATGGAAGTTATAACCTAAGGCAGTAAAGCCGGTGTTGCCGTATTTTTGGGTTAATATCCCGTCCATGGGCCAGGCCAGAATACCCTTGCTTACCTTGATGGTTTTTTTGCCCAGTTTGGCCCGGATCTGGTTGTCTAAGTCCTGAATTTCTTTTTCTAAATTGATTTCTTCCTGTTTGCTAACGGCAAGCAGTTTTTGGAAATTGCTCTCCAGGCCGCGCGTCTGGTTAAGCAAAACTTGCCTCTGTCCGCGCTGTTCTTTTAGCGACTCCCGGGTAATTTCCATCTGGGCTTTTAGCTCTTCCAATTGTTTTAACTGGGTTTTTAGCTCTTCCTGCTGTTTTTCTAATTTATTTTTTAATTCTTTGATTTTTTGTAAGAGCTGGAAAATTTTTTCCTGGACCGAATTGTTATACTGGATTTGGTCTAAAAAGTCCGAAAGGCTTCCAGAACCGAGTGTGGTTTGAATGTAGTAGAGGTTGTCAAATTCAGCCAATTGCTGAATTAGGATACCCAGGATTTTTTTGTTTTCATTTATGTCGTTGATTTTTTGCTGGATAAGCTTTTCCAGTTCATTGATTTGCAGGTCAGTGTCCTCGATTTGAGTATTTTTTGCCTGGATTTGTAGTTCGGTGCTGGCTATTTCTTTGTCAAAAATAAACAGTTCGTTTTTTAAAGTGTTTGATTTTGCCCTGGTGTCGCTTATTTGCTTGGTGAGCCCTTGGATTTGTCTGTTAATTTGCGCAAGCTTAATCTGGCGGGCATTTTTTTCCGCGTTTAGGTTGTTTACATTGTTAGTGGGCGGCGCAGTGGTTTGGGCGTTGGTAAAAGACCCGTTTACTGTTATGCCAAACAATAAAACCGCACCAAGTAATAGCATTAATCGCTTGGTTTTTGTTTCAGTATTTTTTCTCATTGTTCGCTTATTATACCAAATTTCAAGCTAATTTACCAATCGCGGCCTGTATCCTGTTGATGATTTCTTTTTTGCCCAAGCCGATGGCTAGGGTTGCCGCAACCTCAAAAGGCCCGGGGCTTTTTTCCAAGCCGGTAAGCGCGGCCCTTAGAGGCCAAAGCACGCTGCCTTTGTCCGAACCGATTTCGGTTATGTGGGCTTCCAAAATTAATTGCAACTCATTTGCGTTCTTTAAGGCCTGCTCGGTTAAGTCTTCAAAGACTTTTTGCAAACCTTCGAGTTTGGTTTTAGCGTCTTTGGCATCGCTTTTTTTCCAAATTAGCAATTTTGCGTCATATTCAGGCTGTTTAAAAAAGTAAACTGTCCTCTCCCGTATCTCGGAAAGCTTTTTTAGCCTCTCCTGTTCCAGTTTGGCAATTGCGGCGAGATATATATCAGTAAATTTACTGATATCGATGCCTGCTTCCCCCCAAAATGGTTTTAGCTTTTCGGCTAAAGCCCCTGCTTCCAATTTTTTTATGTACTGGGAATTGAACCAGTCCAGCTTATTGTCGTCAAACACCGCGCCGGATTTGTTGACTTTAGCTAAGTTAAACTGTTCAACTAACTCGTCAATGCCAAATAATTCTTGGTCAGTTTTAGGGTTCCAGCCCAAGAAAGCGACAAAGTTTACAAGCGCCTCTTTTAAATAGCCGTGCTTTAAAAAGTCTTCCACTGCCACATCGCCTTGTCTTTTGGAAAGTTTTGACTTATCAGGATTCAAAATTAGCGGCAAGTGTGCGAACTTGGTCGGCTCCCAGCCCAGTGCTTCATAAATCAGCAAATGTTTTGGCGTGGATGGCAGCCATTCCTCCCCCCTTATAACATGGGTAATTTCCATTAAGTGGTCGTCAACAACTACGGCTAAATGGTAGGTGGGAAAACCGTCGGATTTTATAATGACCTGGTCGTCGAGCACTTGGTGGTCGTATTTAATATCCCCGTAGATTAGGTCGCGGACAATGGTCTGGCCTTCCAAGGGTATGGCGAAACGGATTACAGGATTTTTGTTTTCTGCTTTAAATTTCTCTAGTTTCAATTTAATTTCATCGGCAGATAAATTTCTGCAAAGCCTGTCGTATGTGTAAGGTTTTTTTAGCGCGATTTGTTCTTTTTTGAGTTCGTCTAATCTTTCTGTTGAGCAGAAGCAATAGTAGGCCTTTTGCCCCTCAATTAATTTTTTCGCGGTTTTTTGGTATTTGTCCAGGCGTTTTGATTGCAGATACGGGCCATACTCCCCTCTTTCGGCAATTGTATCGTCATCCTTAATATAAAAACCTTCGTCGAATTCCACCCCGACTTCCTTCAGTACTTTTAGTAAGTTTTCCAGCGTGCCTTCCACTTGCCGTGATTGATCTGTGTCTTCAACCCTTAAAACATGCACGCCTTTTTGGGAGCGCGCGAACAAAAACGAAAAAAGCGCGGTTCTCAAAGAACCAATGTGCACAAAGCCGGTGGGTGATGGGGCGAAGCGGGTGCGAATGGTCATTGACAAAATTAATCCCAAACTAAAGTAATTATTAATCCGGTGAGGCCTAGAATCAGTCCAACAATAGCGCCTTTGGCGGGCAGCTGATGGGTTATAGTGTAGGTAAGTATCGGTTCTGCCAATAAAATCGATGTAATGGAAATTACTGTGACTATCCAAATATTTTTAAAAGCCTGTAGGCCAAACATATAGCCGCAAAGCAGCATAAAGGTGCTAATTAACGCGACGGCTCCGACCCGCGAGATTACAAACCAAAATGGCCTATTTAAGGTGTAGAACATTTTCGCCGAAAGAATTTCGGCGTAAATAATCAGCGCTTCGCCGAAGAACAAAAGACCGATCGAAAGGAGTTTTTGAGCCATTTTGTATTATTGTTCGAGCGAGCCCATTAACTTTTCGACCCCGGTAGCAGAATTGAAATTCGCTACGGGGCAAGCAAGCTCGAAGACTAATTTGTTTTAAGTATATCCTTTTCCGCCATTTCCTTCAAATCCTCCATCACGATTTTTGCGAGGGGTTTTCTGAATTCATGTAAAGTTTTTTCTAAATTGCTTAAATCGACCCATTTATAATCTTGAAATTCAATATTATCAACTTTTACATCAATATCTGCCCCAAGGTGTCGAAAATAGACAATATGCTGATGTTGCCCCCGCTGTCTGGCGAATTGGCCTAAGAACGGGCGGCGGGCGTTGAAGTAGTGGTAAGAGTGGGTTTTTTGGGAAGATGCGATAAATTTTATTTTAGTCAGCCCCACCTCTTCCTGACATTCTTTAATGCCGGTCTGCGCTAATTCTTCGTTGCCATCTTGACCTCCCTGCGGAAATTGCCAATGGTCAATAATATCAGAGCGATTAAAGCCAAAAAGTTTATCTTCAGGATTATTAACAGAATGTTTGCATACTAATATTTGATTTTTGTCGTTTAATATTACACTCACAACATTTTGCCTCAAGGGTAAGGATTCAAAAACTTTGTATTTTATCAGCGCGGAAATTAATCCAAAAGTCGCTTTCCAAATGCGTTTAATCCTATGCGGCTGGGTGAAAAGGCGCCACAACCATTCTAATCCTATTTTTCGAACTAGCGCTGGTGGAGCAAGCCTTTTGCCTGCAATGTAATCAAAAGTCCCGCCCACGCCCATGAAAAGCTTAACTGATGGTAGTTTATCTTGATTCTCTAAAATCCATTTTTCTTGCTTTATTGGGCCGTAAGCGACGAGTAAAATATTAGGCTCTTTATTTTGTATGTCATAAACCGTCGAAAAATCTTCGGGATTTTTATTGCTTACACCCACTATCCCCGTTTTATGACGGCCGTCAAGTTTTGGGGATACTGTGGTTTTTACATTAGTTGATATATCAGCCGGCATATGGGCCGACATAAAGGACGAGAGTTTTTGGGAAACAATTTCCGGCGTGTTGCCGAAGCCGCCTAAAAGATATATGGACAAATTATTTTTTGCCGTCATTTCCGCTATATCCCAAATAAGTTCGCTTCCGGGAATGCGATCTTTTAATGGACCTTCCCCCTTACTCCGCCTTACAAAGGGCAGGGAAAATAAGGAGGCTATAGCCTGCCAATAGGCCTCTATAATTTTTAGCCAGTAATTTTTGGCAGTAAACGGCATCTCTAAGAATTTTTGCGCCCAAAAAATCCCAATGCCATCGGGTATGGCAATGTCCGCTTGGTTTAGCATTTTCATTGTTTTGGGTTCCCGCAAGGCTGCGTATAAAAATTCCGAATATACCGTAGTAACCCACGTTTGTTTAGGAGTTTTTGTACGGGACTCCATAAGCCTCAGGAGCTCTGATTTTGAAATAACATCAATTTTTAGCCCGGCAACGTCGAGTTTTTGCATATAGATATTATAGCGGATTTTAGATATTTAATGTATAATTTATAAATGGAATCTTTAGGAAAAATTGCAAAATTATCGGCTCGGGCAACATCCAAACCCAAAATTAACCCTCATATCCACTCCCCTGCTCATTTGCTCGCAGACGAGCTTTCGGAAAAATTTAACGACGGAAAACATTTTGCTTTGTATTTAGGCATGGCAAACAGGCATGACCATCAGCTTTTAAGAAAAATAATGGGAGAAGTTTTGGAAAGCGGAACTGTAGAAACCCCAGGCAGACTGTTTTCTTACTTAGTCAAAAAATATAATCAGGAAAGAAAAAAAGAGTTTGAAAGTAAAAAATAAGAACCATGGTACTCCCAATTCTCACTTACCCAAACCCAATTTTAAGAAAGCCGACTGAGCCGGTTTTCTTTCCTTTGTCATCAGAAATAAAAAAACTCACCCGCGACATGGTGGACACTGTAAGGCATGCGGACGGTATTGGTTTGGCCGCGTCGCAGGTGGGTAAATCTGTCAAACTTGTCATCATCAACCTGGAAAAAAGCGGTATCCCCCCTTTTCTGCTTTATAACGCGCGAATTAAATCGAGATCCTGGAAAAAAATCGAAATCGAAGAAGGCTGTCTTTCTATCCCGGGCGTGTTTGGCATGGTAAAGAGGCCGGTGAAGGTGGTAATTGAGGCGCAAGACCAGGAAGGCAGCAAAATATTTATTCAGGATGATAAATGGATATCCCGCGTCGTCCAGCATGAAATAGACCATACTAATGGAATATTAATTATAGATATTATTAAACGGTTTACCAAAGGACAGGAGTTGGTGGTAAAAAGTAAGTAATACGCTGAACTAACGCTGATAGGTACGCTGAAAAGACGCTGAATCCAGCGTTTAGCGATAAATCAGCGTACTAATCGGCGATCTATCAGCGGTATGAAATTCATTAAAGACATTTTATTTTTTGAAATTACAACAACCGGCGCGGATGTGGACAAGGATAATATTTTGCAGTTAGCAGCCGTACTTTTGGATAGGGACAATCTTTTGGAAAAGGGCTTCTTTAACGCCTATATTCGGGTAAGCTATTTGGACCATATTATTCTGGAACACGCCAAGCTGTTGCGTATTGAACCTTTAGTACTAAAAAAAAGCCAAAAAATTTACGATTGCATAAAAAAATTCCACCAAAGTTTCGGCAAGGAGTATTTACTGGCTACCCATACTTTGGCCAATGCCCTATTCTTAAAGCACGCTTTTAAGAAAGCCGTGGTACAATTTGATTATGATCAGCATATTTTAGATTTATGGACTTTGGGGTATATTTATACTTTAAATTATGGCTTAAAAAAAATGCCCACGGTCAATACTTTTTTTGATTATTTTAAAATTAAGCAAATTAACCCCTATAACGCGCTGGAAAAAGTAAGGCACGAGGCGGAGGTGTTTCGGCGCATCATACGAGAAGTATGATGCTAAATGTAAAATTAAAAGTTTAAAGTGAAAAATTAGGGAGCCGCTTCGCGGCATTTATAAAATGAATTTCAAGAAAGATCTGTTATTAATCGATTTAGAAACCACTGGCCTTGATGCTGGAAAGCACGAGATTATTCAAATTGCCGCTATTCTTCTCGATAAAAAAACTTTGAAGGAGAAAGAAGTCTTTTCCAGTTTTGTTAAAGCCGGGGCATGGCATAGGCGGAATAAGGAGTCAATGGCAATAAATAAGATTGCTTTTGGACAAGTTAAGGACGCGCCGGATATTAAAACTGTTTTATACCAGTTTAACAAATTGTTTAATCCGAAAAACGTGATTTTATCTTATTATGGCGGGCCGTTGGATATGGATTTTTTACGGGCCGCCTACCATCACACCGGCCTAAAATGGCAGTTTGATTACCACTATTTTAATTTGTGGGGCGTGTTTTATAGCTTTTTGGGCGCGCGGAACCGGCTTACCAACAAAAAGAAGTTCGCGGGTTTTAGTCTTGAAGATTTAATGAAAAAATTTAACATAATATCAAAAAACCGCCACGATGCTTTGGAAGACTGCCGGATTGAGGCAGAGATTTTAAGGAAAATAATGAAATCATTATGAGTCATAATTCAAAAACCCCGGAAGGGGCAAGGCCTTTTTTAGATAAAGAAAGTCTAAAAGAGTTAGCTAAGACTTGGAAAGCAGGAGCGCAAAAATTCGAGCCAACTCATATTGGTGGCTCCAATTACCCTGTCAATTATTTTGCGGATAGAATTGAGGGTAACCACAGAGAAGATGAAACTATTGAACACATACACGGAGAATCTTTTATAGAAAAAGTAATACCAAACAAATTAAAAGATTTAAAGCCAGGACAAAAACTCAAAATTTTAGATAATGGCGCAGGCGCTGCTTTATTTGTTGATCAAATTAGAGCGGCTTTTGATGATAAAGTCGATGTTTATTCTACAGGAATTTCTAAACGAGTCGCTCAGACTTACCGGAGGGACCATTTATTACCCAAGCTAAAATTAAAAGATTTAAAATGGCGAAGCATTTCCCAACTTAAAGATTTTCCCGAATTTGATCTCATAATTGATACGTGGGGAGAGCAATATTATCGTACGATAGGTAATCGTAAGGGAGAAAATTTACTTGTAGATGCATCAGAGTATGAGAAACATTTAGAACAAGTGGTAAAAAAATTATTGCCAGGAGGTTATGCAAGTTTAAGTCCTATTCTCTTACCAAGCATTGTAAAAAATTGTTTAAAGGGTTTAGAAAAGAGATATTCATTTCAGTGGGGTTTTTTAGGAGGAGCTCTAAAAATTTGGAAAGGAAGAAATAAAGTATGAAACTTATTTTTTTCGGTACATCAAACGTCGCCCTTCCTGTTTTGGAAGCCCTTTCCCGCAAACACGAAATTGCGGCTGTGGTTACTATGCCGGACTCGAAAGTGGGCAGAAGCCAAACTTTAACCGAAAGCCCTGTTTCGGTTTTGGCTAAGGAAATGAAATTACAAATTATTAAGCCGGAAAAAGTCAAAGGCAATGAAGAATTTTATCACACTTTACAAAATCTTGTCTCACCCCCACCTAGCCTCCCCCCTTCCTCCTCCGCTGAAGCTACGGCGGACAGGCAAGAGGGAGGAAAAGACGGGGGCGCTGAACTTTTTGTAGTTGTATCCTACGGCCAGATTTTGCCTTTGGAAATTATCAATTTGCCAAAATTCAAAACCATTAACGTGCATTTTTCGCTGCTTCCAAAATACCGCGGATCATCCCCTATTCAGACCGCGCTCTTAAACGGCGAAACACAGACCGGCACATCTATATTTATTTTAGATGAACAAGTGGATCACGGCCCTCTTCTCGTCCAAGAAAAAATTGCCATAGACAGCGACGACAATTCTATTACTTTGTCCGAAAAAATGGCTTATAAGTCCGCGCAGTTAATCATCCCCACTATCGAAAGTTATGCCTCTGGTTCTCTTATTTCAAAGCCGCAGGATGATAGCCAAGCCACTCATACTGAACATATAGACAAAGCCCATGGCAGAATTAATTGGTCGCAATCATCACAGCAAATCTATAACCAATTCCGTGCGTTCTATCCCTGGCCGGGAGTGTGGACTACTTGGAATGGGAAGTTGGTGAAGATTATTGATTGTAGTCCGGCAAATTTCCAAAATGCATCCGAGTCTACTCCGACGCTTGCTTCGCAAGGTCGGAGCCCCGACCAAAGCGTCGGGGCAGATTCCTTCAGAACAGGGCAAGTGTTAGAGGGCGGGGTTGTGGTGTGCGGGGAATCATCAGTTTTACAAATAAAAACCCTCCAATTGGAGGGGAAGAAGGAAATTGATATTTTGAGTTTTTTGAATGGATATGGAGGTTTTGTCGGGAGTGTGCTTGGATAAATGATAATGCGTTGATGTATTTGTTGTTAACCCTCAATTATAAATTATTTTAAGTATTTCAGCTTATTCGCCACATGCTCCCCAAAGGTTTTGGAATACACAGGTTCGCCCGTGGGCTGTTTGTGGAGAAAGTAAAAATAATCCGTATTTGCGGGGTTTAATGCGGCATTAATCGACGAAAGCGATGGGTTGCCAATAGGTGTTGGCGGTAAACCGCGGTTTTTATAGGTATTGTACGGAGATTTTATTTCCAAATCGGCTAAAAGCGGCGCCGGATCATTTTTGCCGGTAATGTAATTAATGGTCGCGTCGCTTTGCAGAGCCATGTTAGCCTTAAGGCGGTTGTAGAAAATCCCGGCCACTATGCGCCGCTCTGCCTCCAGTTTTGCTTTTGATTCCGCGGTGGCCGCGTCCCTGCCGGTTTCATTTTCTATTATCGACGCCAAAATTACTGACTGGTACAGGGTTAAGCCCTGTTTTTTTGCAAGCTGTCCGGCATTGTCCGGAAGCCTTTTTTCAAAAGTATCCAAAAGTTTCGCGATAATGGTTTTGGAAGCTTGGTCGCCTATGGTAATTGCCCTGTCGGCAAGGGATTTAAATAAGCGGTAAGAGTCCGGGTATAAAAAGCCTTGCAGGTCGCCTTTTGCTTCCGGCGGCAGAAAACTATGTTTTGATGAATCGAAGTTTTTTACTGATTTTAAAAAATCCGTGGCGCCCACTATCCCCTCCTTTTCCAAATACTGCCCAATTTCTCTGTTTGACCAGCCTTCAATAATCCGAATGGTAATTTCTTCAGCTTTTTGCCCCTCTACTTGCCGTTTATATTCCTGCCACTGGATTTGCCTGTGGCGGTAATAAATAAGGCCTAATGTGATTAATATCGCAATTACCAATAGGCTCGCGGTAATAAAATGTTTTTTGTTTACAAGGGTAATTTGCATGTTCTGATTATATCATCGCGTCCTAAAAAACATCAACCCAGCACCATTTTTGTGCACACCGTTTTGACATAGGGTAATAATGTAAACATTCTACAAAATTCGCCTTTATTGTAAAACGATCCGCACAAAAATGGTGCTGGGTTTTGAAAACACGTGTTTTCGAAATAGAGATTAGCTTCTTCGGGTCAAATCTTCTTCCAGGCCGTCGAGCCAGCGTTTTGCCGCTGATTGGCCTCCGAGGCCAAAGGCGAGCCCGCCGGCTATTGCCAGCATGGCGATAATTGCCCGGAATAGATCGTGCAAAAAGTCTGTAGCAATGCCCAGTTGCGAAAGTACGGCAATTACCGTAAAGACTATAATTGCCCATTTGGTGACCGCGGACATTGCGCCGGCTGCGTGCAGTTGGCTGGCTTTGACCACGCTTTCAACCAATCCGGAAAAGAAATTCGCAGCCAAGAGGCCTAAGAGGAATATAGCCGCCGCTACCACTACATTTCCGGCATATCCTAGGACATCTGTGTACAAAAATGTGCTCACTTGGTCTAGGCCCAAAATTTCCGCGGCAGCGACAAAACTACCCAGGAAGAAGAACCATTTTATTATCCAGGCGCCAAGTCCGGAAAGAGAAAGTTTCCTACCCACTCTTTCCGCCAAAGCTTCCAGACCCAGCTGGTTTGCCAGGGTGTCAATTTTAACAGATTCCAATACTTTTAATACTAGCTTGCTTAAAAATATGGCAATCAGCCAGCCTAAAATAAGTACGACAATGGCCGCTATTAAATTCGGCGCCCAGGAAAGAAATTGTTCGTAAAGATTTTGTAAGGCGGAAAAAGCCACATCTTGATAACTCTCGTTCATTTTATTTTTTTTCCTTTCGGTTCATTCCAATTTTTTTGGAATGAAGTTATCCCGGCGATCGACCTGCGCTGGGTAAATTATTAATTAGACTTGTTGCTTAATAATTTTTTGATGCAAAATATGATATTTCCGACAAAA
>JBBTRN010000009.1:21367-59129 GCA_038065175.1 Patescibacteria group bacterium | reverse complement strand
ACGCGGTAGCAAGGAGGCTGTTTTCGATGGATGTTTTTTTGAGAGTGTCATCCTCTTTGGATAATCATCAGAAATTCGGGGAGGATGACCCTCTTGTCCATCGCGCTACTAACATCGCCCTGCTTTCGGCTTTTTTAATGGCAGTGTCCACCTGGCATGTGGTTTTGTCGAGGACTGCTTTTCGCGCCAACCTAATTCCCCTGTTTGCGGGCCTGACTTTTTATTTATTGCTTAAAACTTTTCAGAATGAAAACCCGGCTAAGCAAAAAATCAACGCATTTTTAACGGGCGCGGTTTTCGCTCTCGGATTTTACAGCTATATTGCTTACCGTATACTTGTTCCAATAATAGGAATTTTAGTGGTTTGGCCGTGGCTTTCGACAGGTTTCGTAAATGGGATAAAACGATGGTGGAAGCTAGCGCTTATTTTTATTGCCGCTTTCATCATTTTTTTTGCCCCACTATTCAACTATTTTTACACTCATCCTGGAACTTTTGTCGGTCGCAGCGGACAGGTTTCGATTTTTAATCCCGATCTTCATAAGGGTGATTTAATAGGCACGCTTGGGCAAGTTACCTGGCTTTCGCTTAAAGCTTATTTTATAGATGGCGACCTAAATTGGCGGCATAATATTAGCGGGTTTCCTTTTTTGTCCCAGTTGGTTTCGCCTTTTTTTGGGGCGGGACTTGTGATTATTACGTTTTTGGCAGCCTGGTATATATTTGCACCCAGAAAAAGACCTGGTTTTTGGAAATACGCAGCTCTAGCCGGCTGGTTCTGGGGTATGCTTTTGCCCGTGGTTACCACTGCCGAGGGTATTCCCCATGGTCTTAGGTCCATAGGCACTATCCCGCCGGTATTTATTATTTCCGCCCTGGCACTTTACAAACTGGGAGAATGGTTTTGGCTGGCGCATAAAAAATTTAATGAAACAAGGCCTGTTTATAAGACCGAAAGCCTTATGGTTGACCCGCAAAGCTATTACCGGAACATTATTTTAAGATTTTTCATGAAGCTTGCCGTTGTTTGCTTTATTTTTGCGCTCACCCTGCAGGCTTATTTTGCTTATTTTGTATACGCGTCTTCCAGCGCTGAAAACTTTTACGCTTTTAGGAGCGATCTCACCAGCGTTTCCGCATATTTAAAAAAAAGGTGCACTAAGGGTTCCACATATTTAATTTTAGATAAATTTTCCGTGCAGACAACCGATTATTTGACCAGCGACTGGCATGGCAATTTTGAGCATAAATGCAGTGTTCCCTACCGCCAAGTTGACCCGGAAAATTCCTGGGAATTGTCAGGCTTAAAACCCGGGGATGAAGTGATATTTGCCCAGAGTTCAATTTTTGACATTAAGAAATTTAAAACATACCATCCTGAAGCGCGTTTAAAGATGGAAGTTAGAAATAAATTTGGACAAGCTATAATGGCGGTGTATAGGATTCAGTAGCAAGTAGCAGGTATCAAGCAAAAGGCAGAATCATTAATTTTTAATGCTTGCTTCCTGATTCAAAATAATATGCGAAAATATTTTTGGTTAATCTTAATTTTAACCGTCGGTACAGCCTTGCGTTTCTATCACAATACCGACATTTCTCTTTGGCACGACGAGGCGTTTTCCGCGCTGTTAATCAAATATCCGTGGGGTGAAATGATGTACAGGATTGGTTTAGATGTGCATCCACCTGCTTATTATGTCTTTTTGAGGTTTTGGCATTATGTTCTTGGAGATTCGTTATTGGCATTGCGGTCTTTTAGCGTGTTTTTCAGCGTGGGTACAATTTGGGCAGCGTGGCTGTTTGTTAAAACCGCGTTTAGGGATAATCCACGCGCCGCTTTATTGGCTACCGCGCTTGTTGCTTTTAACCCATTCCAAATCCAATACGCTACCGAAGCCCGTATGTACACCATGGGGGCATTTTTCACGCTTTTAGGCGCCTACTTTTTAGTCAAAGCTTTGTACTATCAAACCGCGATCCGCCAGGATGGAGCTTTGCACATGCCTAATTTACCCGAAACTGTCAATGATCGTAAAAAAATGATTTGGAATTATGCCGGTTTTACGTTTTCGGTAATAGTAATGATTTATACCCACTACTACCTGTTGTTCGCAGCCGCCGCGATTGGCTTTTATGGTCTCGCGTATTTATTTTTTCATCATCAGGGCTCGTTTTGGCAAAAGCACCGGCCATTATTAATATCGTTAGCTGTTATTGTTATTAGCTACATTCCCTGGCTGCCAATTTTTTCTTATCAATTTAAGCAAGTCGGCGCCGGCTACTGGATTCCGCCAATGGATATTTGGAGCATTCCTTCCACGCTTTATACCCTGCTTGTGGGCTTTGGTCATGATGTAAGCCAATCGAGCGTGCAGAAGTTGTTGGTTGGGATATTACTGATTGTGGTTATTATAGTTTACAGATTTTTAAAAAAGACCCAAAGTTTTCACAAATGGCTGGTTTTGTTTGTAAGCGCGGCGCCATTTTTAGGCGCCCTGTTATTTTTAGTTTTAGCAAAACTTAGAGGCAGCGGCTCTTCGGTTTATTTGGTTCGCTACTTTATTTTTACGGGCGCATTTTTGTCTATAATCGCGGCTGTTTGGTTATATAGTATTAGACAAAGGGTTGTTTTCTGGTTGCTTACTACAAGCTACTTACTGCTTACTGTTTTTGCTTTTGTCAATTATTGGCAGGATTTAAATATTAATTCGCGTCCCGGGATGAATAGCGCGGCCAAATACCTAAAAGCTAATTTGGAGCCTGGACATAAATTATACGCGGCCACGAGTTTTATGTTTTTTAATTTAAAATATTATGTTGGCCAGGAAAACATATTGCAACAACCTCTTCTCCATAGCGGTGGAAACACTGACATAAAAAATATGCCTCATTTTGCCGGTACCGCAATTTTAACTAACCGAGATTTGCTTCCAGACTATAACCAAGGCGTAAAAACCGGCGATACTGTTTGGATAGTTTGGACACACAGCTTCGGCGCACAAGAGCCGAGCGTGCCTAAAAACTGGACCAGAGTAAGCGATATGGACTACCCCGAAGTCCGACCCTATGTCGGCACAAGCGTACATGTGAGCCAATATGTAGTGAATTAGGTTGTAGCAAGTAGCTAGTAGCGGGTAGAAAAGAAAAACCTCTCAATCGAGAGGTTTTTAAGTCCTGTCAAGAGCTAGAGCATTGACACAAGAGGGTTTAAAGGCGAAAATTAACTGTTCTTTTTAATTAAAGAACGAATCTAAATGGACTTTAGGAGGTCTAAGATGGAATTGATGCAGGAATTGGTTGCGTGGCTCCACGCGAACTGGGTCACGGTATGCTTTTTATTTGCACTAGTGCCAGTCAGTGTGCTGGCCAGGAATTTCTTGCGGTCTGGTGGCGGCTAACAAGACCGCCTGATTTATCAGGGGCGCCGGCGGTTCATCCCGACGGCGCCTCAAATCATTTTTATGAAATTTTTGTTCCTTTAAATTTTTTACTTTCTAAAATATTTTCCAAGTTTTTTAAATTTTTTCCGTTTGCTATTATAACTTCCAAATTATTTTTTTGCGCGAACTTGGCCGCCACCGGGTCAAAGGGTACATTTCTGCCCGGTACCCATTTCCGCCCGGTGATTTTTAACAGGCCATCCCAGGAAATAATTTCTATTCTTGCCGCGTTTTTAAATTTCCGCGGATCCTTGTTATATAAGTAATCAATATTACTTAAATTGATTACGGTTTTAGCACCGTAGGTTTTAGCCAGTTCAACTGCGTCTAAATCCGTGCTCGAGCCCGGTTCCCAGCCCGCTGCGATTAATACCTTTGCCTTAAAATCAATTTTTTTTGCCGGATTCTCCGCAAGAGCCCTATGCGCTAGTTTGCCGAACATTAGCCTAACTAACTGGGCGTTAAACCTCGTAGAATAAATTCCAAGCCAGTCAAGTGTTGTATTATCAACCTTTGTAATTTGCGACAAAGCCGCCTGGTATTTTCGGCAAGTCTTGCCCCCGCCGGTAATTAGAATAAATCGGTTGTCCTTTTTTGTTTGGCTTTCGATTAGTTTTTTGAAATTGTTTAAAAATTGGACATCAATTTCGTCCGGCACTATTAAAGATCCGCCTAAGGATATCACAAAGAGTTTCTTAGCGATTTTTTCAGTTTTGCTTAATCTTGTCATTTTTTGTCAATTAATTCCTTACTTAGGTGTCGAGGTCGCTTTAGGCGCTGTTGTTTCCTGTGAGCACAGTGCGTCTTTATAGCAAACATAGCCCTTGTCCTTTACGCGCATGTCAATATATTTTATCCCATTTATTCTAGCTTCGCCGATTTCTTTTTGCAAGAGCTTTAGCTGTTCAAAAACTTTGTTTAAATCGGAGTTGATATCGAATTTAATGGTAAAACCAAAACGGGTAATAATTTGGAGATCCGGATGTTCAAGAGTCTCAATTTGTATTTCTGTCGCGCTGTTCTGCAAAAAATGTTCACTTTTATAAAGTATTTCGTTTAGATTTTCGAAATAATCGGAGTCTGCCGCCTTCTGGTTTTCATATAGGCTTTTGTTTTGGCTTAATTTTATAGTTAGCAGTCCTGAATAGGTTGATGTGGATGCGTTGATATCATAAGAATTTATTTGTTTCCGTACAATTCCGTCGTTCGAAAGCAGATAAATTCCGTTTAAGCTGTAAAGCAAAAATTTGTTGTACCGCTCTTTGGCTTGGATGACCAGGGCACTGGGAAAATTTTTTTCAATTGATTCGACTTTTTCCACAAAAATGTTTTTTGCGGATAAATATTCGGCCAATCCCCTTTTTGAAGTAAACAGTAAATTGCTTTTGGGGACAAATCCCCGCAATGATAAATAGTCCCCTGCTGTTTTTTGCATGCTTGCATTAGCTTCGCTGCTTACGCCGTTGATTTGTATGGTTTTAACAGTTAAGAAATTCGGCGCATAAATAAGGTAAATTAAGGCAAGTAAAAGTATTAGCAATGAGTATTTGGCAAACATGCCGTCTAAATGAAAATATGCCAAAAAAAATTCCGCTTTTGTTTCGGGAATTTTTTTTATAGGCCTCCTGTACCCGCGGGCTTCGTTAAGCTTGCGGCGAAAGTTCGGGTTTTGGTATTTTATTTTGTTTAACATTGCTTATAATGTTTTTCCCCACATAGGTCTGCAAAATTTCCGGAACAATTATACTGCCGTCTGGCTGTTGGTAATTTTCCAAAATAGCGATTAAAATGCGCGGGCTGGCGATAACCGTGTTGTTAAGGGTGTAGACCAGCTTGTTACCGTCTTTAGTTTTATATTTGATATTAAGGCGCCTAGATTGCCAGTCGGTAAGGCTGGAATCAGAGTGGGTTTCGCCGAAATCTCCTCGAGAAGGCATCCAGGTTTCTATATCGTACATTTTGTATTTGCCCGCGCCCATGTCCCCGGTGCAAATATTAAGCACACGGTGCGGCAATTTTAATTCTATGAGCATTTCCTGGGCTATTTCGCGCATGGTTTCCAGCCATTTGTCGCTTTCGTTAATATCAGCCTTGCACAACACCACCTGTTCGACTTTCATGAATTCATGAATGCGGTAAATGCCTTTTGTATCCTTGCCGTAAGAGCCGATTTCGCTCCTAAAGCACGGGGTAACGGCGCAAACTTTAATTGGCAAATCCTTTTCATCCAGGGTTTTGTCCGCGTAGTAGGCTAAAAGCGAAGGCTCGGATGTCCCTGCAAGATAGATGCCCTCTTTTTCATTGCTGTTTGAAATTTTGTAAATTTCGTCTTTGCCAAAAGGGAAATGTCCGCTACCAAACAGCGCGAATTCCCGTATCAAGACCGGCGAAGTCATTAGACTGAAGCCTTTTTCTTGCATTTTTTTAAGCGCGTGCCAAATTAGGCCATATTGCATTAGTACGGCCTCGTTTTTTAAATAATAGCCCCTAAAGCCGGAAGTCTTCACCCCGGCTTCGGTATCAATCAAATCTAAATTTTTTCCGAGCGTAATGTGGTCTTTTATTTCAAAATCAAACTTTGTGGGCACCAGCTTGACTTTGGCTTCGTCCTTTGGATCCACCGAGCCGGTTTGGGGCGACCAATAAGCCCAAGGGATGTTGCCCGAAGCGTCCGCGCCTATTGGCGTTTCCGGGCTAGGGATATTCGGCACTATGGACATTAGTCTTTCGTAATCCCCAATTATCCTGCCCAGCTTTTGTTTTACTTCAGCTTCCTTAGCGTCTACTTCCTTCATTTCAAGCAGTTTTATTTTTTTGTCAGCGTCTGAAAGTTTAGGAAATTCCTTGGATACCAGGTTTTTGGTAGCATTAAGGCTTTCCAGCTCGGTGAGCAAATCCCTTCGTTGGGCGTCCAGATCTAATAAATCATCTAAATTTAAATTAATCCCTTTGTCTAAAATGGCCCTTTTGACCAAATTAGTGTTTTCTCTAATAAATTTTATGTCGAGCATAGTTTTATTGACAAAATTTAAAAAATTGACAAAAATGACAAAATTTTTAAAGCAGAGAAATTATTTTTTCCACATTCGGCAAGCAGTCGTAATTGTCCGTGTCTTTCGGGTCAATGAATTTTAGTTCTAAAATTTCATCAGCCTTTGGTTTTAATTCCCCTCCCACAACCAAACATTCATAAGTCAAAATAATTATTTGCCTTTGAGGGTTTTGGTTTAGCCATAGCTGGTTTAAAATTTTGGGCAATAACCTAATTACTTTAACATCCAATCCTGATTCTTCTTTAACTTCCCTAATGAGCGCTTTTTCCGGCTCTTCGCCAAAATTTATTTTCCCGCCCACAAATTCCCATTTGTTATGTTCTTCCGGTATGCTTGGTTCGTTCCTTAGGCCAATTAAAATTTCGCCTTTGTCGTTTTTTATTACGGCTACAACAATTGTAATCTGCTTTTGCTCCATAATTATTAGCATTTTAAATGCCTCTTGACAAGATTAGAACATTGATTTAAAATATATTTATCACTACGAAAAAGACCCTTGTGGGGTTCCGTCCCCGCCGGGGGCTTTTTCATTTCTGGCTTCTAAGATTGATTTTTGGTCGTTAATATAGGTAATTTTGACCCCAGTCCGTTTTAATAAGATTGAGCATCTTTTTTCGATTGCTGGCGAGAGGATAACCATTAATTTTTGTTTTTCATTTAAGAATTTTACCAAACCTGCATAATCACCGTCGCTAGAGACTATAACTGACTTATCAAAATTGTTTTCATATGCGTCTCGGGTAGCCTGTAAGACTAAATCTGCATCGCAGTTGCCTTTGGGCTTGCCCGCGCCATCGTAAATTATCTCTTTAAAAACCAGAGTAAACCCGGCTTCTTGTAAATATTTATATAGTTCTTTGTATTTTGGTATTAATCCCAGAAAAAGATACGCAATTTTTACCCTGTATTTTTCCGAAAGCCAAACCCTGAACCTTTTATAGTCAAATTTCCAGCCGAGATCCAAAATTGCCCTATGAAGGTTTGCTCCGTCGATATAAGAGATATTTTTTTCTTTATTCATAGAACTTTAAATTTTTTTGAAAATTTTCCCCCGCGCCGTTTTTTATTAGCCCTACGACAATCGTAATTTGCTGTTGTTTAGTATTCGTTGTCATTCGTTGATTCGTTCTTTTCGTAGATTCGATGTATTTTCTTTCATCAGCGGAAACACCACCGTTTCGCGTATAGATTTGTCCGCTAAAATCGCAAACAGCCTTTCGGAAAGGCCAAAGCCCGCGGCTGGCGGCATGCCGTATTCCATGGCTTCTACATAACTTTCGTCCAGCATTTGGGCTTCTTCATCCCCAGCTTGTCTTAACTTTACTTGTTCTTCAAACCTCATTCTTTGATCAATCGGGTCATTTAATTCCCCAAAGCCTTTGCCGAGTTCTGTGCCATAGGCTATGATTTGCAATCTTTGCACGAGCTTTGGATTTTTTGGGTCCCTTTTGGCTAGGGGTTCAAGCTCAACTGGTTGATCGATTAAGAAAACAGGTTTGTCGTTAGGGATTTTGTCGCGCACTTCTTTAAATATCAAATCAATCAGCCTGCCCCTTCCGGCGTATGGCTCGTATTTGACTTTTTTCTTATCAAGGTGGCTTTTTAATTCATCATCCGTGGTTTTTAATAAGTCGATGCCAGTATGTTTTTTAAAAAGCTCAATATAACTAATTTTTTTCCATTCACCGCTCCAGTCCACAGTTTGTCCGCGCGCGGTGATGGATAATGATCCAAAAGTATCCGTAATTATTTTTTGATACATTTCTTGCACAAATTTCATCAGGTCTTCAAAAGAGGCATACGCCCAGTAGAATTCCATTTGCGTGTAGTCCTGTAAGTGTTCGGTAGAGATGCCTTCGTTTCTGAAAATCCTGCCGATTTCAAAAATTTTTTCGTACCCGGCAACGAGCATCTTTTTTAATGGGAGTTCTAATGAAATTCTTAAATAAAAATCCCGATCCAGGGCGTTATGGTGCGTAATAAACGGCCGGGCCTCTGCCCCGCCAGTTGTCGATTCCAAAATAGGCATATCCATATGCAGAAAACCTCGTGTTTGCAAAAAGTCGCGCATGGAGTTCCAAAACCTTGCTTTTTTGATGAAAAGCTGTTTAGTATCATCGTTCGATAAAATATCAAGATAACGTTTCCTAAGCCTAGTTTCTTCGTCGTGGATGCCAAAGTGTTCGGAAGGGAGGGGTAGCAAGCTTTTAGCTAGTAGCTGGTAGCTGGTAGTCAGCAAAGTTTTTTCGTCGGTTTTGGTTTTGAAAAGTTTGCCTGTTACTTCAACAAAGTCGCCCAAGTCTAAATTTTTTAAGGCAAACTTAAAATTATCCTCTCCGAGATCATCAGATTTCATCAGCACCTGAATTTTAGCAGTCCCGTCTTCTATATGAGCAAAAATAATCATGCCCATATCGCGCCAAGAGCGGATCCGTCCAACAAGCGTGATTGGTGTTTCAGTAAGCGCCTCAAAATCATCCAGAGCCTGGCTGTTGGTATGCGTGCGGCTACTGGATGATGGATAAGGATCGAGACCCGCTTGTTTAATCCTTTCCAGTTTTTCTTTACGGATTTTTATAACGTCTTCTAAGCGTTCGGACATAATAGTATTCCCAAATATACAAATAAAAACAAATATACAAATGGCTCTAAAGTATTATATCGGCAAAATAAGCATATTTGTATATTTGCGCCGATTTGTATATTTGCGATTACTATTAAATTATAACAAAAAACGGCTAATTTCGCCAATTTAGCCGTTTTAACAATCTGTGTAAATCTGTTTTTTTGATCCGTGTTTATCAGTCTACTCTATTGATACTATCTCATACTCCATTTCTCCTGCCGGAGCAGAAATTTTAAATTTCTCCCCTGCTTTTCTACCCAAAAGCGCCTGACCCACAGTGGATTCGTTGGAAATTCTGCCTTCTTTGGGGTTAGCCTCGTTGCTACCCACAATTGTGTATTTTTTTTCCGTTCCTCCGGCTTTAACAATTACAGTGGAACCGACTGTAACTGTATTGCCGTGCCCGTTGGTCGTAATAATTTCGGCGTTTTTTATGATATCTTCAATTTCGGCGATTCTGCCTTCCACAAAACTTTGTTCTTCCCTGGCTTGCGCGTAATCCGCGTTTTCGCTTAAATCGCCGTGCGCCGCGGCTTCCCGGATGCGCTCAATGACTTCAGGCCTTTTTTTTGTGACCAAATCTTTTAATTCCTGATTCATTTTTTTCAAACCTTCGGGGGTGAGCAGGTATTTTTTTGACATTTTGTTGTCGTCGCGAGTCCCGACTTGTCGGGACGTTGCGATCTGTTCCTTGATTAGATTGCTTCACCCAGCTCCCTTACCGCCTTTGGCGGTTCGGGACAGGGTTCGCAATGACATGAAAATGATTACTTAATAAATAGATTCCCGTCTCTCGACTTCGCTCGAGATCTAACGACGAGAATGGACTGGATATATGTTAATCTGTTCTTCTTTTTGTGTCAATGTTTTATAGGTATCAACAATGCCAATAATCAAAATATGTTTAAATATCAAGGTTCTTGACCGCCTTCGCGTGCGTGGTAATAAATCTTTTTCTTGGCGCGACTTCGTCACCCATGAGGATTTCAAAAATTTCCGAAACTTTTTCCGCGTCTTCGATTTTTACTTGGAGCATTACGCGGGCGGCCGGATCCATAGTGGTTTCCCATAGCTGTTCCGGGTTCATTTCGCCTAAACCTTTGTAGCGCTGGATAGAATATTTCGCGCCGGTTGATGCTCCAGCATTTTCCATTTCCTGATCATTTTCTGGCTCTTCCACAGTTTGCTTATCTTTAATCTTTAATCCTTTATCTTTAACCTTTTTGGATCCAGCTTCTTTTAGCAAGTCGGCTAATATTTCATCGCGTTCGTCATCGCTAAAAGCGTATTGCGCTGTCTTCCCAACCCTCACTTGGAACAAAGGCGGTTGAGCAATGTACAAATGCCCCTGTTTAATAAGTTCAGGAAAATAACGGTAGAAAAGCGTTAAAAGTAAAGTCCGTATATGGGCGCCGTCTACATCGGCATCGGTCATAATTATTACCCGATGGTAGCGCAATTTGGCAATGTCGAGCAAATCCCCCACTCCCATACCCATGGCTATAATCAGATTTTTAATTTCCTGGTTGGAAAGGGTTTTGTCCAGTCTGGCACGCTCCACGTTTAAAATTTTGCCCCTTAAAGGCAATACGGCCTGAAAACGTCTGTCGCTGCCTTGTTTGGCGCTGCCGCCCGCGCTGTCCCCCTCAACAATATATAATTCGCATTTGGACGCGTCGCTTTCGCTACAATCGGCCAATTTACCCGGGAGCGCAATGCCTTCTAAAACCCCTTTGCGGATTACGGAATCACGGGCCGCCCGAGCCGCTAACCTGGCTTTTGCGGCTAAAATAACTTTTTCCATTATTTTTCCGGCGTCTTGAGGGTGCTCTTCAAAATAAATATCCAGAGCCTCTCCTACAACCTGCTCCACGATTGTCCTAACTTCCGGGTTGCCCAGTTTGGCTTTGGTCTGGCCTTCAAACTGGGGGTTTGGGAGTTTTACGGAAATTACGGCGCTCAATCCTTCGCGCATATCTTCACCCGTAAGTTTTTCGCTTTCCTTCACATAATTGTTTTTGATGGAATAGGAATTTATGGAACGCGTTAAAGCTGCGCGGAAACCGGTTATGTGCATGCCGCCTTCCGGGTTATAGACATTGTTGGCATAGGCCAAAATCCTTTCGTCAAAGTCGTCGGTGTACTGGATTGCGATTTCTACGGCGATATCGCCGACTTGTTTTTGGATGTAAATTGGTGCGTTCTTAGCCTTTTTATTCCGGTTGATCTGGCGGATGTAGCTAACTATCCCGCCCTCAAAAAAATATTGGTAAGTAAGGCCAGCGCGCTCGTCGGTAATTATAAAATGCAGGCTCTTGGTTAAATAGGCCTGGCTCCTTAGGTGGTCGAGCACGGTTTTAAATTTAAATTCCGTGGTTTCAAATATAGATTTGTCCGGGTAAAAAGTAATAGATGTGCCTGTTTGCTCCGGGTCGTTTTTGTCTACCTTGCCTACGGTTTTTACTGCGCTTTGGGCTTTTCCAACCTTATATTTTTGTTCAAAAACTTTGCCATCCCGCTTTACCTGGGCAATTAAATCCGTGGACAAGGCGTTTACCACGCTTACGCCTACGCCATGAAGACCGCCTGAAACTTTGTACCCGCTCGCGTCCCCGCCGAATTTTCCGCCCGCGTGCAAAACAGTCAAGACGGTTTCCAGTGCTGACTTTTTAGTTTGCTTATGGATGTCAACCGGAATTCCCCGGCCGTTATCTACCACAGTTACTCCCCCATCCTTCTGGATTAACACGCCCACTTTGCTGGCGTGCCCGGCCATGGCTTCATCCACGGCATTGTCCACTACTTCCCAAATTAAATGGTGCAGGCCAGTTTCGCCGGTAGAGCCAATATACATCCCTGGGCGTTTTCTAACTGGCTCTAAGCCTTCAAGAACTGTAATGTTTTCACTGGTATAGCCAGAAGTTTTTTTAGATTTTTTTTCTTTTAGCATTATTTTTAGTTATTAATTGCATTTTGAGCTCGGACGATATGCGCAATATCCCTTACATTTTTTAAAATTTGGTAATCCAATTCCGGTTTTATTATTCCCTTATACTCCGACATAATTTCAGTAAGTATTTGCGTGGTTTCATATGATCCTAAATATTTAAATGCTTGCGTTATTAATTCTTTAATTTTTTCTAAATCAGCCATATGTAAGCCAAGGGTTAATAAATGTTTTTCATCTTCAGTGATTTTTGCTTTTGATTTTACAACATAGTTAAGTCGCGACGCATCTAGTATTTGGCAAATGCCAAAGCGAATTTCTGTTTTGTGGTTTTCCTTTTCCGAGTTAGTCTCTTCCATAAAATTAAATTTAGCGTCAAGTCACTTTAACTTAATGCTATAATTATTTATTTTTAGAAGTAAGTATCGTAAATCACTAATTGATTTTAACACAATTTTATTACAAATTCCAACAGTACTTAGTTAAAGAAATATTTATTTTCCTCGTATTTAAGCCTTAAATTAGTTATCATATACTTACCCACAATGGGCATCATTGCGTGCGCAATGATGCCCATTGTTTTTTGTTTTACCTAAGCTGCGCGTTAAATTGGGTTTTTGTTTGCTCGTAAAGCTTGTTTTGCAAAGGCTCAACTTCTTCGGTTTTGAGTGTCCGTTCGGGGCTACGGTAAATTATGCGGTAGGTGTAGCTAATTTTATCGGCGCCGAATTTTTTTTCGTCTTCATACTTGTCGAGCAGACTGACTTCTTCCACCAGATCCTTGCCGATTTCGCGAATAAGGTCAAAGTAATTATTTGGAACAAAATCTTTATTTACGATAAATGATATATCACGCACAATAGGCGGATACTTACTCACCTCCACAAATTTTTGTCCAAGCTTAAGTTGTTTTTTTACGCGCGGATCATCGCTCCAAAGTAAACGGATGTCGGGCAGAGACATGGAAGCAATAGCTAATCTATCCAGTCCAAAACCAAAAGCCCAACCGTGGTATCCGCTCAACCCAAAGTTAGCAAGTACGGACTTTCTTGCCATGCCGGAGCCGACCATTTCTACCCATTGACTGTTAATTTCAGCTTCCATTTCAAAACTCGGGTCTGTGTAAGGAAAATTGTGTTCATAAAAACGAAAGTTAATATCGCCAAAAACACTCTTGCCAATTTCCGAAAGGGCGTTTTTTAAATCTTCGGGAGTTATGGCCTGCTTGTCATCGGGAGTAATATACAAAGCGCCAAATTGGTGGAAGACATTCATATGTTTATTGTCTATCTCATCTTTTCTATAGACTTTCCCATAACAAATAGCTCCCAAAGTTTCCTTATTTTCTATTCTCTTTTTTATTTCCGGATTATTCAAATAATAGTACCAAAACACCGTGTCGTGGGTTCGTAGAACATGATTATCATCAATGTAGTATGTATCTGACTTGCTCCTCGCGGGGTGTCCCGGCGGCATATTAAACAAGTCAAAAAGAATATTAGTGGGTATGATTTCCGGAATTTTAATAAGATCGAACCCCTTAAGGCTTTTAACGCCAGATGCGCGATCCACAACTTCTTTTAATGGACTGCCTAGTGTCCGCGACAAATCCGACATGCTTAAATAGCGCCTAATCCTTTGGGCTTCAAAGTCTGTGCGGTTTTCCAGCTCCTTTTTGAGACGCTGTTCTTCAGTGTTATCGATGATTATGTTCATTTTGTAGCAAGTAGTAAGTAGTATGTAGCAAGCAACTGCAATCGCCTCCTTGATACTTAATACATGCTACTTGCTACTTTTGTTGATGTCATTTTATCATGTTCGACTCGAACTCGCTACCCGGTTTGACATCGTTTTTTAAAATCATAATTTCCGGCTTGTCGCCTAAAGAGCCTAAACCAAGCTCAAACGCGGCGCAAATCATGCCTTGGCTTTCTATGCCGCGTATTGTGGCCTTGCCTAAAACGAAAGGCTGATGGTCGTCAGTATGGATATTTTGCTTTATCTCGGCTCCAGGCATTGCCAACGCCACCATATCCCCCACCCCAAAATTAAAAGCCCCGCAGACAACGGGTTCAACCATCTCATCTCCAATATCGAGCTTGATGATTCGGAGCCGGTCAGCGTTAGGGTGTTTACCGATGCCAATAACCTTGCCAGCAACTATTCCAGTAAACGCTTGTTTTTTCAAGCCAAAAAGTTTTTGTAAAAAATTCATATATCGCTGATTAGTCGCCGATTTGTACGCTGATCAGTCGCTGAACGCCGATCTCAGCGTGGATTCAGCGGCCTAGTAATACCTGCATTCTTCCTGGTTGCACAAATATCCGCTCCTGCCGGTTGGCGGCGCCTCCAGAATTGCTTTAAGCGTGAAGGAATCAAAAGTTTCCGAAACTTGGTATTCATACGGTTGGCGGGTTTTCGGATCTTTTGGTATTTCAGTAATAAATTCAGGTACCAGGCTTGTCTGGTAGTCTTCAGTCAGTGGGAAAACATACTCCTGGTTTCCGCCCGCGTTGTTGCTGGAGTAAAGCAGTAGAGCGGTTCTTAGAGTTTCCAGGTTATTTTTCCTTTGGTCGTCATAAATTGCCGCCTGTTCCTGCTCCAGGTATTTTTTTGCATCCGAACTGCGCGTTCGGATTATTTGGCTCTGGCTTTCGCTGAAAAAAGTTAGGGTAAAATCTTTTCCGTCGGCGGAAGAGATGTACACATATATGTATTTGTCTTTATTTATTGGATCCTGGGGGTTTGTAGCTACCTTGGTAAAAATTTTAATTGCATCGAACATGGCTTTAAAGTCCGTAGTCAGCGGGTAAGTTTGCTTGTCTTCAAAATATTTAACCAGGGCAATCGCTATGTTTTTAATGGAATTGCTCCTTTGGGTGTCGCGGTCTTGCTTGGCTTCCGCGGTTTGTTCAAAGCCGTCTAAGGGGTTAGTTGAATTTGGGCTTGATGTAGGTGCTATGTTTTCGGCCTCCCCGACTGTGCTTGCCGAAAATTTATAAATTTTAAGCAAGCTCTCCCCTAGGGTTGTAATAGTAGGTTGGTGAAGTCCCGAAGCCTTCATTTTAGCGCTAATGTCAATAATTTCCCCAAAAGTGAATTTTGCGCCCTTATTTAATGGATTATATCCGCCTTTAGCGTAATCTCCGTCATTATAGTTCGGGTCGCTTGCGGTTCTGGGGTTATTGGGCTGGGAAGCGAAAATGTAAACTTCGTCGCCGTCTGAAAGCCCGTCGCCATCAGAATCGGAATTATTGGGATCAGTTTCCTTTTCGAACTCTTCAAGGTTCTTAAGCCCGTCTCTTTCCGGGTCAGCCTCGTCTCCGCATTGGTCAGGTTGTACGCAAGATTCATTGCCAAAAAATTGAGTCTGCCATTCTTTGGTTGTTTTTGTTTCCGCGCGTTGCTTTTCTCCCGGTTGGTTTTGACTCACGCTCTCTAGGAGCTTTAAAGCCTCTTCGGAAAGCAAGCTTTGCTCATCTGTGCTTGCGGCAAATTTATTTATTAAGAAATATACAGGGTAAGCAAGCAGTAATAATGCCAACAAAACGGCAACTAAGCTTTTATGCTCTTTGATATTGTCAAAATTAAAATTCAAGCCCGATTTTTTAGGCGTGATTTCCGGAATTTGGCTAGTTTTAATTTTTGCGTCTATCATTGGGCCTTTAATTTCGTTTTTGGGCATTACATTATAAAAGGGCGAATCTTGTATCGGGCTATTACCTGAAATTTCAGTATCAGGTTGACTTTCTTTATTTGATAAAAATTTTAAGTCCGCCATATTTTTATTTTTTTAAATTAATAAAAATTTCCAATGCTATGAAAAAAAGTATTAGGCATAATTCCAGCCACCAAAACAGGATGCCGCTAATTTGCAAGATGACCAGAAAAGTGAGGAATAAGGCAAGAAGCATTCCCTGCCTAAGGGAAGTTGAGAGGTCGTTTAAATAAATTTTCGGCCAGAGCCATCGCTTAACCCCAAAAGCCAGCAAGCTAAACAGTCCGAAACATAACAGAAATATGCTTAGGTAAAAAAAAGCAAAAACCAGCCAGGAAGCTTCATGCGGATCCGTAAAATTCAATATACTGGCCAAAGAAAATGCCGACGACGCTGTACTTACACACAGGATGGTTATTTGTTTTTTTGGTTCTAATGACATTATAATTATAGCACAAATTTATTATTGACAAAAATTAAATAAATGACAAAATTGACAAAATTTATTAAGGCAAGAGAAACATTAATAATCCAACTAACAAGGTAATGGCAACAGCCATTTCAGCTAGGCGCTTTTTGGTAGTTTTTAGGAAAATAACAGATGCTATTATTAGGATTAAATCGACAGGCAGTGTTACGTAACCGCAATATTGACTACACCATTTGTGTTGCCAATGTCCTAAAGTTGAAAATAGATTTTGGATTGAAATTTTTTGTAAAAGATCTCGGATTAAATGGTAAATCGTGCCAATCAAAATAACCCAAATAATAAACCTCTTCTAATTTTTGTCATTTATGTCAATTTTGTCAATTACTCAAGGTGTCCAAATTCGCATTTGTGGCCTTTGGTTCTTGCGTCCAGTTCCTTGAATTTGTCGTATTTTACAGCTTCAATAATTTCCTCAATAGTTTCCAGCAGTCCGGACTTTAATTCAGCGATTTGTTTTTCGTCCGCAAGCTCCTCTTCTTTGAATTGGTCGTCCTTCAAGTACCAATATTTTAAGGCCGCCACTTTTTGTTTTAATAGTTCTTCCGCTGCCCACTGGTAAACAAACAGTTGGTCGAGGTCGGTTTTAGCCCCAGTACCACGTTGGGTACGGGGTAAAATTTTAGGGGTTTTCCCGGTTTTGTAGTCAATAACAACCAAGCCCAGGTCAGATTCGTCCGCCCGGTCAATTTTTCCTACAAATGCATAACTGCCGAGTTTTAAATTAAAAAATTGTTCAATGAATTTTGGTTTTGGGATGGTAGTTTCCAGATGTTTGTAAAACGCGTCCAGCATCTTGCGACCCTCTTTCCTGTAATTTTCTTTCTGTTCTTTATTTTCATACCAGTCGTCCACCCAGTTTTTTTCGTACAGTGAATTTAAAAATTTTTTTTCTGGCAATGGAGAATCCGAAGCCTTTTTGCCGAATAAATCGGTCTGGCTCATGGCCAGGTTATTTTTATATAATTTTAAAAATTCTTCAAAAACCTTATGGATGGTTATGCCAAAGCTCTGGTGTTGGCTTCCCGTTGTGGGGAGCTTTAAGTAGTGTTTGTATTTATAGAGCAACGGGCAAGATTTGAAATCATTCAACGCCGAATAGGAAAACCGTGTGGGCAATTTTTTATATACAATATTATTTTTGCCGCTAGGGCCCAGATTTGCCAAAGGGTCGCTGTTTGTTTTAGTAAACACCACCTTGCCCGTAGCTTTACTTATTTTATCGCTAGGAACCAAACCGGTTTCCGCCAAAAATTGCGATGGTTTTTTTAAAGCTTTTCCGCCGTAATCTTTTGCCCAGGTCAAATATAAACCCAGTTTCGCGCGGGTAATTGCTACATAAAACAGCCTCCTTTCTTCCTGCAAATGGAAGTCTCCTTCCGGCAAAATATCTTTTACCAAAGCCCCGGGAATTTCAATTGTCTCTCCCCGCGCCCGGGTAGGGAACCTTTGTTCAACTAAATTTATTATAAACACGTACTTAAATTCTAAACCCTTTGCGCTGTGGACTGTTAGGACCTTTACGCTTTCCGGCCCCGAATTGGGGTCGAATCTTATTTCTCCTTCGCTACCTGCCTGGATTTCCAAATCCAGCGAAAGCAAGAACGAATGCAGATCTTTATGCGCGTTTTGCTTTTCGAAGTTTTCAATTTTTTTGTAGAATTGATCCACCAGCTCGCGGTTTTGCGAGGTTTCCAGGGTATCGTCCTTAAGCTTTTGCTCTAATTCTAAATCTTTAATAATCATTACGAGCATTTCGGCCGCGGTGTGGGTTTTGGCCAAAACCGAATGTTTTTGCAAAAGCGACTGCAGTTCTCGAATTTTATTTTTACCATATGCCGAAATATCCGCCAGGGTAAGCGCAGGAGTGAGGCTTTCAAACAAAGAGAGCGTCTTTTTATGGGAGTGTTCGAGCAGGGAAGAAAGTTCCTGGTGGGTTAAATGGAATTTTGGCAATGAAAAAACCCGGTACAGCGATATGGAGTCATGAGAGTTGTCCAAAAGCCGGATAAAAGCTAAAAGGTCAACGATTATGGGTTTTTTGTACAATCCCTTGTTGGCCACAAAGGTGTAGGGAATGTTATTGTTTGCCAAAATCGGCAATAGTTCGTCTGCCGCTGAATTTGCTCTTATTAAAACCGCGAAGTCGTTATATGTAGCTTCCGGCTCGGCCTTTTTTATTTCATTGATTTTTTTGCTTATTGAATCCATTTCGCCGCTCAAGTCTTGGTTTTCCAAAACCTGGATAATTCCTTCCGAGCCGGTGGATGAAATGAGCTTTTTGCTGATTTTGAGCTTTACTTCCAGGCGGTCCGGATTATTCGCCTGGATAAATTTGTATGCTAAATCCAGTATGTTTTGTTTTGACCTGTAGTTATCGGTGAGTGTTATTTGCTTGGAGTCCGGATATTCCTGTTTGAATTTTAGTATGTTAGAAACGCTCGCGCCGCGGAATTTGTAAATCGATTGGTCGTCGTCGCCCACAACCGTTAGGTTGTGTCCCGAGCGAGCAAAGCGAGTCGAGGGATTGGTATCAGAAGATCTTTCATCATCTCCGGCTAATAGCTTGACCAATTGAAATTGCGCGAAATTGGTGTCCTGGAATTCGTCTACCATTATATATTTGAATTTTTGTCGGTAATATTTTAAAATATTCGGGCGTTTTTTAAACAGCTCCAAGGCGTAATTTATTAAATCGCCGAAGTCCAGGTAATTGTTATCCACCATCAATTTTTGGTAAGTGTGGTAAGCGTTGGCTACTTCTTCTAGCCTTGCGATTTCCGATGATTCTATTGGCTCTGTCATTGCGAGGCCTGTCCCGAGCGAAGCGAGGGAACTGGACGAAGCAATCTTTTCTTTGGAATTAGATCGCTTCGGATGCACTCGCGATGACACGGTGGGGGTGGTGTGCGTCCTTGTCATTTTTGACTGGTCTGAATTTAGCCTTAACCCCTCCGCGTAATTTAAATAATCCCCCGGCGTTATTAGTTCATCTTTACAGCGGCTAAAATGCGTAAGCAAAGCGTCAATAAATCGGTTCGGGCTGCCTAAAGGCTTGTAGTAGTCCAAGTCAAACTTTTCAAAATTTTTATAAATAAAAATCCATTGCCTTACTCCATCGAGCAATTCAAAATCATTAGGCAGGCCAATATCCAGGGCGTGGTTTTTTAAAATCCGCTCGCAGAAAGAATGGAAAGTCGATATCCATTTGTCGTAGTAGCCTAGCGGCATAAGTAAGTCCACGCGCTCTTCCATTTCCGTGGCGGCTTTTTCCGTGAAAGTCAGGGCAAGGATTTCATCTGGTTTTGCCGAATTCTGTTCTACCAAATACGCGATCCTTCTGGTTATAACTGTTGTTTTTCCCGTGCCCGCGCCAGCCACTATTAAAAGCGGTCCGCTGGTATGCTTTACGGCATCAAGTTGTTCGCTATTTAAGTTTTTTAAAAGTTCATTGTCCATTTTGTAATTTTATAACTACCATTTTATTTTTTTGTTTGTCTAAATGAATTTTTTTGCTTTTGAATAAGTTAGAAACTGCTCGCTCAAATTCTAAAGTGGTAAGGTTTTGCATTTTCTTTCGAATTGCAGAAATACTCGCCTCTTTGTTCGGTAAACCTTCTAGGATTTTGAGTATGTAAGTTTGCGCGGCAGCTTCTATTATCGTAGGGTTTTCTAAGTTTGTTGTCGGGTTGTTTGGAGATTTTGTTCTTTTAAAGACCGGTGGACGAATTTTTGCCTGTTTTCTATTTTTCCTATCATTTTTTAAAAATCTAATAGCGTCCTTCCTGTTTGTGAAGGCTATGTGGTCGGTTTCCTGATTTATTGGTTGTGGGTTTTTTGGGCCTTCCCGCATTATAAAGAGTATTTAATTATGTTTAACAAAATTAATCCACTCTAGCCACTTACTGTCGCCTTGGTCTTTGTATTTTGACCAAAATTCTACAGGGGTGACTATGCGTACATGTTTATATTTTTTTAACTCTAACAGCGCGTTGTCGGAACTTATTAAGTAATCGGCCTTTGCCTCCACAGCGCTTTCTAAAATTTTGTTGTCTTCAGGGTCGGATACTGCTCTGACTTGTCTTTTATTTATCACCCAATTTATTTGGGCAAAAAATTCGTCCAGTTCCCTTTGGTATTCGGGATTTTGAATGATTTTACCGGTAATAAATTTATTTTCCCGCAAAGTTTCGCGGTTGGCAAAGGCCTCTATATTCCCCTTCCTTACTTCGTCAATTATTCTTTTTTCGTAAGAATATTCGTCCTTAAAACCGTCAATTAAAACGTTAGTGTCTAAAACAATTTTCATTTTTTTATTATTTATCCCTTGTCGTTTTTGTAAGTTCCCATAGGGTAGGGGTTTTTCCGGGTTTTCTTTGGTTGGTTACTGTTCTTACCTGTTGTTGGTTTCTTAGACTGGTTAATTTATTTTTGCATTCCACTGCGCTTATGCCGATTTTATCTGCAATTTCTTTGGTTGACATTGGTTCTCCGCGCGTTTTTAAAATTTCAATAATCAGAAGGGTTTTCTTTAAATACTCTTCATTGTTGATAATTCTTTCCAGGTCTTTAACTTTAACATCGGGAATATTAACACTTACCAGGATATAGCCTGTATTGCTCGGCGCAGCCTTCCATTCTGTGCAAAGTGTTAGTATTTTGCGTAGCCTTGTATTATTTAATCTCATGTCAAAAAGGATCTCAATGTCCTCTTTTGAATATTTTGTCCCAACCCGTAAGGGTGTTAAAGCGTTGATCAATTTACTCGATTCATTGCCTGCAAGCTCAGCAAATCGGGCATTGCATTTTGACATCTCAGTGTCAATAAAGTTTTTACCTGCCTCTGTAATTGTAAAAGCTACATTTCCAGTATTTGGGTTGGCGGTAAGTGAGTTTTTTACATAACCAGCCTGCTCTAGTGTATTTAGAGTTTCTAAGTCAACTGGGCTCAATTTTTTTATCGCTTCGTAATAAATTTTACCCGCAATGCGACGTAGCATTGCAAGGTGGCTGATGCCAAGAACATTTCCAATATTAGTTTCAGGTCTTTCCTTACTCGTCATATTACTTTCTTATGGGCATTAAGAATTTTTTTGGGTTTTCGTCTAAGTCAATAAAGTAGTCGGTCAGCTCTTTAATTTTGGCGCTGCAACTTTTGCCAAAAGCCAATGTTTCCGTAAATTGTCCTGACATTTGTAAATATTCCAAAAGCGGAACATAATCTCCGTCTCCGCTGCAAAGCACGACAACATCCAGTTTATTCATAAGCTTTACAATGTCCATGGCAATGCCAACGTCCCAGTCCCCTTTTTGGTGCCCGCCGGCAAAAGTTTGCAGGCCTTTTCTTTTTACTTCAAATCCAGCTTTTTCTAAAGCTTCAAAAAAGCTTTCCTCTTCCGGCATATTGGCTTCCACCACATAGGCTATGGCGCGAATGAGTTTGCGGCCGGCCACAGCCGCGTCTAAGACTTCGTTAAATTTTACTCTGGCGTTGTACATGTTGCGCGCGGAATAATACAAATTCTGCACATCCACGAACACGCCGACTCTTTGGTCTGGGTTTCTAATGGGCATAAAACTACAAATCTACAAAAAGATACGAAACAACAAAAGACTACAAATGCGTGGTTTGATCTTTTTGGTTATTAATGTTTAGAACCCTTTTAGGGTTTATTCGTTTTTCACGGAAATTTACCAATATCCCGAGCTTATGGTTTGTTTGATACAAGTAGCGTTTTACTTGATAATAATGCTCTTTAGTTAAATAAGCCACTGTCTTAAATTCTACAATAACTTTATCGCCAATCACGAAATCTATAACATTCCCGGAATCGCCAACCCGTAACTCTCTTTTATAAGGCAGGTTATGCTCCTTAATTTTCTTTTCAAATAAATCGCAGCATTGTTTTTCTCGAGCATATGGACCAAGCTCCTTATGTATTTCAATTAAAATGCCTACTATTTCATAGCTTAAGTCTTTGTAAAGTACTTTCGAAGTATTTGTAGAATTTTGTAGGTTCGGTTCCATTCGTAGTTTCGTAGATTAATCCAACAGCTTTTGCACTACCGCTTCTTTTGTAGAGTCCTCTAATTTTAGTGATGATGCGTTAGTAATGCTCGATTTAAGTTTTAAAAAGTCATTACTCACAACACCCATAGTATTTGAGCTGTTTTTAATGTGGGTAGATAAGACATCGAGGTTTCGGCCAAATTTATCACTTTCCTGTTTTATTCCCGATATCATAGCCAGTATTTGCTGGGCGGCGTCGTTTATTTTTTGGCCCCTTAAGCTAAGCAAAATTATTTGTAGGTGATGATAAAGCGTGTTTGGGCTAGCAAAGTAAACTTTTTTCTCGCGCGCGTAAGCTAATGTGCCTGTGTCGTCCAAAACTTCGCTGAACACGCCTTCGCTGGGCACATACATTAGGGCAAAGTCAAAAGTATTTTCCTGGGGCAAAATATATTTTTTGTGGATTTCGTCCACGCGCTTTTTTATGTCTTTCAAAAAAGTCTTCTTTAATGCGTCCCGAGCTTCGTCGGTTGTAGCTTCTTTATACAGCCTAAAGTTCTCCATGCTGAATTTGCTGTCTATGGGCAGGATTTTTTCGCCTACATAAATTATGGCGTCGACCACTTCGCCGTTTTTAAATTTGTATTGGATTTGGTAGGAAGTTTTGGGCAAAACCTGGGACAGCATATTTTCCAGCATTTCTTCCCCAAAGTTGCCTCTTAATTTGGGGCTGGCCAGGGTTTCGGTGAGCCTCCTTATGTCCGGCCCCACCTGCGATATCCCGCCAAGTTCCTTGGTAAGCGCGGCAATGACCCTACCGGCATTGTCCAGCCTTTCGTTTATGGCTTTATTCGTCTCATCAATGGACTTTTGCATCCCCTCCCTGGTTGCTTCCGTCCCCTGCTTAATTTCTTTCATCCATTCCATCATGACTTTCATACCCTGGTCGTCTACCGGCTTTTCCGCCCGATTTTTTATTTGGATGATGAAATATATGGCCACGCCAAAACCAAGTACTAAAATGCCCAAAATTGCGTAAATAATTGCAGGATTCATCCCGTTAGAAATTAGCTAATTAATAAAATTGGCTAATATTTATCATTTCTGATAAAATATCATTGCCTTGAATATCCGTTATTTCTAACGGGATTCATAAAAATATTGTACCATAAAAGCAGTAAATTTATAAGTAAATGAAAGGAAATAAACATGGGTTGGCAACACAAAAAGGGCGCTGGTGAAATTGACCCAAGTGTGCTGGAAGAAAAACCAAAGCTTATCCCCGGATCTGCATCAGAACAAACCGCGGTGAGTGATCAGAGAGAGAAGCCTGAGGATGAGATTCCCAAAGATGGTAGATACCTCGCAGGCTAGAGCGAAAGAGATAAAATCGCCCAATACGGTTGTTTTTTGTCGAATTTAAAACCCCGCAAGAGAGCGGGGTTTTGGTTGATGGCGGACCGGACGGGACTCGAACCCGCGATCTCCTCCGTGACAGGGAGGCGTGTTAACCAGCTACACTACCGGTCCAAGCATATTAAAATAGTTTTCAAAAATTATTTTCTTCCGGGCCAAGTATAAGTTGTCTACATCTTTATATAAGAAATCATAAAGCTTTTTTGAATCTTTTACCGAGAATGTTAATCTATAAGCGTCTGTCTCATAAAGCGATCCACCGGACACATTTGCATATTGTTTTAAAGCGCTTAACAAGCTTACTAAAAATTTTTTGCTACCGCTAGTAAAACCCGACAGTATGGTTCTTGATATCTTAGCATTTCTGCCCTTTCTCAGATACCTGGAAACGCTTACGTGTCCATCGCCATCAAAATATCCACGTATAAAGTGTGGTATTAATGAGGCCGGTATACTGGGAAAAGTAATGGTTTTACTCTTTGCAGGTGTTAGGCCTAGCCTTAAAAGATCATAATATATATCTTTGCTGCCAACTTGTAACCGGAAAAGAGTTTGCTCGCTCCGCAATGGTTTCCTAACAGATATTTTATGCGATGAGCCAAGTAAATTTTTTAAAAGCTCAAGCAGGTCTTTGTCCACAGAATGAAATTTTATAAAGTGTGCACCCCTTGCATTTTTAAGCATGCATCCATCTGCGGCAAAGTAGCCCAAAACATAAGCCATCCGCGGACTCCAAGTTTTAAAGAACTTTCTATTAATTGACTTAAAGATCGGCATATCGTCACTTTTTGGTAGCGGGAGGTGGAATTGCACCACCGACCTTGGGCTTATGAGTCCCACGCTCTAACTAACTGAGCTATCCCGCCACGCTACAATACTTTAAATTAAAAAATCCTGCGGACAGCAGGAAGCAGCTGTCACAACTGATTTTTTAAACTTTGCCCTGTACCACTCATCCCTAAAGTAGGGATTTCGGATGCAGGACATAAACCACTGGCCGATTTTGCTTGCGCTTTGTTCCTAGCACGGCTTTGCGGCCGCGCCATAAATCCGAGCGTCAGCGAGTGGTTTATGGTTGCGGGACCCGGACTCGAACCGGGAATCTTCAGGTTATGAGCCTGACGAGATGCCAATTTCTCTATCCCGCTACATTGTCCGCCGTATCCTTTGCAAGGGCGGATATAACCAATATATTATAGGCCAAATTAAATAAAATAGCAACACAAAACCGCTTCAAGTTTGGAAGCGGTTTTGGGAAACCGGTTCGCCCGAAGGCGAACGGTTTTTTGAAAAAGACTAGGCGCGCTTCTTTTTCGAACCGCCTTTTTTCTTTTTCGCTGCTTTCTTATTAGCCATGTGGGCTAGTCTCCCTGAAGCTCTGCTAATTTTGGCAGGCTTCTTAATTTTCTACCACCGGGCTAAATGCCCAATAAGTAGTAAATACTTTTTGTCTTGAATTACTTTCGTTTCTATAAGCTTCAAAACTAAGTTAATCATACTAATTTTAAAAATATCTGTCAAGTAATTTTGGGTTGCTGATTATGGAATTCACAATTTTTTTCAGCGGGAGATTTTTCAATTTATTCATTTCATTTTTAATTTTATTGTTGGTAAGCTGTTTTGTTAAAGCAAAAGATTTTTTTATTATTTTTTTTGCCCGCGGATCCAATTGGAAATTTAAATTCAATGCAAATCGCATTGCACGCAAAATCCTTAAAGGATCTTCTTTAATTCTTTTTTCCGCCTGTCCAATAAACTTAATCCTTTTTTTCTTTAGGTCAGCCAATCCTCCATGAAAGTCAAAAATTTTATTCGTTTTTGGGCTAAAATATAAGGAATTTATTGTGAAATCCCTTCTTATGGAATCTTCCTTGGGGCTTTTTACAAACTTTATTTTAGGGTATCTGGATACTGATTTTAGGTCTTTGCGAAAAGTGGCAACGGTGGCCGCATACGGTTTGCCAGTGGCAATAACCACGCCCATAGCCTGGTAGCCTAAATTACATTCAATAAAATATTTTTTTAAGATTTCTGCGCTTTGCGAGGGGGTGGCCGAGGTCGCAATGTCAATATCCGTAATTTTATTGCCCAATAAAAAATCGCGCACCGTGCCGCCGACAAAGTAAGTGCGCGGAAAGTTTTCCACAAGCCTCTCGTAAATAAAAAACCCGAATTTTTCTAAACCAGATTTTGGTTGGAAAGCTTTTTTCATAAGTTTGCAACCATATTTAAAACAATTTACTAATCAAAAAAATTAACTCCGAGGGACTAAACTATCAATTTTTTTATTGTTTAAAGTTACTTTCGCCTGTTATTGGATTTTTTTGGCGAGAGCGTTTCCTGGCTACTTTTAAGCGAGACAAGCTTCTTTCAAGAGCAGCCGCCACTGTCGCGTATTCTTCTCCAGAAAGCGCGCTCTCGCTCATTGCTTTTTCGGCTCTCTTTTTAGCTTCTTCCGCTCTTCTTAAGTCGATTTCAAAAGAATGCTCCGCGGCATCCGCAAGGACCACTATTTTACCGTCCTTGCTTACTTCCACAAAACCTCCGGTAATGTTTATATAGAAATCTTCATTACTGCTTTTAGCATGAAGTTCTCCCGGTACTAAAGCGGCCACCAGCTGGGCGTGGTGAGGTAGGATTGTAATGTCCCCCAAAGCAGTCGGGCAGGTTAAGGAAGTCAGCTCTTTTTCAAGAACAGCGTGTTCAGGTGTTACAAGCTGAAAATTAAGTGTAGGCATAAAATACTACTAACTACTAAATAAACTAAATTACTAAATCTATTATTGAAGGTTAACTATTCTTTTGTATATTACTCCTGATGGCGTGAAATTTGCCAAAATACCAAGTTTAAGTTTCTCTGCCTTAAGATAATTACTGACTTGTTTGATATTCTTTTTCCTGAAAAGCTGACCTTTCTTAATTTCTAAAATAATTTTTGCGCCACCGATTTCAATTAGGAAGTCAACATAGAATATCCCAATAAATTTCCCCTCATAGTACAGCTTTATAGGGTATTGTTCAGTGAACTTAATCCCCGGCAATTTCAGGGCAACTACGATAGCCTTTTGGTAATGGTGTTCAAGTAAGGTGCCTCCCAGTTCTTTGAAGACTTTAAAGAGAATGCCGACAATTTTGTAACATTCATCTTTATAAATCAAGTCCTCTCTTTTCATTTTAGTAATTTAGTCTTTTCGTATTTAGTAGTAGCTATTAGCGCACCTGCTCTATCCCGCCCTTCATATAAAATGCCTGTTCCGGTTTGTCGTCGTGTTTTCCCGTGAGGATTTCTTTAAAAGCTTTTATTGTGTCAGGTAGTTTAACAAATTCTCCCTTGGCCCCGGTAAACACCTCGGCCACGGCAAAGGGCTGGGAAAGAAAGCGTTGGATTTTGCGCGCGCGGGTTACGGTAATTTTGTCATCTTCCGGCAATTCCTCCATGCCTAAAATGGCAATAATATCCTGGAGGTCCTTGTATCTTTGAAGTGTTTTTTGTACTCCTCTGGCAACGTCATAGTGTTCTTGGCCAACAATGTTTGGGTCAAGAATTGTGGAAGTCGAATCTAACGGGTCTACGGCCGGGTATATGCCGAGTTCGGTTAAGGCACGGCTTAACACCACTGTTGAGTCTAAGTGGGCAAAAGTAGTGGCAGGCGCCGGGTCTGTTAAGTCGTCTGCCGGAACATAGACCGCCTGAACAGAAGTAATTGAGCCTTTGTCAGTAGATGTAATGCGTTCCTGAAGTTCCCCCATTTCCGTAGCCAAAGTCGGCTGGTAGCCTACGGCAGAGGGAATACGGCCTAAAAGAGCCGACACTTCGCTTCCTGCTTGTGTAAACCTGAAAATGTTGTCTATGAACATTAAAACATCTTGGCCTTCTTCATCTCTAAAATATTCCGCCATACAAAGTCCGGTTAAAGCTACGCGAGCGCGCGCTCCAGGTGGTTCGTTCATTTGCCCGAACACCATAGCGAGCTTGTCCAAAACTTTTGCTTCTTTCATTTCGTGGTACAAATCATTTCCCTCGCGAGTCCTTTCCCCCACTCCGGCAAACACACTTACGCCGCCGTGAGCTTTGGCAATATTGTTTATAAGCTCTTGAATAATAACTGTTTTTCCTACGCCTGCTCCACCAAACAAACCAACCTTACCGCCTTTTAATATAGGACAGATTAAGTCTATAACTTTAATGCCTGTTTCCAATACTTCAGTTTTAACGTTTTGTTCAGTAAATTTCGGCGCGTGGCGGTGAATGGGGTATCTTTTTTCGGATTTTGGAGTTTCTGCTCCGTCTACAGCTTCTCCTAGCACGTTAAAAATGCGTCCCAGCGTGGTTTTTCCTACAGGTACGGTAATTCCAGCACCGGTATCCAAAACCTCCATCCCGCGCTTTAAACCATCTGTCGAGCTCATCGCGATGGTGCGCACAATGTTGCCCGGGAGTTGCTGCTGTGTTTCCAGCACGAGCTTGTAGTCAGCCGATTTATCGGCTTTCTCTGCCGAGCCCATAAATGGACTCACTACCTCTAATGCTGAATAAATCCCCGGCACTTGGCCTTCGTTAAATTTTACATCCACTACGGGGCCGATTACTTGGGTGATTGAGCCTTTGTTATTCATAAATTTTTTGCTTATGGTTTAATTGGGCCTTCTTTTCTCTCTCTGAGATTCTGGTCGGAACTCGTGAAAATTTGTAAATTTTTCGTGAAAAGCTCTTTTTTTAATATATTTCAGCCTTTCTGCGTCTGAAAAATAAGATTTCGTTTCATAGCAATACTTTTTTATCCTATCAACATCATTTAAGTCAATTAGCTGGGTTTCAAGTTGTTCACGACTATCTTCGTTGTTAGGGTAAACGATTTCTGCTATTTCGCAAGCTAGATCAATAACAACATCAGAATAGAAGCTCTTGTCAGAAGCAAAGACCCTGTCAATCGGACCGTCATCATAAATATGGACAGCAGGATCGTAGTTTGTTTTTCTCATAAATTTACTCCAAAGCGATCCTGCCAGCTGTTATTTCCGCAAGCTCGGTAGTTATTTTCCCTTGCCTTAGCTGGTTGTAAGTTAAGGTGTAGTCAGAAATTAAGTCTCCGGCCGCGTCGGTCGCGTTTTTCATCATAACCATTCTCGCGCTGTGTTCGGAAGCTTCCGCTTCCAAAATAGTTTCATAAACCTGGGATTCAATAATTCTGGGAATTAAATGTTCAATGACAATTTTGGGCGTGGGCTCAAACAAAATTTCCCCGTATGTAGTATAGTTTTCTCTAACAGTCCTGTCTTTTATAAAATCAACCATTTTTTCGGTATTGTCCGAGTCGGTTTGAACTATTGTATTCAGTCCGGCTATAACCTTAGAAGGTTCTTTTACCCAATCATCTGTTTCAAAATTTGCGGTTTCAACTTCAGAATCCCCTTCCGGTTCAGGGTCAACGGTCTGGGTTTGGTTAATAAACGGAAAAAGTTGTTTGACCGTTGCTTTTTGTTGAAGAGTCGAGACAAATTCGTTAAAAACCAAAACTATTTTTTTGTATTGCCCGCTCGCGTACATTTCACTTAAAAATTGAGCAATGGGATAAATTTCTTCAACGGTGACAACCCTGTCTTGTTTGGGGAAATCGGCTATAATAGTTTTTTTCAATCGCGCAGCCACGTTCTGGCCTTTTTTTCCGTGGGTAATTATTTCCGTCAAAATCTCTGCGCTTTGCTCGGTTGTTTGCAAGTCCTTATTTTTCGAATCAATTTCTTTAATTTTTGCGAGTAAATTGATATTCAAGCTCCCTACCAATCCCCTGTTGGTTGTTAAAAGCACAAGGCCGATTTTTTTGGCTTTTGGATATGCTTCCATTAAAGGATGTTTGATTGGAGTTACCTCTGAAAGTTTTTCAATCAGTTTCCAAGCTAAATTAGCGTAAGCTCTGCTGTTAAAAACCGCCTGCTGGCTTTTGCGCATTTTGGCCGCGCTAACCATCTGCATCGCGCGGGTAATCTTGCGGGTGCTTCCAATAGATTTTATCCTGGTCTTCAATTCTTTGATGCCTGCCATATAGTTAAGATGATTTAATTCGAGCCGCGCCCTGTACCCGATCCGCCTCAGGCGGAGAGTGGTACAGGGTTTTTAATTCTTTTATTCCGGCCATATTATTTTAGCAATTCCTTTGTACCCAGTTTTGCTTCCTTGATGATTGATTTTATAAGCCTGGGATGCAATATTTTATTGCCGTGGAAAGGCACAACCGTCCGTCTGCCGTCAGGGTGGTAAAATACTTTGTGGCTACCCGTTTGATGGTGCTCAACAAAACCGCGCTTTAAAACAAGCGCGATAATCTCTTTAGCGGTAAAACGAGCCAGTTTTGGCATTAGATCGAAAGTTCAAGTTTATTCAAGCTTACAGTTATATCTTTTTCATTCGGGATTTCTTCACCTGTCTTAATCATAGACCTCAAATAGGCTTGTGTGGCTTCATTTATGTTCGCCAGCGCCTCTTCATAAGTGTCTCCTTGCGTGTGGCAGCCGGGAAGTTGGGGCACATAGGCAAAATAGCCGTCCTCGTCTTTTTCGATTACCGAGGTGAAGGTATAAACTTTATGATGTTGTTTGTTTATTAAAGCCATACTTTTTATTAATGATTTTGATAATATTATAGCTTATAGATATTTCATAGTAAAGGCTGTAAAATTTTTCATCGCGGGGTGATTTTACCGGTACTGCCGATACTTCTTATTCGATTTTTTAATTCTTTAATTCCGGGCATTTTATTCTACATCTTCTAATTTAACTATATAAGTTATGCCTGCGTCTGTTTTATAACTGTAATTAACAGGTTCAATTTCAACCGCTGTACCCAAACCTGGCATGTTAAGAATAGCTTTGACTATAAATCCTGACTCAGCATCTTTATAACCCATGCGAATTGTTTGCCCGATTGTTGGTTCCTTTAAGGTGCCTCCGGGATTTCTGTGTTGCTGAAGTAATTTAGCACCCGGTTTTAGCTTTACTTTAGAGAAAACTTCGATTTCCTTTTTTGGTTCATCAGCTTCGCGTGGAGTTACTTCTTCCGTTGGCGCTGGTTCAGGAGGGTTGACCTCTTTATTTAAGGCCCTTGCGGCATCGCCTAGTTGTTTTCTAAAGTCTGTTCCCATATAGTTTTTATTCGCGACGTAGAGCGAGTCAAGATAATCCTTAAGGATTATCTTGCGAGCCGAGGAGCTAATACAGGTTTAATACCTCGGAGCTTTGCTCCGAAATGATAGTTCTCCCCTTGCAGTTAATACCTCGCCAGCTCTGCTGCGAGGAACCTTTATTTAATTGTCTTAATATACTCTTCAATAATTTTTTTTAACTTATTTTCCGTGTCTTCGTTGATTTCTTTTGTGGTTCGAATCGATTCAAGGACATCTCTGTTTTAAGGCTATTTTCAACAAAAATTTTTAAAACCGGAATGTCCTGTTTTGCAATATTCCAAATTAAAACTAAATCTACTCCAAAATATTCATGAATGATTATATTTCTTAACCCGCTTATCTTTCGCCAGGGAATTTGTTCATTAGACATAACAAAATCATTAGGTAAATTAGCCACTGCCTCGCCAATATTGGCAAGTCGTTTTTCCACACCGTCCTGAACCAAGACATCGGCCATAAACTGCTCTTCAGATAACCCTTTCAAGTGCGCTTCAAGGGTTTCTATGGACTCTAAAATGTGTTGTAATAAAATTTTAATCTTACTTTCCATAAATTCTACGTTCTTCCTTTAGGATTCTGTCCTTGAGCAAATGATGTAATGAACGGTAGGTTACAACATCTACTTCTTTGCCCAGCGCGTCTTCTAAATCCTGTTTTAAGCCAATTAAATCGAGCAGGCTTTTGCCGTCAGGAAATTCAACCAACACGTCTATATCGCTTTTTTTTGTTGCCTTACCGCTAACCACAGAGCCAAAAAGTCCGGCTTTCGTTACATCGGCTTTAACTAAAATTGGCTTAATTTTGTCAATTATTTCTTGCATATGCCTTAATTATAGCATTTTTTATATGTTTCTCTTGCATCCGCCAGGCGGGTAATTTTACGAGTCGAGCCGATAGACTTAATTCTAGTTTTGAGTTCTTTTATTCCGGGCATAAGTTAAATAAGCTAGACTATCAAGGTTTATTCTCATCTGGCTCGTCGCCTCGAGGTCCAGTAAAAATGTCTGGGTTAGTTTGGTATTCTTCGATACCTTCAATCATTTGTTAAGCGCTTCCGATATGGCGGTGCCAGGTTTTATATTTTTTACGCCTTTTTCTTTTAAATAATCAAAAACCTTCCTTGCCTCGTATTGGTAAAAAACTTGATCTGATCTTTCTAATGCGATTTTGTCCATATTTTTTTCTTTCTTGTTATTCCCGCGAAAGCGGAAATCCATTTAATGGATCCCGCATCAAGTGCGGGATGACACATGAGGCGTGTCATTTTACACTTTTAACAAATTCCTCAATCGTCTTTTTTAATTTCCCTTCCGTGCTTTCTGAAAGCTCTTTGGTATTCTTTATCTCCTCTAAAACATCTTTCGCGTTTGTCCTTAAGTACTGGTAAAAATCTTTTTCCGCGGTTTGAATTTTTTCTACCGGGATGGAATTAAACATACCATTACCCACGGCGTAGATTATACAGACTTGATTTTCTACGGGTACTGGCTGGTACTGGGGCTGTTTTAAGATTTCAGATAAGCGGCGGCCGAGTTCTAATTGGTTTTTTGTAGATTCATCTAAATCGCTCCCAAACTGGGCAAAGGCTTCGAGTTCCCTAAACTGCGCTAAGTTTAATTTTAATTTCCCAGCCACTTTTTTCATAGCCTTAGTTTGGGCACTGGAGCCTACGCGGGACACGGAAATGCCGACATTCAATGCAGGGCGAATGCCTTTATAGAACAAGTCCGACTCCAAGAAAATTTGTCCGTCCGTTATAGAAATAACATTGGTTGGTATATAGGCCGAAATGTCTCCAGCCTGGGTTTCTATAATCGGAAGCGCTGTTAAAGACCCGCCGCCAAAATCTTTGTTTAGTTTAGCGGCTCGTTCCAATAATCGGCTATGCAAATAAAACACATCTCCCGGGTAAGCTTCGCGCCCCGGAGGGCGGCGGAGTAAAAGCGATATTTCACGGTAAGCCACGGCCTGCTTGCTTAAATCGTCATAAACCACCAAAACATCTTTTCCTTGGTCCATAAAGTATTCGCCCATGGCTGTGGCCGCGTAAGGCGCCAGGTACGAAAGCGCGGCCGGTTCCGAAGCCGAGGCCGAAACTACAATGGTATATTCCATAGCGCCAGTCTCTTCCAGCTTAGCTACAATTTTGCGCATTTTGCTTTCTTTTTGGCCAATCCCCACATAAATGCAAATCATATTCTGGCCTTTTTGGTTGATGATGGTATCTATAGCAACAGCTGTCTTACCCGTTTGCCTGTCGCCGATTATAAGTTCGCGCTGTCCACGGCCGATAGGAATTAAAGCATCAATGGCCTTAATGCCTGTCTGCACGGGTTGTTTAACGCTTTCGCGGGTAATGACCCCGGGCGCGATTTTTTCCACTGGGTAAGATTTTTGTCCGCCAGCTGGCGGATTAATGACTCCTTTGCCGTCCTTAGGTTCGCCCAATGCTCCCACAGTTCTGCCAATTAAATCTTCGCCAACAGGAACGGAAAGCACTTGGCCGGTTGGGCGGATTACATCTCCCACTTTAATTTTGCTAAAGTCGCCTAAAACTATAATCCCCACCTGATGTTCTTCTAAATTTAAAACCACGCCTTGGATAATGGTTTCTCCGACGGAGGCGCCCGCCTGCCGGTCGGGCAGGGATCCGCCTGTTGCGGAAAAGTTTACCATTTCCATACTCCCAGCCTCTGAAAGTCCGGTTGCTCTCACCACGCCGTCTGCCACTTCCAAAACATAACCCACTTGCTCCACTTTTGCGTCGGGCTGGAAAGCTAAAATTTTGTCTTTTAATTGAGAAACGATATTTGCTTGTGCCATAATTTTATCCTTTAACTTCGGTCCAAATATCTTCAAAAGGATGATCCGGGTCATCGGTTATTCTTTGCACTCTTACGCCGAAAGAACTGCTTCCGTCAATTCTTAATTCTCCTGCTTCTCCAGCTCCGGCTCCATGAATAGTGAACCCGATATGCTTTTGTCTTACTAAATCTACTAGGCGAGCCAAATCTACTCGACCAAGTTCTCCAATTTGGTTAAGACCTTCGTACACATGTTCACCCTCAGTACCTGGAATGTCAGGGTTATAATTGCTTACCCTATCGTGATGTGTTCGTGACATAATTTTTCTTTTCCTGTCATCGCGAGTGCAGCCGAAGCGATCTTATCCTTTGAAGAGATTGCTTCGTCGAGGACTCCTCGCAATGACAACGTTAATTTTTTAAACTTTGATTTAATTTATTAAGCTGTCCCCTCACACTCGCGTCAATTAGCATATTATCCATACTTACCACCCTGTCGATAATTGCTAAGCTATTTTTTTACCAGCTGGGAGTCGCGCTTCATGCCCTCGGCGATGTATTTTTTCATTAGCGCCTGGTAGGGAATGTCTATGGCGTTAGCCCTTTGTTTAAGATCCCAAAGCACAGTCTGCGGCATGCGCAGTGAAATAGATTTGCTGGTCGGTCTTAGGTTCGGGAAAGAAGCACGGATAAAGTCTTTGGCTTCAAAATAATCAGTAAGATCAATTTTATCCCAGAATTCGCGCTCCTCGTCTTCATTTTTGAATTTTGGGAGTTTTAAAGGTTTTTTCATAAAATATCCTCTCCTTTTTGCTGGCCGGGCGTCCGGAGATAATCCGTACGCGAGTACCACGCAAGGTTATTGCTAAAACTAAAATTTTATTAAGCTTGTTAGGCCCAATAACCAAATAACGATCTTCAATTGTTGAATGCGCCTGATCTTTCAGAAGTAAAAATTCGTTTACCCCAAAAACATCTTCACATTCCTTATTGCTTAAGCCGTGTTTGAGGAAGTTTTTCTCGTTATTGCCGCCGTCCCATTCAAATGCTAAAGTCTCTGGCAAAATTCTTATATCCATATTGTATACTACCTGTATATACTTGTCAAATTTTCGCCACGCCATCCGCCACTTCCAAAACCGTTCCCACCTTTTCTACCTTCGCGTCGGGCTGGAAACTAAGAATTTTGTCTTTTAATTGAGAAACAATATTTGTTGATTCCATCTTATTCTTTTAATGTTTGATTTAATTTATCCAATTGCCCCCTCACGCTCGCGTCTATTAGCATATCGTCCACTCTCAATACTACCCCGCCGATGATGGATTCATCGATTTTTTTTCTAATTTCCACTTTCCCGCTCACAACTTTATTTAAACTATCCATTAAAACCGAATTTACCTCAACTTCTCTTGCTAGCGTCACCTCTGCGCTCGTAATCCCCTTTCCCTGCATTTCAAGTATCTTATACTCATTTTCTATTTCCTGATACTTACTTAAATCACCATTTTGCGCTAAAACCTTAACAAAATTATCCAAAACCAAATTGTGGTCTTTTTCAGCGGTTTGATGCACAGCGTCGAGTAAAGCCGAGGCGTATTGTTGGGAAGTTATTTTCATTGGACTAGGTTGTAGGTTGTGGCCACCAGTTTAGTATATAGGAATAGGTTATTGGTATCTAACACTAAAAACTTATGACTTTACTGGCTGCCAAACCTTATAACTATTTACCGATATTTGCTAAGGTTTCATAAATTAATTCCTTGTCCTTATTGCTATCTAATTTTTCTTTTATTATACGTCCAGTGGCCAATGTAACCAAGTCCGCCATTTGCGATTTTACTTCGCGCACAGCCCGGTTTTTCTCTTCTTCAATTTTAACTTTGGCTTGCTCAATTACGCGCGCTTGCTCGGATTTGGTTTCATCCATAATTTGCTGTTTAGCTTTACCGGCTTCGCTTTGCGCTGCGGTAATAATTGCCGTAGCCTGGCTCCTTACTTTAATCATTTCTGTTTCTTTCCATTGGAAGTAGTCTGCTTTGGCCTTTTCAGTTTCACTCGCGTCCCGCATAGCCTTTTCCACCCCTTCTGTTCTCTCCGTGAGTTTCTTAGCCACGGGTGTAAATACCCATTTCCAAAGGACGAGGAGGATAATCCCAAAGTTAATTAACTGGGCTATGAACAGCTTCCAGTTTATCCCAAGAGTACCTAAAATTCCGGAATCTGTTTGTCCAGCTTGTTGCGCGGCTTCGGTGGCGGCCTGGGCAATCGGTATTAAAATATTTGCTATCTGATGAAAATCCATGATATTAAAAAGGAAGGAAACTTGTTTGTTAGTTTCCTCCCCTTAAGTTAAGGGGAGGTTAGGAGGGGTTATGAGCTGTTGATTATTATCAAATTTTCATAACTCACCCCAACCCTCTCTTATCTTAAGAGAGGGGGCTGTTGCTACAATGTAAACGTAACCACCAGCGCATAAATAGCAATAGCTTCGGCAAAAGCCATGCCAAGCAGCATAGGCACGAACAGCTTGTCCCCGCTTTCAGGGTTTCGGCCAATGCTTTCCATGCCCTTAGAGGCAATTTTGCCAATGGCAATGGCCGGAGCCACGCCGCCAATGGCAATGGCGAACGATTTAGCGACTAACTGCCAACTTTCTGCGTCCATTTGTTTTCTCCTTTTCACAACGCGTGGATCTTTATTTACTTGATAGTTTAATGTCCCGCTTGTGAAATGAATTATGAATTAGGAATTATGTCCCGCGGAGCGGATCCGCCGATGGCGGAAATTATACATAATCCCTATTTTGTAATCCATCAGCCATGAGCTTTCGCAAGTTCGTGATTATCGTCGTTGTGCGCACCGTGCGGCTCCGCAGTTGCCATAGTTAAGTATACCAGCGTTAACATAGAAAAAACAACTGCCTGGATAGCGCCTACTAAGAGTTCCAAACCCATGAACGGCAATGGCGCTATAAACGCTATCAGTCCGGCTAAAACTGTAAGCAATACTTCTCCCGCGAATATGTTTCCAAAAAGCCTTAGGGAAAGTGAGACCATCTTTGCGGCCTCGGAAAAAATTTCAATCAGCCCAACAAAAAACTCAATCACCGCGGTTAAAATTTTTATGGGACTTAAACTCTTAACCGCGTGGTACAAATCGCCGAGTTTAATAAACTTATTGGCGTATTTAAAAAAGCCAATCGCAACAATACCAATCAAATGGGAAGTAATTACTGCGAACACGGCCATGGCAATAGTCATATTTAAGTCGGCGTTAGCCGACCTTAAAAGCGGAATAAGTTCTACATGCCCTGCGTGAAGTTGGTAAATACCAATAGAGCCGGTACCGGGTAAAAGCCCCATCCAGTTGGAAATAAGTATAAACAAAAACAAAGCGCCGACAATGGGCAAAAACTTTAAAGTTTTTTTCCGGTCCTTAGTGACATTGTCTATATAACCTAAAAGGAATTCCAAAATGCTTTCAAAGAAGTTTAAGAGACCCTTGGGAGGCTTGTCGGCCGAATAATATTTACCAACCGCGGATCTTATTAGAAATCCAAAGGTTACAAAAAAGACCAAAGCAATGGTGGAGTTTATATACGAATTGGTTATTGGCAGTCCGCCTATGGAAAACATTTTTTCCGCGGCGAGTGGAGGAAGCAATAAAAGCATTATTTTATTATTTTTCTAATCTGATTTATTTTTTTAAATATCATATACCAACTTAAAGCGAGCCCAAGCAGTAGGCATATTATGATAATAAACTTAGTCTCGTATTTTGCATCCAGCCATTTGCCTAAATACACCGCGCCTATTAAAGGTAAGCCTAAAATAACCGCAAATTCAATCCCCAGCTCAAAGAGCAGAAAAAAATTTACTGATTTTTTTTGTGATTTCCCCTCCTCTTTATGGGGAGGGTGAGGGAGGGGTGTTGGTTGATTTTCTGTCATGAAAACAATAGTATCTTCATAAAATTACCGGTTTATGTCAAGACTAAAGCCTCTTGACCTGTGCCGGAATATGGTGTACGGGGCCGACGGTTGGACCCCTGTAGCGCTCGCTCCGATGTTCATCGGCTCG
>JBBTRN010000009.1:0-21357 GCA_038065175.1 Patescibacteria group bacterium | reverse complement strand
ACTGACGACCTATGGTTTACGATATTTACCCCGTACCAGAGCGAAGCGATTGGTTCAGGGTCATTGCCCCGCCTGCCTATCGCCTGGAGCCGAAGAAGGGATTTGAACCCTTAGCCTGCGGTTTACCCGCCCGACTTCGCAACGACTGGGCAGTAGTTATTAAATTAGTATCTAGTGGAGCCGGCTGTCGGACCCCGTACAACAACTTCGTTATTTACGGGGCAAGCTTGAACCTCTAACCTGTTTACCCCGCACCATTTGGAGCCGACGATCGGAGTTGAACCGATAACCTATGGTTTACGATACCATTGCTCTGCCAGTTGAGCTACGTCGGCAAAACGAATGGTGCGGGGCGGGCCGCTGCTCTACCAGATGAGCTAAGCCGGCACCATTAAACACTATTATGTTGATATATCGGCGAAGTCGTTGCGGGCGGGTACCAGATGCCTGCCTGGCTTTGGCGGGAGCTACTCTGGCAAAGTTTTTCGGGTCCTTTTACATCACTGTACTAGTGGTTCGGCTTTGCTCACCACCATGAGCCTGTCGAATGGTACGCTGATGCAAAAGGTTTATGATAAATTTTATATTTTTACTAATTTTAAATCTAATTTTCTGCCAAACATCCTTTTTGCTACTTTATCAAACTTTGAATTTCGCGAGGTTACCCAAAATTCTTTTTTTGAATTTTTTGAAAGTTTGCTTGCCAGCTCCTTGTGCCGCTTAAGGTAATTTACAAGCTTTCCGGGCATTATTTCGTCCTGGCTTATTACAGTCACTTTCCTCCCCATAGCTTGCCCAAACGTCTTCTTCAAAATCGGGTAATGGGTGCACCCTAAAATCAGGGCTTCTATCCCCCGCTTCTTAAAAGGCCTTAGGTATAATTTTACGGTTTTTCGGGCTTTTTGTAAAGAATTTTGTTCAATCAGAGGCACTAGATCCGGTGCAACGAGTTCAATGATTCTTGCTTGGCCATTGATCTTTGTCAATTCTTTTTTATATATGTGGGATTTGATTGTTGCTGTAGTCCCTATTACCCCTACTTTCGATCTCCTATTCGTTCGAATAGGAGATCGAATATCGATTGGCGGTTGCCAGATAGATTCCAGGGTGGGAATAATTACTCCCAATACCCGCCTATTTGGATAGTGTGTAGGCAAATATTGTTGTTGGATTTTTCTTAAAGCTAGAGCAGAAGCTGTGTTGCAGGCAATTATTATAATTTGGCATTTTTGTTTAAATAAAAAATCCACCGCTTTTAAGGTAAAGCGGTAAATTTGGACGGGTGATTTTTGCCCATAGGGCAAATTTTTTGTATCGCCTAAATAAATGTAGTCGTACTTCGGGAGTTTTTTTACTATAGCGCGGGCAATAACTAAACCTCCCAAACCGGAATCAAAAATACCTATTTTCATAAGTTATTTTAATTTTGAGTCTGGTTAATCGGTACAAGTTGGGGCATGAATTTCGTGCCGTTTTGGATATTCTGCAAGATTTGCTCAAAGTCAACAAATTCTTGAGGAGCGGTAATTTCCCTTGGCTCTTCCAGATCTTTGAAGCTTATTTCAAAAATAAATTCTCCAACCGACCCTTGGCCGCCGGTTTCAATTTGTTCGTCCGGCTGGTTATTCTTAAAGCAGTTTTCAGGGGTTGAGGGACAATCTTTAACCGCGCTAATACCTTCTTGGGTTAATTTATTAATACCCGCAAAGTAGCCGCCTGTAGATTCCCCGAGGCAGAAAGTCATTTCATAATTTTGGCTGTCCGTAGAAACCTGGTACCAATAGGTGTTAAAATATTCAGTGCAAGTTCCATCAGTTGGGGCCGGGGCCTCGGGAAACGCACTAATATAATTTTCTATAGCTAATGGCTGGCCATTTTTAGACTCGGGAAAGCGGGAGTGATTTGATTTGTAGCTTTCCAGGGCGCTTCGAATTTGAATAATATCTGCTAACCTTTCAGCATCGCGATTTTTGCCAAGCGCTTTAGGTACACCGGAGAGTTTTTGGATTTCACCAGAAAGCGCTGGAACATCAATAACGATTTGTAATTTATTCAATTGTCCGTCGAAAATTCCAGTCCAAGCTTGGACTTTTTTTATGTTGACTTCGTTTAATAATTCTTTTAGTCCGGAACTTAGCCTGTCCGACATTTCTTGGGTAAATAAGTTGGCAGCCGGGGCGCTTCCGGTATTTAAGGAATTAACTGAATGGTTAAAAACTCCAAAAATCAAATCGGACAAAGCTGCTTTATCTATTTTAATTTCAGACCTAACCGTGTATTTGCCATCTAATTTTTCTAACCCTTTAGGCATATTTGAAATTACTGGATTGTATTGAGAAATTAAGCCGCCAAACTCTGAAGAAAATTTTTGTTTAAACTCGTTTAATTGTTCATTAAATTCGTTCTTTCCAAAAATTTTCTCTATTTCTTTTTTGTATTTTACATTATCGAATCTAATCCAACCAATTTCAGATAAGTTGTATGCCGCTAAGATATCCTTAAAATCATATAAATTAGCATACGAGAAGCCGTCTTTTTCCAAAAAAGCCGCATTTTTTATATATTTTTTTGAAGGGGTTTCTATGCTGAATCCGATTTCAATTTCTGTTTCCGGATTTTCGTTGGAAGAATTTCGGTAAATTTCATAAAAGAAATTATACAATGAATGGTCAGTGTTGTTTTTGTAGCTTCCGTTAAATCTGGCCGCGTAATACTGCGAAAACCCGCGGGACCACCATTGCTGCCAAACTTTCTTGGGGTTATAAACCCCTAAGACAGAATAACTGTATAAAAGTAAGCTGAATATTATAAAAGATAGACCGGTTAGCAAAAACAAAATTTGCTTGGTAAAATTTCGTCGGATATTTTTTGTGTTTTTGGGTGTCGGGGTATTTGCCGTCAAAACGCTGTACTCGTTTTTTTGGGCGCGATCTTGCGGCGCGTCTGGTTTTTCGTGGTTAGGGAAACTAAGATCCTCGTCTTTGTTAGTAAGCGGTTTGTCGGTTAATGCTTTCAAATGAACAAAGTTATCTTCCACAACATGAGCTTCCCAGCCGGCAGAAAGCAATTCCTGCTTTATTTCCGGATCAGGCACCCCATGCAGCCTTGATTCTTTAACAAAATTTATTATGTCTTTGTTCACAAAAAAATTTGTAATATTTTTTATATCCGTCCATCTTTTTTGGTTTGAGGGCTAGATATTTATAATATTTATTATTTTATAATCTTTTGTTTCTTCTTTTGCCCATTCCACAAAATCGCTTGCCTTAAGGAATATCTGCTTTAAGTATAGCACATCTTTGCCTTCCCCTTGGATTTTTTTCATATATATCTGGACAATGTGTAAACCGAGACGGCTGGGTATGATTAGAGCATCTCCGGACTTTGATTGCAGGAGTTTTTCCTTAAATTCAAACATTAAATTTTCCGCCAAAACCGGGCCTAAATCGCCGCCGAATTGCATGCTTGAAATGTCTTGGCTGTAGATTTTTGCCAATTCCTGGAAATCTTTGCCATTTTTTAGTTCATCCAATACAAAATTTGCGGTTTTGTAGGCTTCTTGGTTTAACTGTGCTTGCGAGTAAAACCAAAACTTAAAAGTGTCTTCCTTGGCTTCCAATGCCACGGCACTTTTAAGCACCTGGTTTTTTTCTATTTCAGCTCCAGGCAGGCTGGCAAAATCCCGCCAATCCCCAAGCCTGGCTTTTTGCCTTGACGCCAATATTTCTAACTGCTTTTCGTATAGCAATCTTTGCAAGATTTGCGTTTTTGCTTCGGCAAGGTTGGCGCTGTCATTGCCGAAAATTATTTTATGCGCCTGTGTCCGGGAAAAAAAATCGTCGCTGTAAATAGGGCGGTTTTCAACCAGTAGTAGAGGAAGCGGGAGTGAGCTAAGCAGTCCGTTTTTTATAGACGATTCTTTTGAAAGCGCTATCCAATATGCAAATGCGAAAATTAGCGCGAGCGACGCCGCGATTAAAACAATAACACGGTAAGGAATTTTTTTTTGTGTTTGGTTCATAATTAAAATACGCGTTCTTGCGGATATTATTCCTTATTTAAAAAATAGCGCGCCCATTTTTGGAAATTTGTAGGGCTCTCCGCCTGCGCTTCCGTTCCATTCCTATTCTTTTCCGAATTTGAAAAGCTGTAGACCATTTCCCCTTCTTTTTGCAAATTCAACTGCTGTCTTGCGATTAATTCTTTGTAAGCGTCTGAATTCAGGTAGCCTAAAGTTTCCGTAAGCTGTTCGTTTTTACCCCCCAGTTCCTGGTATTGGCTTTGGAGGCTTTCCTTTTCAAAATTGATTTTTTTTTGCAAACGGTATTGCTTGAATTTTTGGTGGCCTAAGAATCCCGCGGTAATCAGCAGCAGCACAACAGCGGATTTAGACATCCAGCTTATTTTCATACGGGTTTCATAGTTTTTGTGTGCGCAAAATTTGGGTTTGCGGTCTATGCGTTTTCCAGAGAAAATCTTTAATGTCTTCCGGATTTTTTAGGTTTTTTAAAACCATCGGCTGGGTAAGCGAAGCCACTTGCACAGTCACATCGCCGATTTTCAAAAGCGAATGTGCAAGCCCTTTGGTTTGGGCGCTAATGTTGTGTATCCGCTCAATGGGGGTTTCCAAAACAGTTTTGTTGATTAGGCTTTTGTAAATTACCGCTATGAGCCTTTTGTTAGTGATTAAATAAACATTTATTAGCCATAATATAAATTTATATACAGCGTAAAGGATGACCAAAAAAGTCCAGGTTATTAACAGCCTGCTAAAGCGGGCGTGGAGCTCGTATTTAATTAAAAACGCCCACGGCGCATAAATTAAAATAAAGACAATTAAAACCGGCTTAACCAGAATGATTTCCGCCTGCCGTTCTATTTTAAGCAGTTTTTCGTCGGTTTGAAGGTTGAATTTAAACATACAATCATAGTATTTAGCGATTAGCTTTTAGCCTGTAGCTGGAAAGTTCAGCTAACGTTATTGGAAAATACTCGGGCCTAAAGTTAAAATCACCATAGTAATGATTATAACTATAGCCATAACGTACATTACCTTATTTATGAGTTTGCGGTTTTGGAACACATTTTATATATTATCACAAATCCAAACTTGCCCACAAATAGCCTTGTGCGAAACTGGGGCGGGGTTTCCGCTTGTTTTGCAGGACATGATTTTTTTAGCACTTCTGGGACTAATCTTATCCTATATTTTGCACCCTGCCCACATGTCCGTCTGTGAGCATTACCTTAATGCCATGCGGATGAAAGCCGGAGCTAGTCAAAATTCTATCAACAACACCTCGCGTAAGCCTGCCTGTGCGCTGATCCTTTTTTAAAACTATTTCAACTTCCAGCCCAGGCCAGATGTTGTCTTGTTTTTGTCCGTCCATTTTAGCAGTCAAAACCATTCTCATATTCTTAAGAATATGAGAATGGTTTATTAGTTATTTCGGGGGTAATTGGTAGTAAACTTGTTGTCCTCGTTCGCCAATTCTTGACAGTTTGCCTAAGTCAACCAAGTAGCTCAAATATCGAGTGGCAGTGGCATCGGAAACGCCTAATACTCTTTGTACATCATCGTTCGTAATACGAGGGCTATTGCCTGCCAGCGCCATGATCCTCTCTAGATTCTCGCGGCGTCGTGCTATAGCCTCGGGTAGCAAGGGGTTGCCCTCCAAATCAGTATCAAATTGCTTTTTTTTACCCACTATCAGCCAAATAGCATAGGCAAGTACAAGCCCAAAAAAAATTAAAGCCATAGTTTCCATGCCTTAAACTTAGCATTTTTTAGCTTTTTTTTAAAATATTCCAATAAATGAACTACCTCGGGGCAAGCCCCGAGGTATCGAGGGGCAATATTATAGAATGTTCATTCGCCGAAGCTTGTTATCCGACTTCGCCAAGGCTTCGTCGGATTCGCCCCTATTAATCCCGCGGCAAGCCGCGGGGTATTAGCGGAGGCGAATAAAGTGTTCCGATCTGAAGTCTGTCGCGAAAAAGCGAAGACTTCAGACCGGGTTGACAACACGGTGCGCTCGGCGGTTTTCGCCTATAAACACCGCCTGTGAAGCGATGTAAGCAAAGTAGCCCACAAGCGGTCCAGAGGTGCCTGCGTGGAAACAATAAGCAAGCATTAGTCCGGCGCTGACGCTAGTGGCGAGTGGCAGGGCTTCGCGGAACACTCCCCGGGCTCCACCCTGCTTGAGCTCGTGCTTTTGGGCAAAGAAGATGCCGATGCCTATGAGCCACATCGACAAATCTTTCCAGGTGAGGCCGAGGCCGAAGAACCTGACGCTTGAGGCGTAGGCGTTAGGGGCAAAAAACATCAAGATTACTAGAGCCCCGAGGAACGTGGCCATCCACTTCTCCCACTTTGCAATGGTTTTAAAGTGAAGAACGTAAACGAGTAGCCAACCTTTGGAAAACAGATTGACCAGGCCGCTTACTGTGAAAGCCCATCCGCCGCCATCCTCTCCGTAGATCACCTTTGCCAGCGAGGCGGCAATGCCGCCTACCAGCCAAGTAATAGAGATGGCCTCCCCCGACTCTGCTTCCAATACTTTGCGTTTCTGCAGCCAGTATCCGGCCGCAGTAAACGCGATTGATAACGCGACTGCGGCATTCCAGAACACTGGCTATACCTCCTTTTGTCTTTCGGGTTTGATCTTACTACCCGAAAGTAAACCATCATAACAAAAAATGCGCCCTAAGCGCAATATTTTAAATAAATCACGAATTAGACTACTTGAAAATCATAAATATTTTTCAAGGTTTTTAAGCAGGCCTTCAAATTTTTTGTAACCCGCTTTAGCGTTAAAATGGCCGGCTTTAGGGATGAAAGTTAATTTAGCGTCAAGATTTTTTGCAAGTTCCTGTCCGTTTTCTAAACATACATAAGGGTCATTGTCAGAATGGTAAACAATAAAGTTCTTGGAATTCAGCTTTATTTTTCTCCAATCAAAATCGAAACCCGCGAAGTTTTTATCTTGCTCGAAGTTTTTTATTGTGCCGATGCCAATAGGTGTGCCGACAAGCACTGCTAGTTTGATCGGCGTACTCAATATTTCCAACAGCTTCAAAGTAAACATTCCACCCAAACTGTGGCCTATGAGAATTGTATCGGTATTTATTTTTTGAAGGTGGGGTTCAAGAACTTTCAGCCAAGCTTCCAAGCTTTGCCCTTCTGGCGTCGGGAATTGCGGTACAAAAACCTCAAGGCCTTTGTCCTCAAGTTCTTTCTTGAGCCACGGAAACCAGTTTTCTTCCGGGTGCCCGCCCGTGCCGTGGAAAATAAATGCGTTAGTCATGCTTTAACTATATCAAAAATCGGTTTTTTTGCCGAAAATTGACAATTTTATAGTTTTCTTGTTACTATAGATTCACAAAGGCTTTGGTACAGCCGAACTGTAACTAAAGCCTTGGCCGATTAAATGTTCGTTTTAACGGACTAAACGGTTAAAGTTTAATCGGCGACCTGCGAAAGCAGAGACCCATGCCGAAAGCCTGTCGGGTATAAGTTCGGATAAGCCGACAGGTGGGTATAAATAATAAAACCTCAAAATTGGGGTTTTATTATTATTGTTATTCGATTATCTGAAATTCGAAATGGTCTGTAATGAGCTTGCCACTTGTATATTGAAGAAGTTCCTCTAGGGGTGTGTTTGGGTGTTCCTCACGAACTACATTTGGAACTCTAAAGCCAATTTGCTCCCAAAGTGTATCACTAAAATTTTTTTTAGTATGGATGTCAAAACCTGGAAATTCATATTTAGGGTTGTCCAGATACTCAAAAATAAACCTACCATCGCTATTCCTCAAAAAATCAGCGACAGGAGTTTTTTCTCCGTTCCTATAAATTATTTGGTAGTGGATTTTAGGAATCATTTGAATTTTTTGTGAATTATGAGTAGCTCATCCTTCAGTATACCCAACCTAATTATAGCATATTCATAGATAATTAGTATATCTTGCTCTTCTGACCTAAACCTTTTCTGTTGGGGGATGATTTTTAACATATTTCTTTTCAAGTAGCCTGTTTTAACCGAGCACAGTCTATCGTAGACTTTTTTTGCGTGGCCCGAACCTTTTAATTCCGGGATTGAATAAAGAGCCTCTAAAACTTCAAATAAGTCGTATTTTCCACCAGCATCTTTTTTGAACATAGATTCCGCGCCTTTAGTGAAACGCATCGTTAATATGTCCTTTCGAAATTTTGGGGCATATTCATCTATTTTCCAAAGTAAACTAATACCGTTATCAAATGCTGGGGCCAGTCTAATAAACTCTGAATTATCCGCTTTTTCCAAAATACCCCAATTATTATAATGCCTGTCCGTGCCTCCGATCAAAGAATCAAAAACCAAAAGTTCAAAAAATTGTTTCCAGACTAATTTTGATCTCTTGTGCTTTCGAACATAGTTCCTGAGAGCTTCGACTACTAAACTCAGTTTATAGATTTTTCTCCGTTCCTTTTCCGACCTTAGTCTAGCAAAATCTTTATCTATCAAACCTATTAAACCACCACCGTGAATTAAGTTTTCCTTAAATTGTTTTCTCTTAGTATAACGTTCTCTCCTAACGTCAAGTTGCACTAAAACCCCTAAAGGGTGTGAAAACATTTTTAATTCGGGCATTAGGCAAAACCAAGTTTTTTGAACAGGAAAGCCAAAGACGTTCCCTATTACTGAAGCGCAAACTTCTGAGCGCAGTTCGCCGATATCTTTAGTATAAGTTTTTGCCATAAAATAAACTTTGCCCATTTTGGTTTGCTTTAGGACAATCTTATTTCGCGTTCCGTAGCCAACGTTCATCTTTCGTCGGGGCCAATCCCGAACATTTATTATTTGGTTCAACCTCATTGTTTATTTCTTTAATACTGCTAAGAAAGCCTCTTGCGGTATATCTACCTTGCCTATTTTTTTCATTCTCTTTTTACCCTTTTTCTGTTTTTGCAAGAGTTTCATTTTGCGCGTGACATCGCCGCCGTAGAGGTAGCCGGTGACATCTTTTCTAAGCGCACTTATAGTTTCGCGGGCAATTATTTTTCCGCCAATGCCGGCTTGAATGGCAATTTCAAACTGATGCTTAGGGATTAGCTGTTTTAGCCTTTCCACCAATTCTTTTCCGTCGCTAGCGGCTGAAGAACGGTGCATTATGGTGGAAAGCGCGTCCACCTTTTCCCCTGCCACTAAAATATCCACCTTAACCAAATCCCCCACCCGCTCTTGAATAAAATCATAGTTTAAGCTTGCGTACCCGGAAGACACGCTTTTTAGTTTATCGTAAAAATCGAGGATGATGTTGGACAAAGGCATTTCGAAAAACATTTCCACGCGGGTTTGGCCTATGTATTTAATGTCCTTTGATATTGCCCGCCTTTGTGTGGCAATTTCCATTATGGGACCAATGTATCCTGGCGGGGTTAAGATGCCTACATTCATCCAGGGTTCAAAAATGTTTTTGATAATTGAAGGGTCGGGAAACTCCGCGGGGTTATGTATGATGATTGCAGATCCATCAGTCTTTGTAATCCGGTATGCCACGCTCGGCGCGGTTAAAACTAAATCAAGGTTATATTCCCGAGACAACCTCTCCTGCACAATATCCATATGCAAAAGCCCCAAAAACCCAGTGCGGAAACCAAATCCAATAGAAGGGATGTTTATGGGTTCGTATTCCAGTGCGGCGTCGGATAATTTTAATTTTCCCATCGCGTCGCGCAGCAGCGGATAGTCATCCCCACTGGTTGGAAAAATTGTGGCATAGACCATGGGTTTAACCTGCTTGTAGCCAGAGAGGGGTAAAACCGCCTGCCTGCCTTCAAAAAGCGTTATAGTATCCCCCACGCGCGCTTTAGATACATCGCGCAAGCCTGTGACAATGTAGCCTACTTCCCCTGTTTTAAGTTCAAAATGTTTTTCCATCTTAGGTTTAAAGTACCCGACTTCCAGGCTTTCAGCTTCCGTGGTACTGCCAAGGGTAAAGATTTTTTCCCTAGGGAGCAGCTGGCCATCGAAAACCCTAACATAGGCCACAACCCCTTTATGGATGTCGTAAATAGAATCGAAAATCAGCGCCCGCAGGGGCTTAGTAGAATCGCCTTTGGGCGGGGGCACTTTTTTTATAACCTCTATAATTATATCCTCCACACCCTCCCCGGTTTTGCCCGAGGCGTATAAAATTTCTTTGTCTGTAAACCCAAATGCGGCTTTTATTTCATCTGCCGTCTTTTTCCTGTCCGAGTTAGGCAAATCGATTTTATTAACAACGGGGATAATAACTAAATTATGGTCAAGCGCGAGCTGGACATTGGCTAAAGTTTGGGCTTCTATGCCTTGTGTGGAATCCACGACCAAAATTGCGCCCTCGCAGCAGGCCAGGCTCCTTGAAACTTCATAACTGAAATCAACATGGCCCGGGGTATCAATTAGATTTAAGATATAAGATTTAGGATTTAGGTTTTGGTTATCCTCTTTAATTTTTAATCCTGAATCTTTAATCTGATATTCCATCCGGACAGGCTGGAGCTTGATGGTAATGCCCCGCTCCCGCTCCAAATCCATTTGGTCCAGCAACTGATCCTTCATATTTCTCATTTCCACTGTGTGGGTAATTTCCAAAAGCCGGTCAGCCAAAGTTGATTTTCCATGATCGATATGAGCAATAATACAAAAATTACGTATGTTTTCCTGAGTCATAGTGGTCGATACTTGCCCCGTAGCGGAGCCGACGAATGTCGGAGCGACTGCTACCGGGGTGGGCGATAATACAGAAGTTTCTAATATTATTCTGATCCATTGAGCTTAGAACCTATTTTAAAAATCCTTTTCGTCTGTCATGCCTTCGGTAGATCTCCCGAAGGGAGACAATTGCAGAATTTTGGCGTCTTGTCCCAAAAAATTTATCCGTTTACCTTTCAGGTAAACATCAATCCGCCTTAGGCGGATCGCCTAAAAATTATTTTTCAAATAGGTTCTTAATTAATTTTAACATTTCTCTGGCTTGCCTTAAGTGCAGGGACGAGGCTGTAAATAAATATATTATAGCGCCTACGGCCCCTGCGAGCCCAGCCTGGATAAGAAGACCCAAGGCCGTGCGCGTGTTAACAAAAGGTTCAATGGCATACAGCGCCCCGTATATAGCAAGCCCCGCCCCCAGCGAGCTTGCGGCTATTTTAGCGATTTGCGAGAAAATTCCCAGGTCAAACGCATGCAAATCTTCTTTTGGCATGCTTTTATGCAGGAAATTATGCAGGGCTAAAAACAGTAATATCACATTTATTATGCTGGCAATGGAAAACCCCGCCGCTATGCCGACGACGCCGTAGGCTTTGCCTAAGAAATACGCCAGGGCGCCGTTGATAAGCATGGTAAAAGAGTTAATAATTACCGGAATAATGGTGTTCCGGCGCGCATAAAACGCGCGGCCTAAAAGCGGGGTAAGGCTTTGGGAAAAAAGAGAGATGGCAAAAATGCCTAAAGTTTTAAAGGTTAGTATTGTGTCTTCCCAGGAAAATTCGCCTGCGCCGTAAACCAAGCGCACTATGTGCGCCCGAAGCAATAGAATGGAAACCGAAACCGGTATGATAAAAAATAAAATTTGTGCTAATGATTTTGAGAGCGTCGCAAGAAAGCCCCGGTTGTCGTTTCGGGCGAAATTTTCGGAAAGCGCCGGGAACGTGGCCACGGAGATAGAAAGCGCGAAAATCCCTAAAGGCACGGCCTGCAAATTATTTGCCAAATTCAAAATAGCAATTGAACCGGATGCAAGCAGGGAGCCTACCACTGAACCTATAAGCAGGCTTATTTGGGAATTGTCCAGGCCAAATATTTTTGGGACAAACAAGCGGGACATTTTTTTGAAGGCAATATCCTTAAAATCTAAAATAGGCTGCCAGCGGAAGCCTAAGGCGATTGCCTGGGGGATTTGGATGCCAAGATGCAGTAGTGCGCCAATAATTACGCCGTAGCTTAAACCGATTATGCCATAGCGCGGGTACAGCGCCAAAAGCCCAAAAATTATTCCGATATTGTAAAGTACCGGCGCCAGACCCACAATCAGGAATTTTTTTTGGGCATTCAGCATGCTGGTGAAAACATTGGAGAGAGTGAAAATTATCGGCGAAAGCAGGAAGATGCGGGTTAGGGCAATTGTGTCTATGAGTTTTGGGCCGGAGAACCCCGGCACTAGTGCCTTAGTGAGCGGTTCAACAAAAATGAATAACCCGAAACACACGGCGCACATTAAAAGCAGTGTGCAGTTCAGGATCGTGCTGGCTGTTCGGTTGGCCTTTTGCCTGTCCAGAATCAACAATTCAGAAAACACCGGAATAAAAGCTATGGATAGGGTGCCTAAAATAAGCAGGTTAAACACAAAATCCGGAACCCTAAAAGCCGCGTAGTAGGAATCCAAAATGTCGCCTGCCCCGAATTTGCTCGCGAACAACCTGTCCCTTACTAAACCGGCAAGCCTTGAGGCAAGCGTAAAAAAGCCGACAATTAATGCCGCTTTGTTTACGGAGAAGGTCTGCTCGAAATTTTTGAAATATTTTATCAAAAAGGTTGCTGGTGAATGTCAAAAATCAAATTGCAAATTTCAAATGAATATCAAAGTCCAAATGACGAAAATTTTAAAAATTAGACATTAGGATTTCATTTGAAATTTGATATTTGGAATTAGTCATTTCTTCTTAGTACTATACCAAAAAACAGGTCTTTATTCAATTCGGTTTTAACGCTCAACGAACTTCCAGAATTTGCCTCAAAGTCAAAATTTTTCCATTCTAAATTCCGTGTTTCGTAATTTATTGTGTAATTAAAGCTGTGTTCAAGGCTACCGGGCTGTTTCTGCAGAACCAGACTGTGCCTATCCAGGTTTTTCAGTCTGTAAGGCAAAGCATACTTAATTTCTATAGTTTTGCTTTCCCCGCCTTCAAGATTTGTCCAGTTCCCAAAAAAAGTTTTGCCGGACTCTTTTCCAATCAATGTGCCGGAAGTTATGTCCTGCGCCTGACTTTTTTCCCATTTTAATATTTCAAAATCATTTTTTTGAATTTTGTCCTGTTCCGGTTTTGCGGGGAAATACGCGTCAAAACCCCTGGACTCGATGAATTCGGATTTTTCCGGCACATAAATCCTTAAAAATGTCTTATTATGAGCGCCCGGGATATTAGGCAAAAGGTTTTTCCGGTTGATAGTGAGGTGGTTTTCAATTTTCCCATCAGGTTTTATTGTGCTTACTAGTTTTATGCTCTGGCTAATATCCAAATCTGTTTTCGTTCCCCCTAAATTAGCCCCGGAAATTAAAAGGTAATCCCGGTCTGCACTTTTTGCAATTTTTCCGCCCCAATTAAAACTTTCAATTATTTTTTGCGCCTGCGGGTTGTTTGAGTACAAAAGCGCCTGCTTGCCCGAAAAACTTTGCTGTAATGACTTGATAATTAAAGTTTTTTTTTGGGGTTTTAGCTGACTGATTTTTTGGAATAGTTCGGTAAACAGCAGGCTCAGAATTTTTTTTGGTTCGTTTGAAGGATCTTCCCTGTCTGTCTGGGTTAAAACCTGCAGGTTTTCAAGGAAATTGTCTTGGTTAAGCTCAATGTTGTCCTTTGTTTTAAGCGGGCCGGTAATTTTTAGCAGTTCAGAAATAACCTGGGGGGTTATTGCGAGCAGAAGACTCGGGGTCTCCCCGCCCTCTTTTTCATAAAAGGAAATAATTTTTTTTGCCGACTCATCAAAAGAAGTAAACCAGTTGGCATCCCTAAAATACCAGCGGTTATTTACGGAAAGGATGGGTGCGGGTGGCCTGATATTTTCATTTAGCTGACCGTCTAGATCGTAAATGCTAGAAATGTTTATATTTTGAATCTTACCGTCCTGGAGTAAAATGTCAGCAAATGAGCCGATAAAGCCGCCCGTGGGCCTTAGCTCGTTTTGGTTTTGGAAAATTACTAAGATTCGCTTTTGTTCCAAAAAAAGCGTTTCCCCTAAAAATGTAAGCTGTTTTAAATTTTGGCAAGAATTTAGAGCCAAATCAATGTATTTGTAATTATTCCGGATTAAAGCCTGCTCTTTTGGGGGTAGGGCGCTTAAATCGCTTTTTTTTATTTTGGAGCCTGCGGCAATAAGGTTTTTTTCAAGCTTTTCCAATTCCATACTTATATCCCTAAAACTTACCTCTCCCCTTATAAGACCCGTTGCGCCAAACGATAGCCTTGAGGATAGCTCAACTAAGTTGAGCGCCGCCTGGCCGGCTTCAGCCAGGTCAATGGAGGCTGACAGTAAATTCTCGGCGGAACGGCTTTGCGGAATAAGCCTTGTGATTCCAAGTAAATCCTTTTCAAAACTTTTGAGCTCGACCTGTGATTTTTGAAAGTTTTCCAGGGCGGAATTTATTTCTAGGGTCGCATTGCGTAAATCCTGGCTGGCTAGGAATTTTTTTGCGGATTCCAGGTTGCTGGTTCCGGCGCTTGCGGAAAATAAAATTCTGTCTTTAATTTGCAGGGCAATGGCCGTGAGTCTCGCGGATTGGAGCAGGGTCCAAGCCGCGAGAGCTATAAATAAGAAAACTCCGATTTCCGGTAAAAAAATTTTTAGCCTGGAAAAATTAGTCTTAAGGCCGCCGTTTGAAAAGCTCTTGTCAATTGAGTCTATTCGAAGGCCAAAAGCCTTATATAGGGTTTTCCTTTTTCTAAAAAACATAAGAAGTTATTTTCTTTGCTTGCTGATGTTCAATAAAATTCCCATTGCGCTTAAGATTACCACCATTGATGAGCTGCCATAAGAAAAAAAGGGCAGCGGCACGCCAGTTAGGGGCACAATACCAACCATTGAGCCAATGTTAATGCAAGCCTGTGAAATTATCCATACTGTAATGCCAATTGCAATCATCCTTCCAAAGGTGTCCGGGGCAGTTTTGGCGATTTGCCTGCCCTTAAGGAAAAAAGCCAGGAATAAAATCAGCAGTAATATTATTCTGACAAAGCCTAATTCTTCCGCAATAATGGCAAATATAGAGTCTCCCATGGGTTCGGGCAAATAGTTGTGCTTTTGACGGGACAATCCATAGCCGTAGCCCCAAAAACCTCCGGCTCCCACTGCCAAAAGCGCCTGGCTAATTTGGTATCCCGAACCCTGGGGGTCGAACCCCGGGTTAAGGAAGCTTATGACCCTTGTCCAGCGGTACGGCTCGATTTTAATCATCATCAGCAAAAAAATTAAGCCGGCCAGGCTCAGCCAAAAAAAATGCTTCAAGCTCACGCCCGAAGTAAACAGCATAACCGCGGCTATGCACAATGCCACGCTCATTGTGCCAAAGTCCGGTTGCCAAAGGATAAGCCCGGCAAAAAGCCCAATAATTATCAACGAGGGCAAAAGGCCAAAAACAAAATCCGTTTTTTCCGAATGCTTTTTTGCCGCCCAGGCCGCTAAATATAGCACTATGGCAAGTTTGGCCAATTCAGCCGGCTGGAAAAACAAGGGCCCAACATGGATCCATCTGGTAGCTCCGCCGGAAGAAAACCCTATACCAGGGGCTTTCACTAAGGCTAATAAAGTTAATGAAACAAGGATAATAAGCGGGAGTAGTTTTTGCCACTTATGGTAGTCGATTTTTGAAAAAACCAGCATCAGAACCGTACCGATACCCACGCCGTAAACCACTTGGCGGAAAATATACCCGGTGGTGTTGCCGAAATTTTCAAAAGACTCCACTGTGGAAGCTGAATACAATGCCGCTAGGCCGCAGCCTAAAAGCAAAAAAATTAAAAACAATAACTGGCTGTCGATTGTCGGTTTTTTTGGCATATTTACAGAGTCGTTATTGGTCTAGCTTGAGTTATATAAAATTTTCCACCCTGATAAGCCCATTCAATATCTTGAGGACTTTTGTAATGCTTTTCAATATTTTTACAGATTTTCGCAAGCTCAATGATTTGCCTTTTAGGCAATTTTTGTTTTCCGCCGGTTTTTGGATCAAGCTTTTTGCTGAGATTGTGCCTCGCATCCAAAATTATGGCCAACTTTTGTACGGATACGGCAATGTTAGTAATGGTTAAATTATTTTTTTTAACAATATAGGTATCGGGAGTGATTAGGCCGCTTACGACTGATTCACCAAGCCCGAAACCGGCTTCAATTACCATTAAATTTTTATCTTTGGCTACAGGATGCACGGTAAAACAAACCCCAGAAATTTTGCTTTGCACCATTTTTTGTACCACGATAGCAACCGAAATTTTCCGTTTATTTAATTTTTTTTCATACCGGTAAAAAATTGCCCTTGGCGTAAAAAGGGATGACCAGCATTTTAAGATTGATTTAGTTAAATCGTGTTTAGTTACGTTCAAAAAAGTTTCCAGCTCTCCTGCCCAGGAAGCAGTCTTATTGTCTTCTAATGTTGCGCTCGATCTGACTGCCACGAATTTTGCCTTTAATTGATTAAATTCATTTAGGACTTCAGCCTCCAAGTCCTTTGTAATTTTAGCTTCCTCGATTAGTCCCCGAATTTTATGTGAAGCGTTTTCTTGGGAAAAGTTTTTTAGAATTGCTGTAATTTTTGAGTTCAAACCAGATGCTTCTAAAAATTCATCAAAGGCCGTGGCTAATATTACAAAACCAGGCGGAACCGGCAGACCCGCCTTAGTCATTTCTCCGAGGGATGCGCCCTTACCGCCAGCCATATCCGAATCGCTTTTTGAAAGCTCGTCGAAGCTTTTTATATACATTTTTAAATATTAATTTTCTTTATTATCCCGTCTTTCGGGTTCACTTCCACAATATCACCGTCCTTGAAGATTTTAGTCGCAATTCGGGTGCCAACAATGCAAGGTGTCCCCAGCTCACGGCACACAATGGCGGCGTGTGAGGTAAGACCGCCCTCATCGGTGACTATGGCGGCGGCTCTATGCATGGCTGGCACAAAGTCAGGATGCGTGGTAATCGCAATCATTACATCGCCTTTTTTTACATTTTTTAAATCCTTAATCCCTAAGACGATCTTAACTTTTCCTCGAGCCTGGCCAAGAGAGGCAACTAGACCCTTTACCTCTAGCTTTTCGCCGACATTTTTGCTTAATCGGGATTTTTTGAATTTGGCTATTTTAGAGGTACTGGTAAGTACTTTGATGTTTGATTTTTCGGTGTAAATTAAAAACCCAGCCTGTCTTTTTAGCGCGGTTTTTTTTTCGAGCTTCCGGTGTGCGTTTAAAGCCTTAATAATTTCTTGAGAGGTAAAATAAGCGAGCTGATGCCTGCTCACAGCTAGCTTTAGAGAGATTGCGTTAAACAAAGGCAAAATATAGTAAATCGCTCGCCGCCTATATTCATCCCTCATATCTTTGACATAGGTAAGCTCGCTTAATAATTCAAATTGCTTAAGTTCGGCTTTTTTTAGATTAGCTACTTGCGTAGCCCTTACAAAAGACAGAGGTTTCAGGGAAGGTTTTAAATGGGCAAAAAAAATTTTTATTTCCCGAGTCGTCCAAGGATCATTTTGAATGTCTAAACAAGGCATCCAACTGTAATTTTTACTAATTTGATTTATCTCTTTAGACGACAGTTTAAGCTTTTTAGCCTTTAAATTACTAAGCTTCTCTTGCAGACTTAAAATACTGGAGAGTTTTTTTGGTCTGAATAAGGCATTTACAACTCTTTCGTCGCGGATCTCTTTTTTTTCAAGTATTGCCTTGGATTTTTTTAAGTGATCGCCGGAAGCAAGTAAATAGCCCATCCATAAATATGCGCTGTAAACTGTTAAAATCTTTTGATAAGCGCGATAATGCGTTGCAAGTACTTCGTTACTTAATTTATTTAAATTTATCCGGTTTATTTTTTTTGCTCGGGCTAAATAAGCTTTCCCAAAATGGTGAAAGGTCTTGAAGAATTTCTTTAAGGAATGCTCTGCCCTATACTTTTTCTCGAGGCTCTTAAGCAAGTTTTTCCATTCTCGTTCATCGGCATAACAAGCTTCGTTTTTGTCCTCTGGTAAGTACGCCTGGCTTCGTAAAAGAGCCGGCAGGTGAGCTTTGACCTCCCTTGAAAGAGAGCGAATGGAGGCTTCGGTATATTGAACGCTATATTCCCGCGAAAAGAGTTTAATGAGTGGCATGATAAGCTTTTCCCCTTTCTACATAATCTATACTGTCCCATTGCGGGTCCCTGGGTAAACCCAGTTCCTTACGCACCGCTTTAATGCGCCCAAAATATTTTCTGCAGTTTTCGGGCGATTTTTCATAAACATACGCATCGTGTGCCCCATCGAACAGGCCGCAGTCTAGAACGTCGGCATCTTTTACTAATTCCGCGTAAGGATTTTTGCTGACTATATGTTTGTCACTATGGTTATAAATTGCTGATGTTATAAGCTTAATTTCCTCTGCAGTGAATTTTTTGGTTTTTTCTAGAACCTTTCTGGCAATTGGCGCGCCTTTGTGGGCATGGTCGGTAACGCGTCCCGTGGTAAAAACATAAATATCGTGCATACCGCAAATAACCGCGGCCAGAGAAGGGTCAAGCCCCCGTTTTTGGGCTAGTATTCTGCCGAACTGCGTGACCGCAGAAGTATGTTTAAGTTCAAAAACTTTACTCCAAGCCCTGTTTTGGTCAGGCATTTTGCTTTTTAAAATAGTCTCTATCATCATCCGCTCCATAAGCTCTGTCCTGGTAATATTATTGCCTTTAAAGTGCGAATAAATTGGGTTGTATGTGTATGACATGGGAATTTTTAATTTTTGTTGGGCCGCTTAATTATAGTTAATTTGTGGATAAAATATACCGTTTTGCTTTATATAAGGGGAAAAATACTATGTTATGTAACTTTACAATTTTTCTAACGTTGTGTATAATGAGTATGTGCTTGTGGGGCGTCAGCCCTATTCGGCTAATACATAAGCTGAAAGCAAGCACATCTCAAGCACCGCCAAGAGGCGGATTTTTGTTTGTCTAATCTTCTTTCGCGTCACCCTTCATTGTTGAGACAAGTTTAATATCGCGATGGTAATTTGTGACCCAGGCTGGAATAACGCTCCAAAAATGAAACTGGCCGTTATCCCCGATTTTTCTAATTATGACTTTAAACTTTCTATGTTCTAAAATGGCAATTATTCCCCAATATTTCACTACTTTAGTTTCCTGAATTGCTTTTTTAAATTTTTTCACCCTAAACTCCTGTAAACTTTCCTCATACTCCTGATAAGTAGTAGTAAGGCCAATTAATTTTTGCGCCAACTGCAAAAGCTTAAATTTCATGATCTGTACATTCTTGTCGCGTTCGCGGTTTTGGTTTTTATAAACTAGATGGTTAAAGCCCTCAGCATTAAAAAACACCGGCTGTCCAAAAGCTGGGCAAGCGACTTTCCTAATTTGCTCATAAAACCTTTTACTGTCTTCTTTGATTTTTTCGTAATTAGAAACGTCTTCCATAATTATTTTCTACTTTCTTCAAGAAAATGTAAGTCATTAAATTACATGATTAAATATTGTAATTAATGGGGCATGCTCTCATTGTGAGGTACTCACTTCACTTGTTTCCCCGTGAGAAAATTTAGACGAGATGGATTGAGTGTAATTTTCAAAAAGATTTTTCATCAAATTTTATTTTTTCCAATCCTTGATAATAAGTGTTTTGCCTTTTTGCTTAACAACAACCTTCTGTTTTTCCTTCCATTTCAACTTTGCTACCATCTCCACCGGCAAAGTCACGGCAAGGGATTTGTTGCCGAGTTTGGTTATTTTTCGAATATTATGTTCGCTTAGTTTTCTTACGCCCATAAAATGTGGCTTGCCGAATTACATATTTCCCGGTTAGATGTTTTATTATCTAACGGGATAAATAAATATGTAATTAATTACGTAATTCAAACAGATGATAGGATTATGATTTAGTGTTAAACGGACGCTTGTTAACTTCCTGAAGTATATTAGTTGTTGCCTGAACCGAAAGGTTGTCGCTGGCTAAAAGGACAAGGCGATCGCCCAGTTGGTTAAGCAAAGGGCTTAGGAATTCATCTCCCCATGAGGGGGATAACGTTAAAACACCGGAAAAATCAATTTCCAATAATTCGTCCGGGCCAATTTCGCGCAAAGTGGATTGGAATGCTTTCAGGGCTTCACTGCCCAATTCACGCGAGATTAGTGTTCTTCCAAATTTTTCCAATAATAGTTTCATAACGAATAATATTAAGTTATTTAAATTTTATTTTAAAATTCAATTTTTGCTAAACATCCCCGCAGAATATGCTGGCCGCGCGTAACGCGGAAGGACTTGTCAGTTCCCTGCATGCGCACTTCCGCGTCGCCGCTTGTGAAATATAAATCCAGCGGTTGGGCAGCGACTATTTCGCGGACAGCTTTTAGGCCGTTCCCTCGCTTCTCGGGCGCCCGGCCGGATATGAACTCTGTAAACGCGACTTCAAGAGCTGTGGTATGGTTAGGAAGGTCTGGCCGGACTTGTTTTAACGTCTCCAAAATGCCCAAACCCCTGTCCGCTAGGACAATAATCCCTTTCTGTATGTCGTAGCCAAGAAAAATTCCAGGCGTATCCGGCCATTTGCCCAAGTTGTGGGCGAAGGAATTATCGCCAATCTCCCCTGCAACCAGTACTATTAACGAATATAATTTTTCAAAGCCTGGTTTACCCATTAATTCGTACTCCATTTTTGTCAGTTTAGCCTGGAAAACAGAACTTGTCTGGCAATAAAATTTGCCTGGAAAATCAGAGTTATTTTGAATCCACTCTGTTGCGAATTTAAAAAGGTCACTGGAAAAAATTTCGAGGTCATTTTCTCGATAGTACCTATGAGTACCGCCTTCCTTTCTGATTGCAATTAGCTTGCCGTTCTCGTCCCAACGGCGCAGTGTGTCAATCGAGACTCCTAGAATTATAGCCGCCTGGCCAATATTTAATAGGTTTTCTTTCATAGATTAATGATATCACAATAGCTAAATCTATGCAAGATTGAATAAAATCTATGCATAAAAACATTAATCTATGCAAATATCTTACAAAACTACAGAATTGGAGATTTTTACCACAAATCAACCATTTTTTTAAACTGCTCTCCCCTGTCCTTATAGTTTTTAAACATATCAAAGCTCGCGCAAGCGGGAGAAAGCAAAACGGCATCGCCGGGTTTTGCGGCGGATTTTATCTGCGCAAAGATTTCCTGCATATTTTTTGCCCGCCTCGTCGGCGGGCACGCGCCCGCAGCATCAATGGCGTCCTTTATCCTTCCCGCTTCCTGGCCAATTAAAATGATTGTTTTAATGTTTGGAGACTGATTAATTACACTGCCTAATTCAGAAAAATCCGAATTCTTTTTTGAACCGCCCAAAGATATAATTCCCACCCACAGAAGAATTTTTT
>JBBTRN010000008.1:0-21565 GCA_038065175.1 Patescibacteria group bacterium | reverse complement strand
CAGGCTTTCGCCCATTGTCCAAAATTCCAAACTGCTGCCTCCCGTAGGAGTCTGGGCCGTGTCGCAGTCCCAGTGTGGGGGTTCCCCCTCTCGGGGCCCCTAACCGTCATAGCCTTGGTAGGCCATTACCCTACCAACTAGCTGATGGTGCCCAGGCCTCACTTTAAGCGTATTGCTACTTTCGTCCCGATTATTCATCGGGACAATATGGGGAATTATCCAACCTTTCGGCTGATTATGCCCCGCTTAAAAAAAGTTCCTGAGTATTACTCACCCGTTCGCCATGTTACTCCGACTTGCGTCGGAGCACATTCGACTTGCATGTCTTAGGCACGCCGCCAGCGTTCATCCTGAGCCAGGATCAAACTCTTATTGCAACGAAGTTGCACTCTTCCGAAGTCCGCCGAGGCGGACGAAGGAGAGTACAAATCCATTTTTGATCCGTATCAAGTTGATACAAAATCTGGTAGATTATTTATTTTAAATCGCTAATCTTATACGATCTTATCATTTTACCCAGTTAAATTCTGCGAAGCAGAACATTTAACCGGGGAGAACTCAAAGAAATTGTTTTACCAGACCCAGCTCCGCATTTTACAGCGGTGCTGGATATATTTCTGTCACTATTCAGCTGTTAAAGTGCGAACCGCGGATATACACGCGGATTACTACGCGGATTTCACGCTGAATCTATCAGCGATAATTCTGCGTACTAATCTGCGTCCATTCAGCGTTATATTTGAGGCGAAAAAAAACACATCCGCCTCCAGTGGATTATGTTCAGTTCCTCTGTTTAGAGGATCCCTTATAATCTACGGTGAATCACCGCATACATAAGAGCAAAATTGAACTTGATTTATGCCTTTTTTAATCTCCGCTTCCTGCTTAATACAGCAGGTAGATTTAATGCCCTTAAACCCTTAACAATTTTAAACAATTATCATCTTGTTGTCAAGTATAATAAAGGATTTACTGGAACCCGCCTGGAGTTAGCCTCCTGGTGCCGGACTGCAAACCTCCGCCACCCCCCACATTGTCGCCTAAGCAGAAAGTTATGGCATAGCCGGCGGCGGAGGTATCGCTGCCGTCGCTGAGGGTGGTCAAACTGGTATTATCAAAAGACCGATAAACATAGCTATTATTGCTTCCTGCCTGGCAAAGGGTGGAGTCACCGGGAGTGGGAGCAGTGGCAAAGCGCGCCAGGACCGTGCCGGAGGATGCTGATGCTATCCCGCCGTCGCCTCCGGCGCCATCATTAGCTCCGCAGCTAGCCACAGTGCCCTGGAATATTGACATGAAGCTGGTAAGCGTAGTAGAGGCGGTAACTACCGGGTAAGAATTACAGAAATTAAAATATAATTCCAAAGCTTTGGCAAACTGGTTCATGTCAGCCACCCTTTTGGCGTCGCGGGATTTTTGCCTAGCACTGTTTAAAGCCACCAAAACTACGGAAGCCAAAAGCCCAATAATAGAGATTACCACCAATAGTTCAATCAGCGTGAACCCCTTTGAAAATTTTTGTTTCAGCATTTTTTTATATTAGCTTTATAATAAAATTATATCACAAAAAATAAAAATCATCCATTAGACCGAATTGTAATAGTTAAACTTAAAGTAAACTTTATTTACTTTCGTAATTCTAATAATATAAACATCTTTCATTACTTTTTTCCGCGTCGCAGTCTAAAAAAAATTACTCAATTAACAGCAGTGAATAGTCAAACTCCTGGGACCAGTCGCGGCATTGGCCGGCTAAATATTCAGCTTGGGTGCACACGCCATCCGCGCCGCTTTCGCCGCAGACAGCGCGCGGCAAGGCAATGCTTAAAGGCAACGGCATGCCGGACAAAGGAAGGTCGGCGGGCGCCATTTGTTCCAAATTACGAATCACCAAAACTCCTATGGGTTTTCTTACGTCAACACAGGTTAGCGAACTTGTATTGCAGGCGCAATAAGCCGGCGGGTCATAGCGGTAATAAGCAAAATAATAATCTCCCGCCCTCGGCCCGAACATACTGGGTTCAACAGCGCGATTAATGGGGTCAGCCGGAGTTTTTCCTCCAAAGTAAGGAGCAAGAGCTTCCAGCCACTGCGCCGGGTCCGCGCTACTGGTTTCCCAGCCGCCGACGCCAAAAGGCGCTGTCACCGCCGGGTATCGCGCGTTAGTGTTGTAATAAAATTCCAAAGCCTTCATTATTTGCTGAATATTTGCAACCCTCTGAGTATCGCGAGCTTTTACCCGCGCGATATTTAAACCAACTAAAACAATACTGGCCAAAAGCCCGACGATAGCAATGACCACTAATAGTTCAATTAATGTGAATCCTGGTTGACCAAGCGTTGATTTTTGGTTTTTCATTTCTCTGCGCTTTGACTCTAAAACTTTCTTCGTGGCACAAGCCTCCAGGGGGTGTTGCAGCCAGGGCGAATAGATGGGTCTGTTGCCGAATGGGCTTTTGAGGTGAAATTTCATTCGGCAACAGACCCTAGATGCAGCGCCCAAGCTAATGGGACCCCACAGGGGCTGATACGAGTAGGAGTAAAATTACTGAATGATTTTGTCAATGATTCCGTATTTTTTTGCTTCTTCCGCTGTCATAAAATAGTCCCGGTCACTGTCTTTTTCTATTTTGGAAACAGGCTGGCCCGTATGTCTGGCCAAAATTGCGTTAATCTGATTTTTTATTCGCATCATCTCTCGCGCCTGAATTTCTACATCTTTTTGCTGGCCTTCCACTCCGCCCATTACCTGGTGAATGAGCACTCGAGAATTGGGCAAGGAAAATCTTTTCCCTTTGGCTCCGCAAGCAAGCAAAACCGCCGCAGCCGAAGCGGCCTGGCCAATACAAATAGTGGAAATATCCGCCTTGACGTGCTGAATTGTGTCGTAAAGAGCCATAGCAGAAGTTACGCTTCCGCCCGGGGAATTAATATAAATTTTAATGTCTTCTTTACTGCTTTCCGCGTCCAAAAACAATAATTGGGCAATAACCGTATTTACTACAGAGTCGTCTATTGCCTCGCCCAAAAAGATTATCCTCTCTTTCAGCAAGCGGCTGTAAATATCGTAAGCTCTTTCACCCATGTGGGTTTTTTCAATGACTATAGGAACAAGTGGCATAATCGTAGAATATCGAATATCAAATTCTAAATTTCAAAATTTAAGCATTAAGAATTCATTTGAAATTTGATATTTGTAATTTAAAATTAATTATTTCTTACCTTCATCGGACTCCGATTGTTCGGCAGGTGTTTCGACTGACTCTATTGTCTCGGCTGTTTCTTCTCCTGATTCCTGCCTGTCCGCCGAAGCTTCCTCCTTCGCCAAGGCTTCGGAGGATGTGTCAACGGAGGAGGAATCCACGATTTCCTGCCCTGAGCTTGTCGAATGGGCTGATTCATCCTTCTTTTCTTCTCCCCCAATCTTCATCCCACTAATATCAATTTTCCAGCCAGTCAACCGCGCGGCCAAACGGACATTTTGACCGGCCTTGCCAATAGCCAAAGACAACTGGTCTTCTAAAACTTCAACTTTGGCTTCTTTATTTTCTTCATTCAGCTGGACGCTTAAAATTTTTGCCGGGCTTAAAGCGTTGGCAATAAATTTTACCTGGTCATCATCGTGCAAGATTATGTCGATTTTTTCGCCCCCCAATTCGGCCATAACTGTCTGCACCCTGGAGCCTTTTTGCCCCACGCACGCGCCAATTGGGTCAATGCCGTCCTGGTTAGCCTGGACCGCAATTTTAGTGCGCGAACCGGCTTCCCTGGCCAAAGATTTTATTTCCACAGTGCCATTATATATTTCCGGCACTTCCAATTCAAAAAGCTTCCTTACCATATCCGGGTGGCACCTGGACAAGGTAATTTTCGGGCCCTTTGCCGCGGGCTCCACGTGTAAAATAAGAACTTTCAACCTCTGACCGATTGTATAACGTTCACCCCTTATCTGTTCAGAAGGGAATAATACCCCCGTAACTTTTCCCATATCTACTAAGATCGTATCGCCTTCTATCCTCTGCACAATGCCGTTTTGCAATGTCCTTTCTTTGGCTTTAAAATCGGAAAATTGCATATTGCGCTCGGCTTCGCGTAATTTTTGGATAATAACCTGCTTGGCAGTCTGCGCCGCAATGCGACCAAAATTTGTGCCGGTTTTAGGCGTAATGTCTGTCTTTATTATGTCGCCGACTTTGTAGGACTTTTTTCCGCCAGATGCGGATCCGCCTTTGGCGGAGATTTTTTTTGCTTCTTCCAGGGTGATCTGTTTTTGGGAATCAAATTCGCTTTCCACGCCTTCAACCTCTACAGCCTTCTCGTCATCAATCACTTCCTTCACATCAAAAACTTTTACCGATAAATTCTCGGGGTTAAATTCTGCCTGTACATTTTGTTCCTTTTTGCCGTAGTCTTTACGGAAAGCCGCGGCCAGCGAAGCTTCTATCATTGCCAAGATTTCGACACGAGGTATGCCTTTTTCATCTTCTATTTGTTGTAATGCTTGTTCTAATTCGTCGTTCATAATATTCACTGATTCACAGATCACACGGATAACACTGATCTTAAATATTTAATTTTACCGCCATCCACGGATCCGTGATATCAGTGCATCCGTGAATTTAATTTAATTAGTAAATTTAAAAGTTTCTAAAATCTTTTTCACCATTGAATCGGAAGAATTCTCTGGTAAATTAAACTGTACATAATATCCGTTTCCAGCCTGTGAAAATTGCACAATTACAATGCGCTTTTTAAAATCTTCACCAAACATATCTGGATTTGCATCGCCTACAGTATAACTGGCTGTTATGCCATCTAGGACAATTTTATTGTCCCGCTTGTTAATTAATGATGGGCCACCAAAGCCAGGATTATTTATTGCAAATACAGTTTCCATATCTTGGCTCTTTAGGCTTATCTGATACCAATACTTACCGGTTTCTTTATAATAATCTTTTGAATAGTCATCATCTTCGACCATAAAATCCGAGGGATGCTGAAACTCAAAATTTAGGTTCGAATTTTCATAAGTCTTCCAATCCGCGGCCTCATCCTGATTCTTTACTTGCTGATTATTTTCCTTCTCTGTAGGGCTTACGGCTTTTTTGGCAGTCAATAAATAAATTACCCCGGCAAGCAAGACAGCTATTACGCCAACTAAAACAATTACCAAGCCTTTGTTTAAAGAAGGTTTTGTTGGAGGTGGGGTTGGCTGTCCAGAAATTTACTCTAATTGATCGTTCATATATAGATCGAATTTACGAATTAAACAATTCGTTGTCATTCGTAGATTCGCTTGCCCCGTACCCGAGCCGATGAACATCGGAGCGAGTGGTACTGGGGTCCGGATTCGTTGATTCGATTTGTTAATAAAAAAGGCGAGCCTTAGGCTCACCATTATCCTTCTAGTATCAGTGTTATCTGTGTAATCCGTGCATCTGTGAATTTAGTTCCAGTCTTCTACTGCATTCGCTAATATTCTAGCAGAATGGGGAATTTTGTCAATGCCGTCTAAAGCCTCATACTTAAAAGGGTTTGTTTCTACTATTGGCAAGCGGCTAAAATCGGTTATCTTGATAATACACACATCAATTTGAGATTTTAGATCCAAAGCATGCCGGTTTCGCAAAAAGTACATCTTTACGGCCTTCAAAAGCTTTATCTGCTTAAAATGGTCTACGGATTCAATAGCTGTGCCAAAGAATCCTTTGTCTTGCACCCGGGTTTTAACTTCCACGAAAATTATTTGCTCTTTGTTTTGGGCGATAAAATCTATTTCCCCTAAACGTTTGCCTTTTTTATTGTATTCATTTCTGGCAATAATTTTATAGCCTTTTTTTTCATACTCTTTCTGGGCAATCTCTTCGCCGATTTGCCCAAGGGTTTTGGGCTTTTCGGGTTCTGATATTTTGGTAAGCCAATTGAACATATGCTACAAATCTACAAATTTATTCAAATACTACAAATGTCTACAAATAAAACTAACAAAATTTGTAGGTATTTGTAGACATTTGTTGATTAGGATACATTTGTAGATTTGTAGTATTATTTTGGCAAGTATTTTAATTTCACCTGCTCTTTCTCCCATGCTGTCTTCTCGCCCCGATAATTCCTAAACATTTTCCATATCACCACCACCAGCCAAATAAACGCGATGAGGATAATAAGAACGGCCATAAAATGCGCACCAAAAAATTTCACTAGCTGCGCCCGAGCGCCGTACCAAACCAGTTCTGCCAAAGATAAAAATAAAAAAACATTAAATAGTTTATTGCGGTATTTAGAATCAACCGGGCTGGGACTGAATTTCGCAGCTAATTTTAAAATTACCGCAATTGCAAATGCAACAACCCCTACCAATAAAAAAAATTTGTCCACTGGCTGGATTTGCACGCGATTGATTTGGAAAAGGAATTTTGTGTTTAAAAAATCATTGAACATTTCATCTCCAGATTACTAATTTATTACAGATATACGAATTTGTGATTACGGTATATTCGTATCTTTATTCGTAATTAGTAGATGGTTATTTCAAAAACAGCACCGCGTAATGGTATCCGTCCGCCTCCAAATCCTTGCCTTTCCTAAAGCCCGCTTTCATTAATACCATTTCCGCGGCCTGTTGGTCAAGACGGTTATTTATTGGAGGACCAATCGGCGAAAGTTCCCGCTTCCATTCAATAACCGCTATTTTCCCGCCGGTTTTAAGTATTCGGTAGGCATTTTTTAAAAGCATCTCTCGACCCTGCCCAATCTCATGCATTATATTGCTCAATATAACCATGTCGCAGGAAGCAGGGGGAATTTCGAGCAAAGGCTTGGCTAAATCAGCTCTCACAACTTTAATATTACGGTAGCCATATTGGTTGGCAATGGAAACGGTTGCCGCTAATTTAGATTCCTGGACATCCACGGCAATTACTTCTCCCTCGGGCCCCGCAAGTTGGGCGGCCGGCAAAACATAAAAACCGTTGCCGCAGCCTAAATCCGCCACGACCTCCCCGCGCATAAGCCCGGTCTGGGCCATAACTGAACTTGGATTGATAAATTTTGTTGCCATTATTGATTATTTATTTGGATTATTATCTTGGTCTTGGATTTTGTGGGGGCAAAGGTAAACCAAGAACCTGCCTATCTGCTTGTCGCAACTCATCATCTCTTTTTTGAATTCCGTTATTCAATTCTTCGTAAAACTTATGGGCTTGCTCCGCCATTTTGTTTGCCTCTTTTACCGCAGCACCATCCCTAAAATCCACCCCATCTAGACTTGCTCCAGCATATTCTAAAATTTGTCCCATAATTTTACGCAAGGCTTTTCGGTTGCCGAAAAGCTGATAATGCAACTCGCGCTCTTCATTAGAATCTTTCTTTGTAGCAATATATTCCTTACAACCCACCCCTTCTACCTGCTCGTACTTTTTTGCCTCTGACATTGCTTGTTCCAACTTTTTTTGTTTCTCTTGATTGCTCTCTCTAACTTGGCCACGGGCCTCTTTACCCAAACCAGCCACAGCCCCAAAACTTCCTACTAATTTTCCTAAAAATTCTCTTCTATTATCCATAATTTTACCTTTCTTTTTAAATTTTGGAATTTATTTAGACTGTGGAATTTCCCTATACAACTTTTCTATTTTCACCGCTTTCCCATCATCACCCACTTCTATCAACACCCCATTCACCTGCATTACCCCTGTCTCTTCCAATTCATTTACAAACTTTTCTTCCGGGTTTAGGAATTTCCTTAAAACATTTTCTTTTTTTACACCTATGACGGAATTTAAAGTCCCAACCATACCAACGTCGGTTATATAGCCAGTGCCACCCGATAATATCCTGGCATCGGCCGTGGGTACATGGGTGTGCGTGCCAACTAGGACAGTTACGCGACCGTCCAAGTAGTACCCCATAGCTATCTTTTCGCTCGTAGCTTCGGCATGGAAGTCCACTAATATTATATCACCTTTTTGGCTTTCTGATGATAGTAAACGGTCAATAGTTAAAAATGGGTTGTCTATAGCACCATCAAACTGCTTTTCCATAAACACCTGGCCGTTGAGGTTGATTACAAGAAATTGTTGACTACCACCACCCTCCCCTAGCCCCTCCCCTCGAGGGAGGGGAACCTGCGGAGATGTCCCACTGTCTTTTTCCTCCCCCTTAAGGGGGGAGGTTAGGTGGGGGTGAATAGTTTTAGAAAAACGGTAAAAACCATGCCCCGGCAACTCTTGCGGAAAATTCGCCGGACGGATAAGTTTATTGTATTTTTCAAAGCATTCATTAGACAAGCCATTTTTTTTAAAAATATGGTTGCCGGAAGTAAAACAGTCCACTCCCAGGGAGTCAATTTCTGCCAGGGTTGATGGCGTCACGCCTTTGCCATGCGCCAAATTTTCCACATTTACAATCACCACATCCGGTTTATACTTTTCTTTCCACATAGGCAAAATCTGGGCAAGCGCTTTTCGCCCGGGTTTTCCCACAACATCGCCTATAAAGAGAATCTTTGGCATTCGGTTTGGGTGTCGATAACAGTATCGTCTTAGGGTTTTGTTAAACGTTAACCCAACCTTTACCGATACCTCCATCGAAAACTAAAACTAATGTTCTATCTCGCATATTCAATCACCCTCGTTTCCCGTATAACATGCACCTTAATTTCTCCCGGGAATTTTATTTCATTCTGGATTTGGTTCGCCATGTCGCGAGCCATTTTTGCCGCGGCAAAGTCGTCAATTTTTTCATGGATAACAAACACACGGAGTTCCCTGCCGCCCTGAATGGCGTAAGACTTTTGCACGCCTTCGTAAGCGTTGGCAATATTTTCCAAATCCGTAAGACGTTTAATATAATTTTCCAAAGAATCTTTGCGCGCTCCCGGGCGGCTACCTGAAATGTTGTCGCAAACGTCCACAATAATTGCTTCTAAACTCGTAGCCCTTTCCGCTTTGCCGGAAACATCGGTATCGTGGTGGTGGGAAGCAATAGCCTCTTTAATTCTAGGGTCAAGATTAAATTTCTCCGCAATCTTTACCCCTAATTCCACATGCGAACCTTCCAAATCCTGGTCCAGAGCTTTGCCTATGTCGTGAAGCAGTGCGCCCTGTTTGACGATTTGCACATCCGCACCCAATTCCTCTGCCAAAAGCGCGCCAATTTTTGCCATTTCCAAGCTGTGCCTTAAAATATTTTGGCCATAAGATGTCCTAAACAGCATCCTGCCTATTAAATGAACCAGTTTTGGAGGAAAATTGGTAATGCCGAGCTCATAAACCGCCTGTTCGCCGGCCTGTTTAATTTGCTCATTGATTTCTGCCTTGCTTTTTTCATAAGCCTCCTCAATGCGCGCCGGATGGATCCTTCCGTCAGCAAGCAATTTCTCTAAAGTCAATTTCGCAATATGTCTTCTAATGGAATTAAAGCCCGAAAGCACAACCGTGTCCGGCGAATCATCTATTAATATTTCCACGCCCATCATCTGCTCAAAAGCCCGGATGTTTCGGCCTTCTTTGCCTATAATCCTGCCTTTCATTTCCTCACTGGGAATCTGCACTACGGTCGTGGTGACTTCGCTGGCCACTTCGCTGGAAACCCGTTCCAAAGCCTGGACTACTAAATTCCGCGCTTCTTTGTCTGCGCTTTCGTAAGCCTGATTCACCAATTTTTTCTGCAATTCAACCATTTCTTCCTTAACTAATTTCTCCGCATTTTCCAGCAAAACTTTTCCGGCCTGCTCCCTGGTCATTCCGGCGATTTTTTCCAAATTCTCCAACTGCTTGGCTTTTAACGCCTTAATTTCTTCCTGTAAATTTTTTACTTCTTCCAGCTTGCCGTCTAAATCCGCCTTTTGCCTGTCGAGCTGGGACGATTTAACATCTAACTCTTTTTCTTTCCTGTCCACTCTTTCTTCGAACCTTATCATCTGGCTTCTGAACTCCTGCTCCTGCTTTTTTGCCTGCTCAATAATTTCCAAAGCCTTGCCTTTGGCTTCCAAAAGCAATTCTTTCTCTTTATTCTTCGCTTCCTCTATTAATTTTTCAGCCCGGGCTTCAGCTGTGCCGACTTTTTTCCCGGCTATTTGCTGCCGATAGACATAGCCAAGCACCGCGCCTATTACAAGACCCGCTAAAATATAAATTAAAATCATAAAATTCCTAACTTTTCAGAAAAGTAAGGGTGAAAATAGCTACACAAAAAATGGCTATCCGCCAGTCGGCGGATTAGCCCTTTATCTTACTAACTATTCTTGACTGATTATCCAAAAACGATAACGAGTTAAGAAAAATTAAAGGGAAAACCGATACAATTTGCATATTACCTTCAGCCACACTTACTTTTGATGGATTATCAATATTTTCTAATAAAATGATGTTACCACAGTTTACGCCACTTGTCAAAAGTGATATACTACTCTTAAATCTTGTATCTTTAATCTTAAATCTATACTATGAAACATACTTTACCTCAATTAAATTACGCCTACGATGCGCTCGAGCCCTATATTGACGCCAAGACAATGGAAATCCACCTTACAAAGCACCACCAGGCTTATATAGATAAGTTAAACGGCGTCTTGGAAAAATACCCGGACTTGGCAGAAAAGCCTTTGGAAGATTTATTACGCGGCTTTAATGCTTTAAAAATTCCCGACGCCGACAAAACTCTTATTAAAAACCACGGGGGCGGGCACGCCAACCATTCTTTGTTTTGGAAGTTAATGGATCCAACTAATAAAATTGATGAAAAATTAGTTACGGATATTAAAGAAACTTTCGGTTCAATGGACGAATTTAAAAAACAGTTCGCCGATGCCGCGACCAAAGTTTTCGGCAGCGGCTGGGCTTGGCTGGTTCGGGACGGTGATGGCAAACTGCAAATTCATAGCACCCCAAACCAAGACTCGCCCCTAATGAAAGGCGATGAGCCAATCATCGGCCTGGACATCTGGGAGCATGCTTACTACTTAAAATACCAAAACAAACGCCCGGAATATATAGAAAACTGGTGGAAAGTATTGAAGTTAATATAAAAAAACCCCCAAGTACTATTTGGTTTCTTGCTTGACTTGAGAATTTTGGAGAGCCAAGATCAACTTTTTTGTCGCTTCGGGGCCCAACTTAGCGACTAATTGATTAAAATATCCTGATTCCGGGTCATCAACCAATGATTTTAAACTCCCTGCGATATTTTCTATTCTTGTGTCTACAGAGTGAGTAGCATCATAAGCATCATCCTTGCTCATCAGATACCCGGTTCCCAATACACCGCCTAAAGCAGCCCCTGTCTCAAGGACATTTTTCTTAAAAAAACTTCTACGGGAAATATCTTCCTTTCCTTTATCTGTATCTTCCACTGAAGGTTTCTCATGTTTAGATGGCATAAATTTTTCCTTTCAAAATCTAAAATCCTTAATTCTTAAATCTTACATTTAAGATACTCTCTCTCTGCTACTGTCAAGTTTTAGTGGGATCAAAAAAACTCCCTCAAAGTGAGGGAGTTTAATTTATACTTTTATGCTGGTAATCTTGATCGAATTCTAGAGGATTTTAATATGGGCAAGGACAGCGGTAAAGAAGCATCTAAAACTTCTATGCCAATAAGCTTGCCTTTTTTATCCACATCGAAAAGCACACGCGAATTTAACTTGTAAGTTTTATATACAGAACCTTTAGAAGCTCTTACATATAATGCGTCTACGGTTTTGTCGTATTCTATTTTCTGCAACGGCGATTTCATAAGTAATAAAGCGTTATAATTATAGTCTGCTCATTTTCAATAACATAAACTACTTCCAAAGTATAACTATTAAATTTTTTATTGGCAATAATTCTGTTTCTACTTCTGTTTCTACTAGCATAAATCTTATTCCCAGGATGATGCAAAACTATCAAAACTTCGTCTTGATTAATCTTTCTTTCCCTAAGCCTTTTCCTGGCATGAGGGCTATATTTGATTCTCATGGCTGACTTTTTTATTTCTTCGCAGCTTTTGTCTTTTTTGTCCTCGGTAAATTATCTTTTCTCTCCCGCACATAATACAATTTGGCCTTCCTTACTTGCGGGGACTTTACAATTTCCATCTTTACAATGTTAGGGGAATGAAGCGGAAAAATCCTTTCCACACCCACGCCGTGGGAAATTTTTCGAACCATAAAAGTAGCGTTCACGCCAGTACCGCCTTTTCTCGCTATTACCAAACCTTCAAAAACCTGCACGCGTTCCTTACCGCCTTCTTTAATGCGCTGGTGCACTTTAACCGTAAAGCCGGGCTTAAACTCTGGCAAAGTTTTTAGTTGTGAATCGGAAAGGTGTTTAATATATGGCATAAAATTAGTAGCAAGTAGTAAGCATCAAGTATTAAGCATTCGGATTTTTGCCCTTGCTACCTGCTACTTGATACATGCTACAAAATTAATTTAAAGTTGATTGACTATTTTAGAATTAAGCTTGAACAAAATTGATTTTAAATCTTCCGGAAACTCTGTTTCTGCCTCAATCCACGTGCCGTCCGGCAATTGGACTTCAATTCTTTTAGCGTGGAGGAATTGACGATCTAAACCATCAAGTTTTGAAAGCTTGCCCCCGTATAAAGAGTCTCCGACAAGCGGATGGCCAATAGATTTAAAATGAACCCGGATCTGATGGGTTCTGCCTGTGTGCAATTTTACCAGAAGAAGGCTATAGCCGTCAACCTTAAAGGCTCCCTCTCTAAGTCTGGAGAGGGATGGGGAGAGGTTGTTTTCATCGGACGGATGAGGGTGTAAATACTCCAAAACTTTATATTCAGTCAACGATGATTTAGGTTCTAAAATATTCTTCGTATCATACTTCCTAAAATCCAACTTTGATTTCCCAATCGGCGTTTCTATAAACCCATAGGGCTTTTCCACGCGGCCTTGCACTAAAGCAATATATTCCTTTTTAATGCGCCGATTCAAAAAAGCATCTTTCAAATATTCATACATTTCCTGGGTCTTGGCTACTAAAATTACACCGCTAGTATCTTTGTCCAAGCGGTGAACAATTCCCGGCCGACCTTCTTCGCCTACTAACTTAATGTCCTTGAATTGATAAAGCAAAGAGCTAGCCAGCGTTTCTCCTTTAAATCCTGCACCCGGATGCACCACCATCCCCGCCGGCTTGTCGATGATAAGCAATCCGTGGTTGTCGTACAGCACCTTGAGCACGATTTGTGCGGCCGCATTTTTCGTGTTCATCTTTTTTTGCTGATGATAAACGACCTTGTCATTCTGGCGAACGACAAACTTAGCTTCTAAAACTTTTTTCCCATTAACCAAAACTAGCCCAGCTTCTATCTCACGCTGGATTTGCGATCTCGATATCTCTTTAAGTTGTTCCGCAAGATACTTATCGAGCCTAATTTTTAAATTTTCAACTATAAAATTCTTCATAGTCCGACAGTCCCATTTTTGACGGCCGTCAAAAATGGGACTTATTTTAATTTAATAAATCAGGACGCCTTTTTTTCGTTCTCTTCACTGCTTCTTTGCTTCGCCACTCTTTGATGTTTTTATGATGCCCGGTAAGCAAAACTTTCGGCACTTTTAACTTTTTACTTTTTACTTTTAACTCAACTGGCTTTGTGTACTGCGGATATTCAAGCATAGATTCGGAAAAGGATTCACCTACGCTCGATTCATCTTTGCCTAGAATACCGGGACGCAGGCGCATCACTGCTTCGCTAATTATTAGCGCGGGTAATTCCCCACCCATAAGCACATAATCACCCACGCTAATTTCTTCGTCTACAAACTGCCTTATGCGTTCGTCGAACCCTTCATACCTACCACAGATTAGTATCAGTTCATCGTATTTAGCCAAGCGCTTTGCATCACTCTGATGAAAGCTCTGTCCTTGAGGTGTAAGTAATATGACCCTGGATTTTGAATTTTTCATTTTGGATTTTATTTGAAATTTGAAATTTGAAATTTGAAATTTTCGGACTGACTGTATTGCTCTAAGTAATACATCAGGCCGGAGTACCATCCCCACCCCTCCCCCATACGGCCTATCGTCTACTGTGCCGCGCCTGTCGAGTCCAAACTTGCGCAAATTTACAGACTGAATATCCAACAATTTATTCTTCACGGCTTTTCTGACAATGCCAAAATTCTCCACAAAATCTTCAATAAATTTTGGGAATAAAGTAATTATTTTAATTGATAATTTTTTGGTCATCTTTTTATAGACTCCTCGGCTTCGCTCGGGGTGACCTACGGTCATCTTATCATAAAATAACCCCGAAGTGCCTTACAGCAATATTCGGGGTTATTTCTTATCTGCGTAATCTGTGTGACTTAAAAAATCTGTGATCTACAGCTTAAAGTCGTCTATCACATCTGCGCCGCTGTCAGCCGGAACGGCCATTGGCGGTCTTGAGCCACTGTCGCCCGTTCTAGGAGCATACTCTCTGCGCGGGCCGCGGAAAGAACCTTCCGGTTCGTAAATCTTTAAGTTCACGCGGGCTTTATGCTTGGCGCCAACGACCCTTAAAAGGGTGCGTATAGCTTTGGCAGTTTGGCCCATGCGGCCAATTACCTGCCCCATATCTAACTGGTTTAAATGGAGGGTAATAAGCACACCCATTTCGTCGACCGTTCTTTCGGTTTTCACATCTTCGGGATGGTCAACCAAAGCTTTGACGACATATTCCACAAACTGTTGGTCTTGTTCCATATATTCTGATATTTCTGATAGCTGATTTTTCTGCTTCGACCTTTTGACCAACCTCTATAAAAATTCTATAGGGGTCATCCGCCGTAGTCCGTCCGCCTTAGGCGGGACGGACGAAGGCGGACCATTAGCTTCTTTGCTATCTTGGGGTTATTATAACCAATTTATAATTGATGTCAATTGTCCGGATGAATCGGAACATCAGACTAATCAGACTATTCTGTTTTTGATGCCTCTGTTGTCTGATCCGATTTTTCTGATTTTTCTGATCCACCTGACTTGTCCGCCGTAGCTTCAGCGGAGGTGGATGCCACAACTTGCTCGACTACCGGTTCTGCAGAAGCTTGGGGTGATGCTAAAATTTCGGTTGCTGATGCTGGTGCGGCAACTGGAGCTGCGGCTTCCGGGGCTTTCTTCGGTGTATTAAAAGCTTTAACTTTCGCGCCTTCCACCAAACCTTTGGTTACAAAAAGATTATGCACCGTGGGGCTGATTTCCACTCTTTGGGAAATCCAATATTTTACCCTTTCGTCATTAACCTTAAAAGCTTTGCTTCTTGGATTAAAGCTTCCCAAAACTTCCAAATGCTTCTTTTTTACCGGCGCTTCTTTTTCCGCCAAAACAATCCTAAAATCCGCCTGATTCCTTTTGCCGGTTCGTTGTAGTCTTATTGTTAACATAGTCCACAGATACACAGATAAGCACTGATGTCGCAGATACTTACCAGCAATCAATTAATAAATGCTCAGATATAATACCATCATCCATCTTCCCCGTCAACCAGCAAGCAACTCGCTGTCATTGCGAGGAGGAGTGCAGCCGACGACGAAGCAATCTAAGCCTAAACTAGAATAGATTGCTTCGGATGCACTCGCAATGACAAAAAAATGCAAACTTATGGATTTTAAATAACAAAAAAATGCAAACATTGACTCTCTCCTTTTAATTTGCTAGGCTTTTCCGTACAAGCCAACTAGGCAACGAAAGAAGGGAAAAATGGATCAAGAGACTTTGAAAAGCCTGATGATGATGAACATCACCAGCCTGGCTAAAGAGCAATACAACTGTCCTCAAGCAGGGTCAACGAGTGAACTACGGGCTGGCGATTGGGGTACGGACATGAACTCCATGTCACAAGTTTTCTATTTTACCCTAACGCTCCACGAAGGGGTAAGATCAGTACAACTCACGGGCCATGCCTGTCTCAGTGAGTGGCCAGGGGCTAATAAACCCCCCGAAGTAACGGGAAGGGCGGGGGAATGGGACTTTAAATTTTGCCTCTGATCCTAGACTAAGTGAAAACCACGGCGCGCTAATCGGGACGCGCCGCTCGTAGGCCAGTGCAAACAGCACTGGTCTTTTTATTTTTCTGGCTACTTACTACCCACTACTAACTACTCGCTTCTTGTCTCGCATATTTAACATGCCTCCACACCCACCACACGCCCCCAAGCAAAATTAAAATAATAATCGCCACATCAAACCCATGCAATTTATCGCGGAGGGTATTCCAGTTCTCCCCCAGCTTCATGCCGAAGTAGGCTAGAATATAAGTCCAAATTACCGAACCCACAAAAGAATAAATTAAAAACGGCACGCGGGGTACGCGGGCAATGCCCGCGGGCAGGGATATAAAAGTACGCACAACAGGGAGCAAACGGCCAATGAAGGTGGAAAGGTTGCCGTATTTGGCAAAAAACCTATCAGCCATTTCCAAATCGCGCCTGGATATCAAAATGTATTTCCCATACTTTTCTATAATTGGCCGGCCGCCGAATTTGCCGATTTCATAAGTTACGAAACTGCCTAGCATACTTCCAACGCCGCCTGCCAACGCCACACCCCAAAGCGTGAAGCGGTCAAGAAAAACCAAATAGCCGGCAAATGGCGCAATAATTTCGCTGGGTAAAGGAATACACGCGCTTTCTATAGCCATCAATAACGCGACCCCGGGGTAACCGAGGGTTGAGATGATATCTACTATGAAGTTGGTGAGGATATAAATGATATGTTCAATCATGTCGATACAATTTCAAATTCCAAATTTCAAATGTCAAATAAAATCCTAATTTCCAATTTTAAAATTAAAACATTTGTCATTCATTTGGAATTTGTAATTTGATATTTGACATTTACTTAGCGTAAACTTTCGCTTGTTCTAGCTTTACGCTAAGTAGTTTGCTCACCCCATCGTCTCCCATGGTCACGCCGTAAAGGATATTCGCGTGCGCCATGGTTTCGCGGTTATGGGTAATGGTCACAAATTGGGTAGTTTTGGAAAGGCTAACTAAAATTTGGGCAAAACGAATGGTGTTAGCATCGTCTAAAGCCGCGTCAACTTCATCTAGCACGACAAAAGGAGATGGGAAGCAAGTGAGTAATGCGCATAAAAGAGCAATAGATGTAAGCGATCTTTCACCACCAGAAAGAGCCTGGATATGAGTTAGCTTTTTCCCTGGCGGAGTGGCTTTTATGTCTACGCCGATAATGTTTGAACCGCCCTTCTCGTACTTTTGAACTATTTTCTCCTCCGGTCGGAGGATATTTGATTTATCTTTTATAGCATCCTCCGATCCGTCCGCCATAGCTTTAGCGTCGGCGGAGAGCCGCTCATCAGCTTTAATCAGCCCCAAATACGCCCTGCCGCCGTTAAATAGTATTCGGAAATAATGTTCAAACTTTTCGTTAATCTTATGGAATGCCTGGTTGAATTTTACTTTAATTTGTGCGTCTAACTCATCCATTATGCCCCGTAAATCAAGCATACTTTTTTTTAAGTCAGCGATTTGCCCGCCCAAAGTCTGGTAACGTTTTTCGGTCTCCTGGTATTCTTTTAGGGTCAACTCATCCATGCCTCCAATTGCGTCCAGCTGCTGGCGCAGCTTCATTATTTTACTCTCCAAATCCGGCGTCCCGCCTTCCGTCTTTTTCTCCCGGATAACCGCTCTATCAGCCTCGCCCAAAATCCTTTCAATCTCCTCAAATAGAACCTGGTTTTGGGTGTCAACCTTTGCCTTTTCAATTTGGATTTTTGAAATTTCATCTTTTACCCTAGAAAGCTCATCATGTTTTTTGCGCAATTGCGACTCCAGTTCGTGCAAAAATGACTGTTTGGCTTCCTGCTCAATTTGCTGTTTTTTAAATAATTCCTCCAATTTTGCAATTTCCCCGGACAAGCCTTCAACTTCTTTTTTAATTTGGTCTTCGTCTGAGATTAAACTTTTAACGAACTCGTCAAGATTAGCGCTGCCCGATTTCTTTAATTCCAAATCCAAATGCAATTTTTCCTGCGATAATTTTTGCTTCTCTTTAAGCAAAAATTCCAAAGTAATTTTATTCTTAGACAAATCCAGTTCCAATTCCTGGACTTTAGAACTTAATACTTCTTTTTCCCGCAAAACTTTTTTCAGTTCGCCCTGCAAATTGGCAGCCGCCTGGGGATCCCTGAAAGACTTGCCTACAAATTCTTTAAATTTAACAAAATTGCCTTTAAAGGACTCTATGGACAACCTAACCTCTTCCCAGGGCTTACCGCTGTTAATTTTTTCGTAAAAGGCTTCTACTAAACCCTCTAAAATTACTAACTCGCGGTTAAAGCCTTCCCAATCCACGGTGTTCGGGTTTTGCAAAAATTCGTACAACTTTTCTAATTTTTTATTAAGCGCTTCCAGATGCCCCGCGATTTTAGTTAAGTCAGTCGTATTTTGCTGTTCCTGCTTTTCAACTTCGGTAATTTTCCCCGACAGCTCCCCTTCTTTTGACTTAAGCTGGTGCATTTCCACCTGTAAAGTTTTCATGTCAATTACCCCGGCAACTTTTTGGCTTTGCATTTTACCCCTCACCATGCTCAAATCTTCCAAGAGTTTATTTTTTTTGTCCTGGAGCTTGCCTAATTCTGCCTGGATTTCCTTAAACTGCCCAAAAATGCCGTTTTTGCCGGTTTCTTCCTTTTCAGCCTTTATTTGCAGGGACTTTAGGTCTCCCTCTATTTTGTTTTTCCTTCCTTCATAAATGGCAAGTTCATTTACAAATTTATCTATAACCTCTTTTAAGCTCCAATAAACCTTGCCGAAATACTCCCTCTGGTATATTTTCAATTCCTGTTCGACAACTGCCCTTTCTTCCAATCTTTTTGCCTGCCGCCTTAAACTTCTCAAACGAGGCGCGATTTCGGCGATTAAATCTTCGGCGCGCATTAAATTCTGCGCGGTCGCTTCCAGCCGCCTTAAGGTTTTTTCACGGCGAATATAGTAAGTTTTTACGCCGCTGGCTTCATCTAATATATTTTTTACTTCTACCGAACCGGCTAAAATCATTTGGTCAATAGCGCCCTGGCCAATAACCGTATAACGCGAAGTGCCTATATTAGATTTTAAAACAAGATCAATAATGTCAAGCAAGCGGACTTGCGCGCCGTTAAGCAAATATTCGCTATTGCCGGCTCGGTCTATCCGCCTGCCTATGGAAACTTCAGCCGCGTCTAAGGGGATGCGGCGGTCAACATTGTCAAAAGTGGCGAAAACTTCCGCCAAGCCCAAACGTGCTTTTTTGTCGCTCCCGGCAAAAATTACATCATCCGCTTTTTTGCCGCGAATAATTTTTGCCGACTGCTCGCCCAATACCCAGCGCAAACTATCCGCCACATTACTTTTACCCGAACCGTTCGGTCCCACGACCGCAGTCATCCCAGGGCCAAATTCAAGAGTGGTCTTTTGCGCAAAACTTTTAAACCCGTGAATATCAAGTCTCTTAAGATACATTTTATTTCAAAATTTTGATTTCTTTGTTGCTTGTTAATATATTAAAAACTGCAAATTTCTAATTACTAATATCTAATTCCTAATCAATGCCTAATGCCCAATTTCAAAATTAAAAATTTGGGAGTTGATTAGAAATTAGTAATTCGGCATTAAAAATTGCCTTTCTTTAATGTATCCTCCGCGGCCGCCACTTCCCCTTCCTGTTTACTAGGGCCAGTGCCCCTGCCGACTTCCTCGTTGCCCACAAATGCCGCGACCACGAAAGATTTATTATGGTCGGGACCGGTTTCACTCATGACCCCATAATGGGGGGTAATGCCGGACTTTTCCTGAACCATCTCCTGAAGCCGTGATTTTGGATCCAGATATTTGCCGTCTTCTATAATATTATCAAGCTCTTTTAAAATTTCCCGGGCTATAAAATTAGTACAAGCCTGATAGCCGCTGTCTAAATACATTGCGCCAATAACCGCTTCTATACAGTTAGCCAAAATGACCTGCCTGGCCCGGCCGGTGTCTTTGGCTTCACCTCGGCTCATAAGCAAAAATTTTTCAAACCCCAAACGGCTGGCAATAGAAGACAGCATTTTGTAATTTACCAAAGCCGAACGGAAATTAGTCAGCTCGCCTTCGGGGTGGGAGTAATTTTTGTATAAATATTCCGTGGCGCACAATTCCAAAACCGCGTCGCCTAAAAATTCCAGGCGCTCATTATGGGGCAAATGAAACCCCCGATTTTCGTTTAAATACGACCTGTGAGTAAAAGCCGAAAGGTAATGGTCAGGGTTATTAATTTTGGTTTGAAGAATCGCTTCTAATTCTTCTTGGTTGATGCTGGGCATTCGAAGCCTAAAACGTAAAACGAAAAATGTAAAACTACAGCTTGAAACTCAAAACTCCTTTAAATAATTTTAAATTTTGAGATGTAGTTTTTCGCTTTGCGCTTTTAATTTTAAATTTACTGTGGTGGGCGCGCTCAGATTCGAACTGAGCACCTTCTCGACGTCAACGAGACGCTCTAACCAAATGAGCTACGCGCCCTTAATTCTAAATAATTATACTAAATCCGCCAGGTTTATCAAACTTAGATAACACAGTAGCGGGTTTTTTATAGTACATTTACGCGGCCAAAGGCGCGGCTTCTAAATTGATGAATTCCGGCTCTTTGTTTTTGCCCGCAGGAATTATATCTTTTACAATCTCGTTAAACTCTTCCTGCTCCAAAGTCTCCTGCTCGATTAATTTTTTGGCTATTATATCCAAATAACTACGGTATTTTTTTAATGTCTCTATTGCGGTTTTTAACCCTTGATTCATAATCCGGCTTACTTCGCTGTCAATTTTTCTTGCCACTTCTTCACTATAATTTTTTGACTCATGGATCTCGCGGCCCAAAAAAATCATTTCCTGGGTATCGCCCAACGAAATGGGTCCTAATTCTTCGCTCATGCCATAGCTCATAACCAGTTTCCTTGCCATATTCGTGGCAACTTTCAAATCGTTGGAAGCGCCTGTGGTTAATTCCTTAAACACCAATTTTTCTGCGGCAAAACCTCCCAAAAGCGCCGCGATTTCGTCTAAAAAGCTCGAGAGGGTATGCATATGTTTATCCTCTAAGGGCAATTTCATTGTATAGCCGGCAGCCCGGCCGCGGGAGATTATGGAAACTTTGTGCACAGGGTCGGAAAAAGGCAATACAGAGCCAACCAAAGCATGCCCACCCTCGTGGAAAGCGGTGACTTCTTTTTCCTTTTCAGATAAAATGTGGCTTTTCCTTTGCGGACCCAGCATGACTTTCTCCACGGCTTCTTTTAATTCCAATTGCCCGACTTCCTTTTTGTCCAGCCGGGCGGTTAGGATCGCCGCTTCATTTAGTAAATTAGCCAAATCCGCGCCGCTAAACCCCGGGGTGCGCTCCGCGATTTTCCGCAAAACCACATCTTTGGCCAAAGGCTTATTTTTCGCGTGGATTTGCAATATGGCTTCCCTGTCTTTAATGTCCGGCAAATCCAAAACCACTTGGCGGTCAAAACGCCCGGGTCTCAAGAGCGCGGGGTCTAAAACCTCCGGCCTGTTGGTCGCGGCCATGCCAATTACATTGGTGTCGGTTTCAAA
>JBBTRN010000007.1:0-2259 GCA_038065175.1 Patescibacteria group bacterium | reverse complement strand
TGACAATAAAAATAGCAAGGCCAAAATGGCAATGAAAAATACTATGATAATTAAAATTTTGTTGTTTTTTACCCCGTTAGATATTCTGTTTTGATTAAGCGAGTCAAGCATAGTTTTGTGATTAAACCCCAACTAAAAAATGATGCGTTAATATTTATCTAACGGGGTGAATACCTGTTGTATCGGCCTTCCGCCAGAGGCGGATCCGCCTCTGGCGGAGAATTTAATTATCTGCCTGCCGACATAAATTATTCCAAAAAGGTTAAAAGCTAATCCTGCCCAGAAAAATTGCACCTGATATTGGGCTATTACGGTCAGAAAACCGGCAATGCCTAAAATGGGAACAATATTAGCAAGGTAGTGCGCGCAGCAGGAAATCATGGTCAAGGTGGAAGTGGTGCCGGTGACTGCCACTGCCTGTTTTGTATGTGCCATGTTGTGATTCTGGATGGCGGTTTTCAAATAAACATACATGCCAATTTGCAGGCCAAACCCCACCGCAAGGCTAATAAGAAAATACCAGTATTTTATAAACTGCTCTTTGGCAAAGCTGGGTTCGGTAATTAAACCAACCGCAATAAAGTAAACCAAGATCAGCAAAACTGTCGCAAACATTCCCCAAAATATTGGTTTTTTTCCGCCAGGACGCCTGCCCGCCTCTGGCGGGGATCCGCCTTTGGCGGACAAGAAGCTCATCATCGAATTAGTGATTGTGGTCATGAGGGGTGTCTTCGGCTGGCTTTGGTTCCGATTCTTCGTTCTTTTTACCATGCCGCATACCAAAAAGGTGGAAGACCACCATAAGCCCGGCTGCTCCTAATATAGCCCACTTAAACCAGGAACTGTCGCCGCCCCGGCCGGCAAACAATAAAAGGATAACTGGCAACATGCAACCTATCATCATCCACCACATCATATTGGAATTGTTGTTATTGTGATTGTGCATAAATTTAGATGATTAATTTTTATTCACTAAACTTGAATTGTGCATCCAGACCATGTAAGCCCCAAAGACCCAAGCTATAATGGCGATTAAAATTGCTCCCCAGATAAAGCTTCCAAAACTTATCCATGTAAATCCAGGCAAGGTTTCAAATAACTGATGGTGCAATTCCACCCCTCTCTGGCTTCGAAAAGGCAAAAATCCACCGACAAGGCAAAGCACGTAAACTATTTCTGATCCCAGCACACACTTGGAAACGTAAGATTTAAAAGAAAGTTTTTCCACCCCGTCAGAATTGTTCATATTATTTTTCTCCTTAAGACACATATGTCCCTAATAGAATTTTGTACTTTACACAAAGGTCAAAATTCTAACGGGGTCCATATATTGGCAGTTAGTTGATTAAATAATTTCTCCGCGTTTCTCAAGCATCATGTGGTGAATCGTTGCAAGCTGAAGCCAAACTGCTATAAGAATAAGAATGGCGGCACACGCAAGCGCGTCTAATTTAGTAATCCCGAATACGGAATTATCTGCTCCGCCAAGGGTCGCGCTTGCAAAGGCAATGACTCCAACGAATCCTACAATAACGCTGGCAACGTGCATTAATTTTGATAATTTCATATTTTTGTCCTTAGTTTATTAAGTCTTTCTTTTTTGTTTCAAATTCCTCCTTGCTTATTTCACCTTTGGCGTAGCGCTTCTTAAGAACCTCCAATGCCGAAGTGCTAGGATGCGTAGTAAGTTTGCCGGTTGCCTCAATGGTTATCCAGATTACAAAGAAAATTATCCCTGTCCAAATTAGCATCATAAGGATATCGCCAAAAATACCCCATCCTAGCATATGTCCAAAATAATAATTGCCCATCATAGAATTCACCCCCTTTACCCAGCTCTAATTTTAATATTTGATGTGTCATTTTCAGTTTTTGAAAAGTACATAAATTTACTTTGCCGGAGAGTCTCCGATTAAAATTGGGGCTGGGCTTACCTGTTGGCTAAATGGTAAATTTCTATCAGTTCCTTGACCGCTTTATCGTTTTGTCCGGAAGTTTGCATTTGGTGTTTGACATGGGTCTTAATGTGATTTTCCAGCAAAAGCTGGTCAAGGCTCCTAAGCGACCTTTGAATAGATAGGGACTGGCGCAAGATTAGAGGGCAGTATTCCTCTTTGTCTATAGCCTTAATTAAACCCTCCATCTGCCCCTTTAGTATTTTTGCCCTATGAAGAGATTTAATTTTGAGTTTTTGGTCTAATTGGTGCATAAATAGGTTATTTTGTTAATACTCTATACTCCTACCCCCTATTATAGCAG
>JBBTRN010000006.1:0-29807 GCA_038065175.1 Patescibacteria group bacterium | reverse complement strand
GGCGGCCAAACCGGACAAAGCTCAAAACAAGGAGGCGCGGGAGGGGGGGAGGGCGGAGTTAATTTAGCTAAAATTTTTACCGATTCAGCCGGGCAGATTATTCAAGGCGCTGGCGGAGGATTCATGCGGGGCATTGCGGCAGGCCCAGAAGCCGGCAAAGCCCCAGGCGCTATTCAGGCGGGTGAATTATCCCAAGAAGTTTCACCGGCAGTTGCCCGAGTAAGCCAAAGTGTTTCAGCCTCGCAGGAAATTGATATGGATGCAGACGTTGAGTCGGAAGATATTGGAATCGAACAGACAGTATTAGGAGAAGGAAAATTAGGTCTGCAGCCGCAAGTTTCAGAAATTTCAGACACTGCCCAAGAGGGTGCCGGCCGTGTCATTAGCCAGGGCGCTACAGAACAGGCAAATGCGCAGGTATCGGCAGGCGGTACCGTGGGCGGCGGAATTGAAGCCCGGGGCAGAACTAGCGGAACAGCCGGGGTAAAGGCTGATATAAAAACAGCAATATCTGCGCGGGCAGAAGAGGGGGTTATTGAAAAAGAGGCAGGGATAGAGGAGAAAATAAAACAGGCGCCTGGAGCAACTGTAGTCTCATCCGGCCCGGCAAATTTGGGCGGGACCGCGCAAATGGGGGGAGCTTTCAGCGCCGTAGGCGGTACTGCTTCATCGGGCTTAAATTTAGGTGGTGGTCTTACCCAAGAAGTAGGGCTTAGGGCGCAAGCAAGCGCACCGCAAGGCCAAGCATCAGCTTTGAGTCAAGATGACAAAACAGGTTTAGACATTCAGGGACAAACCCAGACGACTTCGGAACAATTAGAAACAGCCCAAAAACTGTCGCAGGATGATTCCCAGGCAAAAAAAGCTCAAGCTCCCGACTTTGCCCAAGGTCTGTCCCCTGATAAGGGGATTAAGCCTTTGGCGCAGGGTAAGAAACCCGAGGAGCCGAAACCTGAAGATGAATCTGCAAAAAAAGGCGTTTTGGCGCCCGGAGAGGCAAAAGGAAAAACAGCAGAAGCTGAAGGAATAAAGGGCAAAAATTTAGAAGCGCAATCTAGCGCCCCTTTAGTGGAGCCTAAACTGCCGGGGAAAGGAGAATACCAAAAAGAATTAGCTGCTATGAAAGGCAGGGACAGGGCGATTGGTGAGGCTCTGGGCAAGGGCTCTAAGCCTTTAGGCGCTGGCGCGCCAATAGCCCGGCCTAAAATTTCCGGAGGTCAGGAAACATCGAGGCCCCCGGACAGGGAAAGCGGGGAAGGTTTTGGAAAAGAAGCTCCAAAGCCGCCGTCTGTTCCTAAAGATTTGCCCGGGGCTCCCCAAACTGAATTGCCAGGCGCCGAGGCACAAGCACCGGATAGTATTCTTCCTAAAGGCGAGGGTATGCCTTTGGCGCCCGGGGCGCCTCTGGGTTTAGGGGACAAGGAGTATGGTAAAAAGCCTGCGGAACAGGAAGGGCAGGATTTTCAAGATGGGCGGGATTCTGAGCCTAAAACAGAGGATCCTGCTCAATTAACCCCAAGCCCCCGGCCAAGGCAAGGCGCTCAAGCGGCAGCCAGCTTAGCTGAAACAGAAGAGGCTTTTGCAGCCAATCAGGCTTTGGACAAAGTTTTGTTAACTGGCGTGGTTTGGGTTTGGGGCGTAGCAATTCCGACTTTTGGTTTGTCCGTATTTTTGGGCGCAATAGTCGGCGACTTGGTCTGGCTTTTTAAGGGTTGGGCGTTAAACCACATCCAGCGGCAAAGCAAGCTTTTAAGCAAATTTAAAGATCAGAACATCCAAATTGAGTTAAGCCGCAAGGTAAAATTGAATATTATTGCCATGAATCTTGTGGCTGTTATGCTGGCGTTTTTAATTTTAACACTCATTGCTTCAATTATTTGGGGGATTTGCAACAGTAAAATTACCTATTTAGCCAGGGAATCTGTCGGACTTGAGCCTTATTGCAAATCTATAGAGCAAAGTTTTGTAGGCAAGGGACTTAGTTATATTTCGACCGGCACAGGCGAGTTTCAGGGCAGCTATAATGTCCCCGGCAGTCTGTTAGGCACGCAGAAATGGACAGAAGCCATAAACACCGCGGCGCAAAAATATAATGTTGACGCCTGCGTGCTTAGGGTTGTGATCCAGGCCGAGTCCAGCGGGCGGGAAAACGCGGTCGGGTGCCATTGCGCTTTGGGCGGGCGGCCCCAGTTATGCACCCCTTTCCAGGCGCAAAGTTCGCCTTTATATAATCTAAATTGGCAAGCTTGCGGGTATGACATTGGCCTAACCCAGGTCGCGATTTACCCCGAAGGAAGCACGGAAAATTATAAAAAGTGGTGCGACCCCTCTACTCCCAGCCGGTTCATAGCCGGGGCGTGTTATACCCCGACCGACTTATTGAACCCATTGACCGCCTTAGACATAACCTCTAAAGTTTTTAGCGACAATCTTCAGAAATCGAACGGAGATGTATCGGCGGCTTTCGCGGCGTATGTAGGGCAAAGTAATTATACGCAAGTCTTTGTCGAGCAGAGGATGGCTTTGTATAATTTATGCGTCCAACAAAGATAAGAAAATTGACAAAAATGACCGATTCGACAAGCTCACGGTGGCTAGGTGGTGAGTCAAGTCGAACCACAAAATTTACCTGCCCGCCAATGCCGTCCAATAATAACTTGAATATTATCTTTTATTATTCCAATTATGCCTATCACAAAAACTAAGTTAGAAGGCTTAGGCAGGCGGGAAAAATTGACAAAATTATAAAACAAAAACCCGAAATGCCGATTAAATTAAAAATCGCAGGAATAATCATCGTCATTATGGCTCTATTGGCAGTGGTTTTTGCGCTGTTTGGGGATGTTAAAAACTTAGATACTCCAGTCGCTACTCCTCCGCCCTCGGTCGTGGATGCCCTTACCGAAGCGCAGAAGCAATCGGTCAGGGAATTTGTCAAAAATTTTATTTTATTGTATAATTCTTACGCGTATGGGGATTATTCAAATTTAAGCTCACTTGGGGATTATCAGACACAAAAAGCCCAAAAACAAACTTTGGATAGGATAGAACAACTACTGGAAAATACCCCTGTAGGATTTCGGCGCATAGTGGAAGTAAGCAATTCGGGAATTGAGGTAAAGAGCCTGTTATTTCCGCCTAAGCAAATAGAAACGAAAATAAAGTTTTGGGTAAAAGATCAGGTGATTATTCCCGAGGGAACCACCCCCAGGTCCGATGACGCAGTCAAACCAAAAGAATATGAAGCTCGGGCGACCTTGAGGCTTGTACCGTACAACCAGTCTTGGCTAGTTGATAATATAATTTTAAGTGATTAGTTTGTTTATTTAATTTATGAACAAGAAGGCAATAGCAATCTTAGCGGCAATTTTTTTACTTATCGTGGGAACTCTGGGTTTTTTAATTTATTCCAGGGATTCATCCGAAGGCGGGGAAAAAACCTCGGTTTCGGAAGAAAACCCGGCAGATAATAACCCAAGCGAAGCTTCAGGTAATTCGGGCGGTAATAACTCAACCACCACTCCGGCGGGTTCGGCCTCGGAGAAGTTTGTTAAGCTTACATCTTCGGAACAGATTGTATCCCCCATACTTTTTTATAACGGCAATGGTGTGACTTATATGAACAGTTTGGGCGAATTGATTAAATCCGATTTTGAAACCTCTGCAAATGGGCAGATTACGCTTACCCGCACGCGAAATTTGGAAATACAGAAAAAGGCTCAAATTAGCCGCATTTTATGGCCTAAAAGCGGGGATGATTTTATTGTTGAGTTTTCCGTCCCTTCGGGCTCGGGGACTTCGCTTGGCAAATCTTACAGCTACTTTAAATTTTCAACCGGGTCATATATAGATCTGCCTGCCCAGGTGACTTCCGTGGAATGGATGCCTAACGGGGACAAAATAATTTATATTTGGACCGACCAAGATAGCGCAGGAAACTTAAAGTCCACTTTAAACATTGCGGATCCGGATACCCAGAATTATGCCACAATCGCCCAGCTTTATGAATCCGATGATGTTTTGAGCCTTTCCCCGGACGGATTGAATTTAATATTACACAGAACCCAAAATACCGAAAGCGTAAATAAAATTGTCCAAACAACCCCGGACGGCAAGGTTTGGAAAGATTTGGTTAAAGACGGTTTTAATTTTGGCATACTTTGGAGCCCGGATAGCCAAAAATTTCTTTTCGGTAAAATGGACAAGAATGGCGCCGGATTCAGGCTGTGGTTTTATGATTTGTATTCCGGCGAGGTTAAGAATTTAGGGCTTTCGGCCGTTCCCAGTAAGGCAGTCTGGTCTTCCGACAGCCGCACTGTTTATTTGGCATCACCCAAGGACGGTAAATATATTAAGGATTATTCAGACTTAGAGGGCACCTTTACTTCCGATGTTTTTTATAAAATAGATAGCTCGAGCATGGAAAAGACCGAGTACATGCCGGAAAATATGGATATTGACGGAAGAGAACTGTTCTTAAACCCAGCCGAAGACAAACTTTTTTTCAAAAACGCGCAGGATGGAGGGTTGTACTACCTTGATTTAGCAAAATTTTAAAATCTAATATCTAAATCCTAAACAAATCACAAATACTAAATTCTAAATTTAAAACCAGAAAAAATTTTGAAATTTTGATTTTGGAATTTGTTTAGTATTTAGGGTTTAGTATTTAGGGTTTTTTGGTTTATGTCTAAATCTCAAACCATTTTTATCTGTACGGCTTGCCAGCACGAGTCTCCAAAGTGGCAGGGCAAGTGTCCTAATTGCGGGGAGTGGAATACGCTGGAGCAAGCCCAAACCGTAAAATCCAAAACGCAAAAATTTGGGGCGCTTCGCGCGGCTGTTAATTTGTCGGAAATTGGCGTAGATGCCCAGCGGCGCATCCGAACAGGCATAGCGGAATTCGATGAAGTAATCGGCGGAGGGATAGTGCCCGGGAGTTTGGTTTTACTGGGTGGGGATCCGGGCATTGGCAAATCCACGCTTGCTTTGCAAATATCCATGCTCCTTAAGCAAGGTGTTTTGTATGTTTCCGGGGAAGAATCGGCCAGTCAAATCAAAATGCGCGCCGGAAGAGTGTCAAATGACCATGCTTTGCAAGTTTTAGCGGAAACGGATTTAAACAGCGTGCTAGCAGGCGTTGAGGCTTCCCGTCCGGCGCTTGTGGTTATAGACTCCATCCAAACCATGTATTCGGAAGAAGCCAGCGGTGTAGCCGGAGGCGTGGCGCAGGTTACAAACGCGGTCCAGCAAATTATGCGCCTTGCCAAACAAAACCATATTGCTTTTATTTTAATTGGCCATGTGACAAAAGAAGGGTATTTGGCCGGGCCAAAGACCTTGGAACATATGGTGGATACGGTTCTGTATTTGGAAGGGGAAAGGTTTGCCAATTTAAGGATTTTGCGCTGTGTAAAAAACCGTTTCGGCACTACGAACGAAGTCGGGGTATTTGAAATGTCCGGCGCCGGGCTTTTGGAGGTAAAAAACCCTTCGGAATTATTTTTGGGGGAAGATACGGTTAAGGCGTCAGGCAACGCGATTACCGGCGTAATGGAAGGAAGCAGGGCTTTATTGATAGAAATTCAGGCTCTCACATCGCCCTCAAATTTTGGGTACCCAAAAAGGACAACAACAGGTTATGACGCTAACCGTTTGCAGTTAATTATTGCGATTTTATCTAAACGCGCCGGGCTGAATTTGTTTAATTTAGATGTTTTTATAAATGTGGTCGGGGGAATTAAAATTGACGAGCCGGCCGGGGACTTGGCTGTGGCTTTGGCGATTGTGTCATCTATCAAAGACATCATCATAGATGAAACTGTCATAATAGGCGAACTGGGGCTTTCCGGGGAAGTGAGGTTTGTGTCAAATTTGGAAAAAAGAATCAAGGAAGCCGAAAAATTGGGGTTTAAAAAAGTGATTTGTCCGAAAAGTAAAACCCCTCCAGCACCCTCGGCCAAAATAAAAATCCTGGCAGTCAGGACTTTAGAGGAAGCGATTAGCAGTTTATAAGAGTAGAGCGAGCCGGAGGGTTATCCCGGCTCGCTGTTCGCCCTAGCGCTGGACTTTGAAGAGGAGACACACCAAAGCCCATGAGGAGCGAAGACCAAAAAGGTTTTTTACAAACCCCTAACCCTTTTTATCCTCCTTTGTGGGGAGGACGGAACTTGCAAAAGACCCTTAATGCTTGACTGGTTGCTGGCTGGTTTTGTATAGGACTTCTAGCTTATACGGTTCCCATCCCCAGCATTGTAGATCACCTCTCTTTCCGTTGACTGCACCGTCCTTGCGCACCTCAGTGATTTCAAATTCGATCACGGAGTTTTTTATTTTTACTACATCACCTTTCCTCAGTTCGGTGTTTTTCATCGTTTTTTCCTTTCGTGCATGAACTTGTGCTGGCGTGTTTGCCAGGTATGCTGACAAAAAAATTGCCAGCGGAACATCAGCATGTGCTCTTTGGGGGAGGAAAAACAGCACTAATAGAGGGATCTAAAAAAACCACAGTCCCTCCTTGTAATTGGAGGGATTATAGGATAATTTCGGAAAAAAAGCAAATAGAAAAACCTGAATCATGAAGTATGAATTATGAAGCAAGAGAAAAAACTTTATTCAAAATGTATAATTTTATCTTGGATTTTGGCTTTTAAGAGGGGATGCTTGTCCAAATTAATGTCATTTTCCAGCAATTTATAGGCTTCTTCCCGGGCAGGCTTTATTAGGGATGTGTAACTAGCGTCAAAATATTTAAAATTAAAACCAGACTGTTCTGCGCCATAGATATCCCCAAAGCCCCTTATTTTAAGGTCGAGTTCTGCCAGTTCAAACCCGTCTTGGGTTTTGGTGAAGAGCTCAAGGCGAGTTATTGCATCATTTTTTTTACCCCCTCCTTGCTCTTCCCCCCTCGAGGGGGAGGAAAAAATCTGAATTCCCCTCCCTTGAGGGGAGGGGTTAGGGGAGGGTGATGTAAATAAAATGCAATAGGACTGGTGTTCGGCCCGGCCCACGCGGCCGCGGAATTGGTGGAGCTGGGCTAGGCCGAACCTTTCCGCGCCTTCAATTACCATAACGCTCGCATTGGGGACATCCACGCCGACTTCCACGACCGAAGTGGAAACCAAAATTTGGATTTTATTGGCCAAAAAATCGTTCATTACCCGTTCTTTTTCTTTTCCTGGCATTTTTCCGTGTAAAAGGCCGATTTCTAAATTCGGGAAAATTTTTTTTAGGCTTTCGAGTTCTTTTTTTGCGGATTTAGCGCCCAATTTATCGCTCTCTTCAATTAAGGGAGTTATGACAAACGCCTGCCTGCCCTGCAAAATCTGTTTTTTTAAAAATGAATAAGCATCCGTTCGTTTATTGGCAGGCGTGAGGAGGGTAATTATGGATTTCCTGTCCGCGGGTTTTTCTTTAATTTGGGAAATATCCAATTCGCCGTAAAAGGCCAATTGCAGGGACCTTGGGATTGGCGTCGCTGATAACGAAAGCAAATGCGGCGTTTTTCCGTAAGTTTCCAGTAACCGCGCCCTCTGTTCTACCCCGAAACGATGCTGTTCGTCTATAATCACCAAAGCTAAATTGTTAAATTGGATTTTTTTTTGGAGCAAGGCGTGCGTGCCCACATATAGGCCGGCCGCGCCCTTTGTAATCATTTTTTGCAAATCAGTTTTTGGTATATCATCGCCCGAGATTTTTGCATAAGTATTGGTTAATAAAAATATCCCCATTTTATGACCTGCTTCGCCGGCAGGCAGGCGGCCGTCATGTTTTGGGGATACCGACAGTTTGAAAAATTTCAAAGCTGTCTGGTAATGTTGTTTAGCCAGGATTTCAGTAGGAGCCAAAAAGGCAACCTGAAAACCATCAGCCATTGCCTGCAGTGAGGCAATGAGCGCCACCAAAGTTTTACCGCTACCGACATCCCCCTCGAGCATCCTGTTCATGGGGATTGGTTTTTCCAGGTCTTTTAAAATATCCCAGGCGCTTTTGCGTTGTTCATTGGTTAGCTGAAAGGGTAACGCCTCCACAAAGTTTTTTATTAGCACCTGGTTGAATTTAATTGCCGGAGCCTGTTTTTCCATTAATTTTAATTTGTATTGCCGGGCGGCCAGCTGGTTTAAAAAAATTTCCTGAAAAGCAAGGCGTTTTTTTGCCAGTATGACATCATCATATTTTTCCGGGAAATGGGCGAGCGTAATGGTGTCTGCGAGGTTAGGCAAATTTTGACTTTTTAAGATTTCGTCCGGTAATTCATCATCCTGTTCGTTTTTTAATGGCAAAGCCTTGGCAATTAGGTTTCTTACAGTTTTGTTGTAGAGCTTGGCTGTTAAATGATAGAGCGGGAGCAGTCTGGAAGTATGGATAGGGAATTCAGAAGCTTTTTCGTAAATGGGGTTTACAAACTGCAAAACGCCTTTGTAAATTTCCGGCGCGCCGGCTAAAAAAATTTCTTCGTCTAGGTTTAGGCTTTTTGCTAAATACGGCTGGTTAAACCAAACAATTTTAATGGTCCCAGTATCGTCGGAAAGCAGCGCTTCAGCTAAAGACATCCGGGAGCGGAAAGAAAAGCGGCTGTTTATAGATTTTATTGTGCCTTTTATGCTTACCATTTCGCCCAGTTTTAAATCGCGGATACTTTTTACTTGGGAAAAGTCTAAATAGCGGTAAGGAAAATACAGCAAAAGATCCCGGACAGTCAAGATTCCGAGTTTTTTTAAAGCCGCAATTTGCGGCTTGGGGAGTCTAGCTGTGGATTCGATTGGAGTGTTTAGTGAGGACATCAAGTATGTTATACTGTAGAAAATTTTTGCTCTCGTAGCTTAAGCTTGCCCCGTTAACTATTTTGTCCTTATAGCTCAATGGATAGAGCGTAGCCCTCCGAAGGCTGAAATGCAGGTTCGACTCCTGCTAAGGACACCAGAGTTAACGGGGTGAAGATTAGAGCGTTCCCCATTAACAGGGAAAGGTCGCAGGTTCGATCCCTGCCGAGAGCACCATTTTAGGATATGTGTGTAATCTTTGCCGATCTACCTATTGGTAATCTAAAACTTAAACCAATGGATCACTTTTTGCGTGATTGCGGGTTCGGTTTCGTGGTGTTCGGGCAAATAGGAAAGCAGAAATTCCCTTACTACATCCGGATCCTGCCCTGCCAATTCCACGACCATAAGCCGGTTAAGGTAAGTTGAGGTTTCAAAATTTACAGATTTGTGGTGTTCCTTATCTACCACCCAAAAATGCCTAATCTGTTTATAGGGAATGTGTAGATTGCCATGGTGCACGCCTTTATTAGTAAGGCGGATTTCCAAAGTCTCGGGTTTTTGTCCCGCGAAATAGGCAAGGAAAATGCCGACAATAGCCATGGTAATTGCCGCGAAATAATCTTTTTGGACAATAATAAAAAATCCAATCAAAAGTATAGCAACGGAAGCGAGCGTAACATACCAGCCAATATTTTTTTGGTAGTGTTTGAATTCCGGCGCCTGCCAGGAAAGACTTTGTTTGTTGGACATTTGCCTTTTTTTTAATTAGAATATCTTAATATGGAAGGGTCGCATAGTGGTCTAGTGCGGCGGTCTTGAAAACCGCTATCCCCTAATACGGGATCGTGGGTTCGAATCCCACCCCTTCCGCCACTCGACTCGCTTTGACTTTAGTCAAAGCTCGCTCGTGGTTTCGGCCTTGTAAAGGCCTTAACAACTTATGGATACAAGTGAGTCGAGTGTCCCGAGCTTGTCGAGGGGCAATAATATTATTATATCATCAATTATTTAAATAACAAAAACGCCCGGCTCTAGAACGGGCGTTTTTCTTGCCTTGCACCAATTCCCTTAAAGATTTTTCAAATGCCACAGGTCGTTGATGCAAAGCTGTTTTGTTGACCCACCGCACCAATGGGAATTGGTGCGGGGTAAATTTCAGGAAGCATCCCCAAGGGTAATGAGGATGTGGCCCCAATGGAGTCGTTTACGACCCTACGGGGTAAAGATATTGCTATCCTGATGCTGATAAAGAAGGCGAACAATCGTATTTTTCTTTATCAAATCAACATACCAACGGAAAATTACGGGAAAAATTGCGGACTAGGATCTTCAATAATAAAACTTCCGGTTGCCTGGTTTGCCTTCTCTGAATCTGACTCTTCGTTTGAAGGGGATAAAATTGAGCTCGGGGTGGTGGAGTTAGGGGCGTGTGTTTGGGTTGTTTCTCCTTTCACTTCGCCCGCAAGTTCTTCGGATTTTTCCAGGACAGCAACCTTTAGCGCCAGGATTTGTGTTTGGTTTTTTTCGCCGCTGACCGCGACTTTGGCATTGATTTTTAAATCTTCCGGATTGATTATTTTTTCGTCCGATGAGGAAATTATAGTTTTTTCGGTTATGAAAAAAGTAGTTTTTTCCACTGTAATGCTGGTTTTGCCTATTTGGGTGATTTGGCCCGAAATGGTTACGGCATTGTCCGGGCTCGACAGGCTGGCAATAGCTTCTTCAGCCGTGGAAATCGCCACAGACCGTTTGATTTCAGAAACCCTTGTCTGGTTTTTTAAGCTAAGGGCAATTACATCCTCTTTGCCTTCCTGCGCGCTGCCGTTTTGCGAAAGTTGGAAGACCAGATCTTTTTCCTGTTTGCCGACATCTTCTAAAGAAGAAAGTAAAGGCCGGCTTGATTCCTTTATGCTTTTGGGCGAAAGGGTTTGGACTTCATTTGCGGCAATTTCTGTGGCTTTGGATACTTCAGAAATAGCCAGAAACGCGGCTTCGGAATTTTGGTTTTGTACGATTTGTTGTGCTTCATTCAGCCGTTTTTTAGCGATTTGCAGTTGCAAATAAGCCCTTTGCGCGCCATTTAAGGCAAATTTTACCCGGAATTGTTCAGCGGATTTTTTTAGGCCAAAAAGTTTTTCTCCTGGCAGGGAACCCGCTGTACTGTAGGCAATTCCGCTTGTGAACATAACGCACAATAAAATTGCGATGCCAATAGAATAGCGGAAAGAAAATACAAGATTTTTCCATAAGGGGATAGGTTCGCTTGCTAAAGCGTATTTTCTCCTGATTTTTGCGTGCGGGGCATTGAGCAGGGGAATAGACTGTAATTCCGCGGCTAGGACGGCAATTTCCCGGTCTTCTTCCGGCAAACCTAAAAGCGTCCCGTTTTCCAGAGGCTGGTTTTTAAGCTGGCGCAGGATTTCTTCCAGTTTTTCGTAATTGAGGCTATTCATCTTCTTCTTCCATTTTTTTTCTTAATTCTATAAGCTTGTTCAAAGCCCTGTGTTGGATGACCCTAATATTGCTTTCGCTGGTGTCTAGTATTTGGGCAATTTCAGAAATGTTTAAATCTTCCAGAAATTTCATTTTGATTACAGCCTGTTGGTCAGCCCCGAGTTCCTTTAAGAGTTTAAGTAAAATTGCCTGTTGGTATTGCAAATTGAGCAAGTCTACAATATTGGTGTCGTATTCCAGGGTATTTTCGATTGTTTGTAAATCAACCGTAAGCTTTTTTCCCCTGTAGTAGTCAATTACCGCATTTCTTGCGATTTGGTATAACCAGCCTGTAAAAAGCCCAGGGTCTTTTAAAGATTTTAGTTTGGTATGGGCTTTTATAAAAACATCCTCGGCTAAATCTTCGGCAATTTCTTTGTGCCCAACGCGGTAATATACGAATTTATAAATTTTTTTGAAGTATAAATCGTAAATTTGCCCAAAAGCCACATTGTCGCCGTTTATAGCTTTTGCGGCTAATTGCGCGATTTCCTGGCTATCTTTGTCAAATTCGATTGTTGCAAAACTAAAGACGCTTGAGTCCATAAAATGTTACATCGATTTTTTCTCCTCCCTTAAAAGGGAGGGTTTAAGGGAGAGCTGCACAATTAGTATTATATTAGTATTATATCAAAAAAACGCCGATTTGGCGTTTTTATATTCCTGATTCTTTTGGCGGTGTATTCTTAAAATAGCTCGAATGCATTTCGCCCCTCGACAAGCTCGGGGCGAGGAATTCCTCCCGTTTGCCCGTCCGACCTGTCCGCCAAAGCTTTAGCGACGGCGGAAACTCTTGAGTGAAGGCGGGAATCGAAGCGGAAAGGATGTCCGTCGTAGCTTTAGCGTAGGCGGGGACGATTTTCACCCTACGGGTGATCTCCCGTAGGGATGACAAGTTTTTCTTTGCCTTGCCCAACGAAGCCTTGGCGAAGTTGGGGCGGCAAATTCTCGCTCTTTGAATTATGAAAAAGAAAGGGCGGCATGAAGTTTGGTAACTTGATGCCGCCGAGCCATAAAGACCTACACATGGGACAACGCCTTGATGTAGAGATCTCCGGAAAACCTCCCGCTAACGTATTCCGTCAATACGGAATCGTTTTCCGACAAGGAGTCAAAGAACTCTTTCGAGACTGACATGCTGTCTTGCCTGTCGTCGAGTTCTACGCTTACCGACCAGTTATCCGGATGAAAGATCGGATGGGGCAGGCTTGTCTTCGTTGTCTCGTTGTAGATCAGGATCATCTGCGTGTGTGCTGGGGTGAATGTCTTGCCGACAACACGACCCACTCTGTGATTTCGCGGTAGAAACCACGAGTCAATGGCCACAAACAAACCCCAAACAGCAAGGCCGACCAGCAGTAGAACGCACGCAAGAACGAAAATCCCGACAATCGTACCAAGTGGCCAGTCGCCCAGCATCTCTCCGATCATAGCCGCCAAATCACTGATGTCCACGATCTGTTCCTCCTGTAAAGGTGCAAGTTACCTAGGCTACGATGCCCAGATTTAGATCTAGGATAGCATATTAAGCCAAAAAGAAGGAAGCGGCAAGTTGCCGCTTCTTGGAGAAAAATCCTTATGAAAAAATTTCTTTTGCCCTTACCTGCCTGCCGACAAGGTAGGCAAAATATGGTTCCCGCCAGAGGCGGGCAGGCGGGCCGATGTTTTTCCGCCAGAGGCGGATCTGCCTCTGGCATGACAGATTATTTGGCAGTTTGGAATGCTTTTGAGTTTTAAAAGGTAGACATAATACATTGTAATTGGTACCCTGCGCTAAAGCTTCGGGTACCACCTTTCACTAAATCTACAAATGTTGGCCACAGGCCACCTGAAGCTTTAGCGAAAGGTGGCGGAGAGGGAGGGATTCGAACCCTCGAACCAGTTTGACCCGGTTAACACCTTAGCACGGTGCCGCTTTCGACCGCTCAGCCACCTCTCCACGTCGCAAGAAACTCGTTTACATTCAAGTTTTATTTGTAATAAAACTTTCATTCGATTCGTTCTCGTTTCTCTTTCCCAAAAATCCGTGCTCTCCCGACTGAAGTCGGGATGCGCTCCTGATTTTTGGGAACCCTTTTGGTCTCAAATATTTTATCAGAATATCTAATCCCTGGCAACTGTTATACAAATGACTTTTTGGGCTCCGTTGCGTTTTAAGACTCGGACGGCTTCGCTTAAAGTCGAGCCTGTTGTGGTGACGTCGTCGATTAAAATGAACGAACCCCCCCTAACCCCCTTTTTTCCAAAGAGGGGGGATAAAGAAAAAGCAGAATCCACGTTTTTTATGCGTTTTTCTTTTTTTAAATTTTTTTGGGTTTTGGTAAACTTTTTTCTTTGCAGGACATCGACAACCGGCAGATTCAATTCTTTTCCCAGGATTTCTCCCAAAATTTTCGACTGATTAAATCCCCGCCATCTTTGCCTCCAAGTGTGCAAAGGGACATAGGCTAATTCGCACGAATTAGCCACAAGGAAGGGAAAGTCGGTTTTTATTCTTTTAGCCATCAACGCGGCGAGTTCTTTATATACATCTGGTAAAAATGAATATTTACCTTTTATTAAAATATCCGCAACTTTTTCGTCAGTATAATCAAAAATAGAAATTAGCCCGTCCGCGGCGTGGGGACTTTGGCAATGGGGGTGGGTTAGTCCGCCAATGGACATTTTATGGCAAGATATGCAGAACTGGTGGGGAAGGGGGGTGAGTTTGCTTTGGCAGGCATCACAAATAAATTTTGGCCCTTCGATTTCGCAGGCCAAACAGTAAATGGGAAAGAGGGTGTCTAGACACAGGGTTTTGATGTCAGCAAATAACGGTTTGAGGAAAGAATGAATCATGAATCATGAATTAAGGAAGACAAAGACATTTCTAGTCTAACAGAATTTAGGCAAAATAAAAACGGCCGGGGATATGGAGGTCCCCGGCTTTGAAAGGCGCCAGCGGAATCGTGATATTGTCTGGCTAATCGGCGGTCACGAACTCCTTGCCACACTTGAACTGGTCGCAGGTGTGGGGACCTTTGCCCGACTTATTATGCGACACCTTTTCACAGTGCGGGCACCGGACATTGCCTGAACTGCCGATGCGGTGACCGATGGCTACCCTCTGGCCGGTACCGGCGACCGTGGTCGTCGTGATGCTACTGCCTTGGCCGTGGGCGGCCATGCGTAGCTCCCTGAGCTTATCGGGAGTCGCTCCTTGTTTGCGGGCCTTCGAGTAATTAAGCCCGCCGTTTATATTGCGTGCGTGAGCCACAGCTCACCTCCTTAATGCTAGTCTTAGAGGTAGTTGTAGCAAATCAGAGAGAGAGTCAACCCCAGTACCAGTCGCTGCCCAATAAATTGGGGCTCCGGTACGGGGCACGGTAGAGGAAAATGGGTCATGAATTATGAATCAGGCAGGGCATAAATAGGCAAAAAAACAAAAGGCTCACTATGTGAGCCTTTGGAATATCTTAGTTTAAGGGATCCCTCCCGCCGCCGTCCCTGAAGGGACTATGGCGGGCAAGCCACTTATCCCTAAGGTCGGCTGTGCCCGACGAAGCTTTAGCGAAGTCGGGTCGGGATGACAGGATGGGGATCAAACCAACACCGGCTGGGGGGCGGGAGTTTCTTTTTTTATGGAAATTACTACGGCATCTTTTTTTAAATCTGCTGAAAGAATGAGCCCGTCCGCCCCTTTTTCCGAAATAATTTTTTCCGCGACAGCGTCCTCCACCATTTCCTGCAAATTTTTTCGCACAAAACGCGCGCCCTGGGAGGGATCAAAACTTTTGTCTGCAATAAATTTCACAACCGGCGCTGAAACTTTCAGCTGGATGTCCTGTGCCAGCAAGCGCTCCTGGAGCTCGCTTATTTTCAGCTGGGAAATCTTTTTTAATTCCTGGAGGCCTAAAGGCTTAAATACCACAATTTTGTCTATGCGGTTTAAGAGTTCCGGGCGAAATTCGTCTTTTAAACTTTCCAGTACGCCTTCTTTGATGCGCTCGTATTCTTTTTGCAGTTTTTCCTGTTCGTCAACTTTTTCTTCCTTGTCCGCGAAACCGATTTTCGCGGCTTGTAAGTTCAATTCCTGCATGCCTAAGTTGGAAGTCATTATAATAATTGTGTTCCTAAAATTCACCTTTTTGCCCATGGCATCGGTTAACTGCCCGTCTTCGAGTATCTGCAACAGGATGTTAAACACATCGGGGTTGGCTTTTTCTATTTCGTCGAAAAGTACCACGCTGTAAGGTTTGCGCCTCACAGCTTCGGTTAATTGCCCGCCTTCTCCAAAGCCCACATAGCCGGCTGGCGCGCCTATTAGCCTTGAAACATTGTGGCGTTCCATAAATTCCGACATGTCTACCCGAATGAGCGCGTCTTCGTCTTCAAAAACTTCACTAGCCAAAACTTTGGCGGTCTCGGTTTTGCCCACGCCCGTGGGGCCTAAGAAAATAAATGAGCCTAACGGGCGGTTGGGGTTGGATATTCCCGCCCTGGAGCGCCTTACCGCGCGCGCAATTTCCTCAACTGCCTCGTCCTGCCCAATAATCTTTCCTTTCATTATTTTTTCCAAGTTCACCAGTTTGCCAAGGTCGGTTTTTGTGAGCTTATGAAGGGGGATTTTAGTCATCATAGACACAGTGTGGGCAATGTCTTCCTGGGTTATGGTGTGTTTGGGGGTTTGGTTTTCGGCTAGCAGATTTTTGCTAAGTTCGGCTTTTTGTTTTAAGAGTTTTTCTTCCTGAGTGCGCAAATGCAGAGCAGTGGTAAAGTCCTGGTTTAAGACCGCTTTGGTCTTTTCCTGTTCAAGTATTTCTAAATCGCTTTCGATTTTTTTTGTCATCCTTAGCAATTTGCTGGATGAATTGATGCTCCTTAAAAAAGCCGCGGTTTCATCTACCAAGTCTACGGCTTTGTCAGGCAAGAAACGGTCGTTAATGTACCGGGAAGACAGTTCTACCGCGGCTTTGAGCGCGTCTTCCGTAATAATCACATTATGATGTTTTTCGTAGTTGGGCTTTAAGCCCTTTAGGATTTCTATGGCTTCCTCGCGCGTGGGTTCGTCTACTAAAACTGACTGGAACCGCCTTTCTAAAGCCGCGTCCGGTTCAATATGCTTTTTGTATTCGTTTAAAGTGGTGGCGCCAATTGCCCTAAGTTCGCCGCGAGCCAGGGCGGGTTTTAAAATGTTGGCCGCGTCCAGGCTGCCTGTGGTGGCGCCGGCGCCGACCATGGTATGGAGCTCATCTATAAAAAGGATTAATTGCGAATTATTTTTTACTTCTTCAATAATGGCTTTAAGGCGGTTTTCGAATTCGCCCCTAAACATCGAGCCTGCCACAATCAGGGCTAAATCCAAAGAAAGTATCCGCTTGTCTAGCAAGCTGTCCGGCACTTCCCGCCTTGAGATAGCCAGGGCAAGCCCTTCCACAATTGCGGTTTTGCCGACTCCAGCTTCGCCAATAAGCAGGGGGTTGTTTTTTGTCCTCCGGTTAAGAATGGAAACGACCCTTTCGATTTCAGTTTTCCGCCCCACCACCGGATCCACCAGTCCTTGCGCGGCTTTTTTTGTTAAGTCAGTGGTAAAATATTCCAGCACCGTCGTTTTTTTGGGTGGGGTATGGCTGTGGGGGTGCGCGCCGGGAGCGGACGGCATATTTTTATTGGAGCTTTCGCTTTCGCCCTCTGTTGGCATGTCTGGGAATTTTGAAATGTTTTCAAAGACATTTAACAAATTTTGCTCCAGTTCATATAAGTCAATGCCTAATTTGGAAAGGATCACCCGCGCTTTATTTTGCGGGATAGCCAGCAGGCCGAACAAAAAATGTTCAGTGCCAATGAATTGGTAGCCGTACTGGCTGGCGATTATCGCGCTCTTTTCTATGGCTGATTTTAAGTTTTCGGACAAAACGGGCTTCCAACCGGCCACTTTATTGTTAGAATTTACCAGCATCATTTCTTGTTTGATGATTTCCTGGGACAATTTGGTTTTAGTCAAAATTTCCGCGGCAAAGCTGGATTTTTCCGAGACAATGCCAAACAAAAGATGCTCCGTGCCTATGTGGTCGTGTTTAGACTCTTCACTGGAAAGTTGCGCCGCTATAAGCGCGTTTTTCGCTCGGGAAGAGAGCCGTTCTAAGATGTAAGAGAAATTATTGCCGTTCAAAAGCGTTATTCCTTATTTTCCTCTCCCTCGAGGGGAGAGGGTGCCTGCATCGGCCGGGTGAGGGTGAGTAGCTTAATGATGCTATAATTATACCATTAAAGTTGTTAAAACCATTATAAATCTAAATTATCACTCAAGTCAAGAGAGTGATAGTTCGCAGATGCACGAATTCCACAGATAACACAGATTTTTATATTGAATTATGTATAAAATGTCTAACGACCAAGATTCACAATTTAATAAAGCTTATGATTATGCTATGTTTTTGCTGAATATTCGCCTTAGGACAGAGGGGGAAATTGCGAGCAAATTACAAATTAAAAATTACAAATTTCAAATTATTCAAGAAGTCATCGCCGGGCTCAAAGCACAACGTTACCTTGACGATTTGCGTTATGCGGAGGTTTATTTGGAAAATTTAAAAAAATATAAGAATTGGGGATATTACGGAATAAAAAAGAAATTTATGGAGAAAAAGTTGTCCTCCATAATCATCGAACAGGTTTTAACAGAAGGCTTAAGTGAGGAGGAAGAATTGGCAATTGCCAAAAAGCTTTTTACGAAATTAAATTCCCTCCCCTTGAGGGGGAGGGATAAGGGAGGGGTGATGACTCGAGAAGATAAATCACGTCTCGCCCAAAAATTAAAGGCGAGAGGGTTTAGGGGGAACATAATTTCTAAATTGATATTTGCCTAGATTCGACTTTTGCTTTAAGCATTCTCCTGAATTGCGTTAGGCTTAAGCCCGTATACTTAATAAACTCTTCCATTGGGGGGAGCATCTTTTTATTTATTGCTTCTCTGATTTGTTCAGTTGTTGGAAGCCGTGTTTTAATTTTTTTTGGATATTTTTGGATATTTTCCCGTGAAGTGCCTACGAACCAATTCAGTACTGTTCCATAAGTAAATTCAGTTTCTGGCAATTCTTTTTTGGCAGGCCGGTTTGTATCCGGTTTTGATGATTCGAGCTTTTTAGTATCAAATGACCCTCGTTCACCTGTCATATTATAAATTCATCTCCCTTAATCTTTTCACCCTTTCCTCGACTGGCGGGTGGGTGTTGAACATTTTTGCAAACCAACTTCTGCTCCCGGCAGAAGTTGTCCCGAGCGAAGTCGAGGGACCTTTATCTTCATGAAAAGGATTGACTATGTACATATGCGCCGTGGCTTTGTTGGCAGCTTCAAGCGGCTCTTTGTCTGCCGAGATTTTTTCTAAAGCTTTAGCTAATCCTTCCGGGTAGCGGGTAAGTAGCGCGCCGGATGCATCGGCCAGGAATTCTCGTTTGCGGGAGACGGCGAGCTTAATTAACATGGCGATAATGGGGGAAAGAATAGCCAAAATTAGCCCGGCAATCATTAATATCATTTTTAGCTGTCCGCCTTCGCGGTCATTGGATTTTCTTCCTCCAAAAAAACTCGCGCGGAGCATCCAGTCTGCCAACAGAGTTACTGTGCCGACCAGCACCACTACTAAGGTCATTACTCTTATATCGTAGTTCCCAATATGTGAAAGTTCATGCGCGACCACGCCTTCGAGTTCGGTTTTTTCCAGTTTCTGTAGTATCACCGTAGTAAAACAAACCACAGCGTGTTTAGGGTCGCGCCCTGTGGCAAAGGCATTGGGCGCGGTATCTTCAATGATATAGATGCGGGGAGTAGGCAGGCCGGCCGCAATGCAAAGATTTTCTACTAACCTATAGAGCTCTTGGTTTGACTGCCTGTCTACCTCTTTTGCTCGCGACAAAGCCAGTGTTATGGAATCGGAAAAATAGTATGATATTAGGCTGGTAAATACGCTAAAGCCCACGGCAAAATATAAAATTTGTGGGGCTTGGTAAGCTTGGGAAAAAACAAAACCCAGGATTGAAATAATGATTAAAAAGCTGAATATAAGTATCCAGCTTTCAGTTTTGTTTTTAGTTATATGTTCGTAGGTGAGCATTTATTGCACTAATTACTAATTTTACAAATTGTACTAATACAAATTTACTACACGTTTTTGAATAACGCCGTCTTTTGTATACACAGCAATAATGCCTAGTTGTAAGTTATTGGCTTTGAGGTAGCCATGTACTTGTTTAATGTGTTGCGGATAGACTGCGTTAGCAACTTTTATTTCTAGTACTATACAATTATTTATTTTGAAATCTAAGTAGTATCCGCCAATCTTTTTTTCATCCGAGATCAGTGGACAATAGATTTGTTCCTCAACTTTGAATCCTTTATCAACAAGACGGTTTTTGATTGCTCGGTAATAGTATTTTTCTTGATAGCCATAGCCTAACTCATTGTAGACATCAAACAGACTCCCAACTATTTTATAGCTTTCGTCTGGAAAGAGAGCCTCCGTCATTTCGATTTAGTAGGATAAGTATGATTTGTAATTAGCGCAATACTAAAATGAAACTTTGACCGGCTGGCCCTCTACGCCTTTTTCATCTATATCAAAGAATTCTCTTACTGTAAAACCCATCATGGAAGCAAACAGGTTGGTAGGAAAGACCTGGAGTTTGGTGTTAAAGTCGCGCACAGTGCCGTTGTAAAAGCGGCGCGCGGCTTGGATTTTATCTTCCGTGTCAGTTAAGTCCTTTTGCATTTGCATAAAATTGGTGTTGCTCTTTAAGTCCGGATAATTTTCCGAAACCGCGAACAAACTTTTTAATGCGCCGGTAAGCATGTTCTCATCTTTTAATTTTTCCTGCATACTGCCAGCGTTCATAGCTAAGTTGCGCATCCGCGTGACATTCTCAAGCACAGAGGATTCTTGCTTAGCATAGCCTTTGACCGTTTCCACCAAATTGGGGATAAGGTCATAGCGCCTTTTTAACTGCACTTCTATATCGCTCCAGGCTTCATCTACCCTGTTTCTAGAGCGAATAAGCCCGTTATAAACCACAATCCCGCCGAGGACTAAAAGTCCTAAAACTATCCAAAATATCATCATATTATTTAGATTAAGGATTAAATTTTATCACCTATTAAATAATAGCACATTTTATGCGTTTGACATATTTTTGGGGCTATGCTAAAATCACTTTACTTAACTAAAGTGATGTTTATGGCAAATTTGATGGACGCCGAGAAAACTAAATCTTTATTAAATACAATTTTGGTTCTTAAAGATATAAAAGAAGCCAAGGCTTTTTTTCGTGATTTATTAACCGAAGCGGAGCTTGATGAATTCGGCAATAGGTGGCTGGCCGCGCGAATGCTGAACGACGGCGTATCATACAATGTAATACAAAAAACCACCGGGCTTTCCACCACAACCATTGCGCGCATTTCCAAATGGCTCAAACGCGGGCGGGGTGGGTATAAATTAATGTTAAAGCGATTTCCATTGCAAAACCATCACCACAACTCTTCTCCTGTTGGGAAAGGGTTGTCTTGAAATACTTTTAGTAAAAAACTTACAAATGTACAAATTATACTAAAGTTAAAAATAGCCCCTTCCCAACTGTATCCGCCGTAGCCTTGGCGGAGGCGGAAAGGAAGGGGTTTTTTGTTTTTACCCCGACACGAAAGTCGTCGGGGTTGTCCCAAAACAAACGAAATACAATCGAAAGGAGAAAGTATGTCGAATTCGTGGAGCGATGAAAAAGAGGATGCGATGAGAGAAGAAGAAGCTCTCAGGTCGCGTTTAGTTGGAGAATTGAGAAAACTAACACCCGATCAGATCGCGGAATTGCCGTCAAGGGAGCTAATTGCGTTAGCTATCAAGGTAAGGAGATGAAGTGATGATCGAAAATGACCATTGTGATCACGACAACATTGAGAAACTGGGGTTTATTGACTTCGCGCCGAACGGCTCGGTTCACGGGCCGCGGACAGAAGTCTGGCGCGTGAAGTGCCTGGACTGCGGGGAGGTGTACGAAGAGCGATTCATCGGGGATTGATCGTCACGGAAGCATAACCATAACCGGCGAGCGTAGGAGGACTCGCCGGTTTGATTTTTAATAGGATGGATAGGTCGGATAAGACTAATGCGACGAATAAGAGAAAGCCAGTTGCCGGTTTTTATTTTTTGTAAAATTATTGTATAATAAAGAAGAAATAAGGGTTGATAAGAAACAAAATATAAAGAAATCAAATAGGACTGATAGGACTAATCAGACTGATTTGTCTTATCGGGATTTATAAAAAATGGCATTTACGGAAAATCTAAAACAAAAAGTCAACGATTATTTGGATCGTAGGTATATTCATAGACTAGAAGACAAGGTAAGTCTAATCGCCAAAGAAAGAGAACAGCTCCAAAGCTGGTCAGACAAGGATTTGCGTTTGGCAAGTAAAGCTTTTAAGGACGATTTAAAAAAAGGCAAGGAGCTGGACCGTTTGCTCGAGCCGGCTTTTGCAGTGGTTTGCGAAGCAGCCAGACGTGTACTTAAGCAAACCCCTTTTGACATGCAAATTTTGGCTGGAATTATCATCCACCAGGGTCGAGTGGCGGAAATGAAGGCCGGCGAAGGAAAAACTTTAACCGAAACCATGCCGGTTTATTTAAACGCGCTTACCGGGCGCGGCGTGCATATTATTACTACCAACGATTATTTGGCCGAGCGCGACGCAAAGCTTAATGGCAAGCTGTTTGAGTTTTTGGGTATGAATTCCGCTTATGTGGCATCCACAATGAAAAATGACCAGAGGAGGAAAGCTTATTCTGCTGATATTACTTATGTTACAAACCAGGAAGTAGGTTTTGATTATTTGCGGGACAACTTAGTATATACCCGGAACGAAAGGGTGTTAAGGTCGCAGCATCCGCTCCATTTCGGGATAGTAGATGAAATAGATTCTATTTTAATAGACGAATCCCGCACGCCGCTGATTATTGCCGAACCTTTGGAGGGGGAAAGGAATTCTTACAGTGAATTTACAAAAATAATTTCTCTACTTACGGAAGATGTAGATTTTACCGTTGATTATAAAAATAAATCGGCTGCACTGACCGAAACGGGTCTGGACAGGGTTGAGAAGATTTTGGGTGGATCCGTATTTTCGAAAAATAATCCCATGTTCGCTTTTTATTTGGATGTATGCTTGCGCGCGCGAGTGCTTTTTGAAAAAGATCGAGACTATATTATTACCGAAGCAGGCGTGGAAATAGTGGACGAATTCACGGGCAGGGTGCTGCCTGGCCGCAGATTTACCGACGGAGTCCACCAGGCAATAGAGGCAAAGGAAAAAGTTAAAGTCAAAGAGGCTGACCGTACTGTTGCGAGTATTACATTCCAGAATTTTTTTCCAATGTACGAAAAATTATCCGGCATGAGCGGCACGGTAATGCAGTCGCGGGACGAATTTTTACGGGTATATAAATTAGATGTAATCCAAATCCCCACTAACCGGCTTTTAGTTAGGGTTGACCATAACGATTTATTTTTTAAAACCATAAAAGGGAAATTTCAGGGTTTGATAAAAAAAATAAACCACATCCACCAAAAGAACCAGCCCATACTTATAGGCGCGAGGAATGTGGAAGTCGCTCATGAAGTTGCTACAATTTTAGGCTCGTACAACCTTCCATATCAGCTCCTAACCGCCAAAGACCATAAGGCTGAAGCCGAAAAGATCAGCAAAGCGGGACAGTCGGGTATGATAACAGTTGCAACCAACATGGCCGGGCGAGGCACAGACATTTTACTCGGGGAGGGCGTGGCCAAAATTGGGGGTTTGTATGTCATTGGCACGGAAAGACATGAATCGAGGAGGATTGACGACCAATTAAGGGGCAGGAGCGGGAGGCAAGGGGACCAGGGAGAGTCGCAATTTTTAATTTCCATGGAAGACGAAATAATGATGCTTTTTGGCAGCGAAAAAATTATTGACACCATGGAAGAATATGACATCCCTGAAGATGAGTATATCTCCGGGACTTCCTTAGACACAGCCTTTAAAGAGGCACAGGATTTTGTGGAAAGCAAGAATTTTGACAGCCGCCTTTATTTGTACAAATACGACAGCGTTATTAATTATCAGCGTTTTGAGCTTTATAAACTGCGGGACAGTTTGTTGGAAAATTCCGAAGGTTTTAGCAATTTTGTAGAACAAGCTATTACTGAAACAGTGAGTAGAATTTTAGGCACTATTGACCCAGTGGTTATTGCCAAACAGTTAAAGGAGATATTTGGTTTGGAAATAAATAAGAATGATTTGCAGGAGTTAAATGCCAGCATGGGGTTTAGGGAAACCTTTAATGAATTATTGAACCCATTTTTTGCGTCAATAAGGCCGCAAATGCGGAATGAAGCGAATAAGCAAATTGACGATGAATTAAAAAAACAGTGGCAGGGCATAAAGAAAAATCCGGAAGTCCATGAGGCGGCGCAGAATTTGATCTTGGAGATTATAGACAGTAATTGGAGCAGGCACTTGGAAATAATGGATGTCTTAAAGGAGGAGGCGGGCTTGTTTTCCTATGCCAGCCAGGACCCTTTAGTGGATTATATTTTGGAAAGCAAAAAAATGTTTGAACAAATGGGGGAAGAGATACAACGACAATTTCTTCAAACAGTATTTGGGAGAATAAACAAGAGTTGAGGAGAGTAGGTATGACTGATATTAAATTTTTAATTACTAATGCCTAATTCCTAATCAATGTCTAAAATACCCAATTCGAAATTAGAAATTTGAGAATTGATTAGAAATTAGTAATTCGGTATTAGGTATTTGTTTACGATTGACCTAATTACCCAAAATCCTTATAATTCTCTCATATGTTAACTAGAGATGAGGTCATTAAGCTTGCTCAATTGGCGCGCATTGAATTGTCAGAAGCTGAAGTGGAAAAGTTCCGAAAGGATTTATCCACGGTGCTTGAATATGTGGAAGAATTAAAGCGGGTGAATGTGGACGGCCTGGAAGAAGTGGCCCAGGTGACAGGGCTGGTAAATGTGCGGAGGGAAGACGCGGCTGTGGAAGCGGAAAACCACGACGCAATATTCAGCCAGGCGCCGGAAATGAAGGACGGGTATTTTAAGGTAAAAGCTATATTATAGTGATCAGTGATCAGTGAACAGTATGAAAGTTAAAGATTATAAAGAATTAATAGTTTGGCAAAAGAGTATTGAATTGGTTTTTGAACTTTATAAAATAACCAGGCAGTTTCCATCGGAGGAAAAATTTGGTCTCGCATCTCAGATGCAGAGAGCTGCGGTGTCGATTCCATCGAATATTGCAGAAGGCGCTTGCAGGAACCATACAGCAGAATTTAAGCAGTTTTTAGGAATTTCATATGGATCTTCTGCTGAACTTGAAACGCAGATAATAATTGCAAAAAAGCTTTATTCGAAAATCGATTATTTGAGAGCTGAATCTTTGAATTTAGAAGTTCAAAAAATGCTTAATAGCCTAATGAATAAATTGTCTTAATACTGTCCACTGACCACTAGTCACTGGTCACTCTTGATATGGATTACATATATCTTTCGCTATCTGAATTACGCAAATTGTTGGACGAGAAAAAAGTTTCGTCGGTTGAGCTGACGGAATATTTTTTAGCGCGCATAAAAAAATATTCCAACCTTAACGCGTTTATTACGGTTTCCGAAGAGGAGGCTTTAAAGGAGGCCAGAGCCGCTGACGATTTTATTGCAAGCCCAGGGGAAAATCCGTTGCTTTGCGGAATTCCCTATGCGGCAAAGGATTTGTTTTGTACTAAAAGCATCCGTACCACAGCGGCTAGTAAAATTCTTGATAATTATATTCCGCCTTACGATTCTACCGTTATTAAAAAATTAAAAGACCAGAAAGCGGTGCTCTTGGGTAAAACTAACCTTGACCAATTCGCGCACGGCTCAAGCGGCGAAACTTCTGCCTTTGGTTCTGCCAAAAACCCTTGGGATGAAACCCGCATGCCCGGAGGGTCATCTTCCGGTTCGGTATCAGCAGTCTCTGCCGGCCTTGCTCCATTTGCGCTTGCCACTGAAACCGGAGGAAGCATTCGTTTTCCTTGTTCTGTAACGGGCGTTTCAGGCTGGAAGCCGACTTATGGCAGAGTATCAAGATACGGAGTAATTGCCATGGGTTCTTCTTTAGACAGTCCTGGGGTTATGGCAAACAGCATCGAAGATATTGCCAGGCTCGCTGAAATTATGGCAGGCCAGGACGCGCACGATTCCACAACCGGGCATACAGATGTTCCCCGCTATTCATCGGTTTTATCAAAAGATATTAGCGGCTTAAAAATAGGTGTTCCAAAACAATATTTTATAGATGGCATGGAGCCCGGGGTGCGCGAAAAAGTTGACGCAGGCCTTAAACAGCTTGAAAGTCTGGGCGCGAAATTAATTCCAGTCGAGCTGCCTAACACTAAATACGGGTCATTGGTTTACGCTATAATCGCGCCGAGCGAGATATCTTCCAACTTAGCCAGGTACGACGGCATCCGTTATGGCCATACTACGCACCATACTGCATCGAACTTAATGGAAGTTTATAAAAAAAGTAGGGCTGAAGGTTTTGGCGACGAAGCGAAAAGAAGAATTATGACCGGCACTTATGTTTTGTCCGCCGGCTACTATGACGCGTACTATAAAAGAGCGCAAAAAGTCCGCCGATTGCTTGTGAATGAATTTAACGAAGTATTTAAACAAGTGGATGTTTTAGCCTGCCCGTCTAACCCCGGTGTTGCCCAAAAATTAGGCCACGCGGCAGACGATCCTTTGTTCGGCTACATTGTGGACCAACTGCATATCCCGTCTTCGCTCGCGGGTCTAACTGCCATAGCCTTTCCTTGCGGGTTTAGCAGGCCGGTGGATGGCGATTCGCCGAGTATGGATGGTTTACCAGTCGGATTACAAATAATTGGTCCGCAGTGGGGCGAGCAGAAAGTATTTAATGTAGGATACGCTTATCAAAATGCCACAGAGTGGCATAAGAAGCATCCAACCCTCACAGAGTGAGGGAATTTCTAATATCTAATTCCTAATTTCTAAACAAATCCCAATGAAAGAATTTTTTAAACCGAATTTGTTTAAAATTGTCGTGGGAGCAGTTATATTTTTAGTAAGTTTTATTGTTGCTTATGTTTTGTTCCGGGCAGGTTATAAAGATTCAATTTTTGGAACCATTTTTTGGCCCGCTGCTTATTTGCGAGATCTCATTGGCGATGCTTTGGGCCTTCGTTATACTATTTGTCCTACTTTTCCGCCTTGCTTTGATGCTTATCCACGCTGGATAATAATAGTTAGTTTTATAGTCGTTCTGTATTTCTATGGGGCCATTATAGAATTATTTTATAAAGCAGTAAAAAGACCAAGCTAATGAAAGATTCTGAATACAAACCCGTAATTGGATTTGAGATCCACATTCAACTTGCGACAAAGCTATAAAAATTATGCAAAAGGATTTTCAAATTTGGATGGAGTTAAAAGAAAAACTTAACGGTCTTCCGACTGAGGTTTTGTTTAAGGAACGTGAAATTTGGTGGATTGCTGTTGGCCGAAATGTGGGCGAAGAATCCAATGGGAAGGGCAATAGGTTTTCGCGGCCGGTGATAGTATTTAAAAAACTCACCCACCACTCTTTTTATGGAATCCCTTTGACAACCAAAATAAAAAACGGTAGTTGGTATGTACCCTTTAAACAAGAGGGAAAGGAAAACAGAGCAATGTTGAATCAAATAAGAGTTTTTGACAGTAGAAGGTTGTTTACGAAGTTAGGCACTTTAGACACCACAGAATGGCAGTTTTTAAAGCAAAAATTTCACGATTTTTTCATATAAAAAATATGCCCCCACCCTTGCGGGTGGGGGAACGTGGCTAAATGCCAAATGTATAATAATACTATACCAGATTAAGTTGCTTGTCAAGCAAAAAAATACTCCCCTAGCTTTCGCCAGGGGAACGTGGGAAAATCCCAAAAGTAATATAATAATATACCAAAAGGGTAATCTTGTCAAGTGAAATATTTATGAAAGAATTTTTTAAACCGAATTTTTGGAAAGCAGGACTTGCGTTTGTTTTTTTGGCTTTTGTTGTGTATGCGATATTTTTTGACAGCACAAATAGTAAGGGCGCGGAATCAGATCGTTTTTACTTACTATTATGGCCGTTTATTTGGCCGGCCTATGTTGTATTTTGGATATGGATGGCCATTGAGCCTGGTATTGCCGATATTCCACATAGGGTAGACACTGTTGAATTACTCACAGCTTTATTGGTTGATTTTAGTTATTTATATTTTTTAGGTTGCCTAGTTTATTGGATAAAGAAGAAGTTTTTTAAGGAAAAAGCATTTTAAATTTGGATCCCGGATCAAGTCCGGGATGACAAGACACTATGAGCAATCAAGATTACAAACCAGTCATAGGATTTGAAATACATATTCAGCTTGCTACAAAAAGCAAGATGTTTGGGCGTGCGGCAAATAATCCGGACCAGACTGTGCCGAATACGGACATAGATGAAGTCAATACCGGACAGCCCGGGACTTTGCCGGTGGCTAACAAAGAAGCTATCCGGCTTGCGGCTATGGTAGGTTTGGCTTTGAATTGCACAATAGACGAATGGAGTAAGTTTGACCGCAAGCATTATTTTTATCCGGATTTGCCAAAAGGGTATCAGATATCACAATACGACCAGCCGATAAGCAAAAAGGGGTGGTTGGATATTGCGTTACCCCCCTCCCTAGCCCTCCCCACAAGGGGGAGGGAATTTGCAGGTTCCTCCCCCTCGACGGGGGAGGTAGGTGGGGGTGGTAGGATTAAGCGGATCGGCATTACACGCGCGCATTTAGAAGAGGACGCGGGGAAAAACATCCACCCCGAAGGTTTGCCTTATAGTTTGGTGGATTATAATAGGGCGGGCGCGCCTTTGCTTGAAATTGTCACTGAACCGGACATAGAAAACGGCGAGGAAGCGCGCGTGTTTTTAACGGAAATCAGGAACATTATTCGCTACCTTGGTGCGAGCAGCTGCGATATGGAAAAAGGCACTATGCGCGTGGAACCAAACATCAGTGTCCGTAAACCCGGAGAAACGACTCTGCCCAAATATAAAGTAGAAGTAAAAAATATCAATTCCATCAAGTTTGCCCAAGCGGCTATTGACTATGAGATTCATCGTCAAATTGAAATATTAGAAAACGGTGGTGTGCCAAAGCAGGTGACTATGGGTTGGGATGAAAAGAATAATCGCACAGTGGAGCAAAGGAGCAAGGAAGAAGCGAACGATTATCGCTACTTTCCCGATCCCGATTTACCGGTTTTGCAGTTTACCAAAGAATATTTGGATGACTTAAGAAACCGTATGCCGGAGTTGCCCGCACAAAAGCGCGTGAGGTTTTTGGAAGAGTACGGTCTTCCGTCATCAGATGTTGAGAATTTGATTAACTGGAAAGAATTGGCCGGGTTTTTTGAGGAGGTGGTAAGTGAGATGGATGGTTGGATTATTGATCAGGGTGAATCCCTCGACTCCGCTCGGGATGACGGCTCTAGAAATGCTTTAATCAAAAGTGCCGTCAATTGGTGTTTGGGCGAGTTTAGCGCGGCCTTGAATGCAAATCATCAGAACCCGGTGGACTCCAGGGTGGATGCGGAAAATTTCGCTGAACTTTTGAAAATGATCCAAAAAGGCGAAATTTCAGGGAGCGCGGCTAAACAAGTATTTAAAGTAATGTTTGAAAAAGGCGGGGATCCCTCGAACATTATCACTGATTTAAATTTAGGCCAGGTGAGCGACGAGTCGGCAATTGCATCTGCCATCGATGTCGTGATAACGGCGAATCCTAAAGCCGTTTCAGATTACAAAGCCGGGGAGCAAAAAAGTTTTGGGTTTTTGGTGGGGCAGACTATGAAGGAATTGAAGGGGAAGGGAAATCCGGGGGTGATAAACCAACTTCTTAAAAAGAAGCTTGAGTAGAAAGTATTAATGAAAGGCTCAACCGACGGTTGAGCCTTTGAATTTGTCTTATTTATAATATAATGTTGTTTCAACGTACCGTTTCGACTGGCGCTCAAGGTGGTGAGCAAAGCCGAACTACTAGTACGATAGTGCAAAAGGACTCGAAAAAGATGAACGCCGCCCCGAGTGAAACCGAGGGGCGGCGTTTTGCGGTTGGCGGAGCGATGATGGTTAGTCATCGCTGTAGCCACCCATGATGATGGTGAATTTTGGGCGGGGCGGTGCAGGCGTTTCCGCCGGTTACATCACAGTTCCCTTGCCGCCTGGGGTGCCTTTTTTCTTCGGCTTGCCGGGCTTGTCATTCCTCTTCGGAGTCTTTAGCAGTCTGTTGCAGTGCCCCCTGGTTTTGATCGCAACCAATAGAACACAGGCTTGCATATACTGCTCTGCCTGACCCGGCTCCTCACACCCACCTAAAATTTCAAGGAATTCTTTTGAGGGATACCGTTCGGTTTCTGGTTGTTAGATTTCAATGTTTCGGTTAAGATTATGA
>JBBTRN010000005.1:0-7613 GCA_038065175.1 Patescibacteria group bacterium | reverse complement strand
AACGGAGATGGACTTTGTCGAAAGTTTACTGTCTGACATAAATAGCTTTCCGGCGCATTATAGCGCCTGTCTTTCAAAGATGATTAGCGTGTTGACGACGACTTTTTTAAAAAGCCTATCGCTGTACTCGCAAACCATCCTGAAAAAATATTAGAACTCACGCGCTTGGTCAAGAATGAGGCATTTTGTAAGGATTTTGAGAGGCGTACCTTACGTACGCCGAACAAAACCGCAACAAAATAACGAAATTATTGGCCAAGCCCTTGCGGTTCCAATCCTTAAGTTCCGGCTTCGCCGGACTTTGGGTTGGAACGCGTATGTTCTAAATTAATTATTTTTTGTGCCAACTTCCTCTTCGAACTTAGTCAAAAACACTGCGGGGTCGGGGGTACTGCCGAACATTATATGGTCAACGCTATTCCTTTGGCCACGGTTTTTTTCGCTTTCCACGCCTTTTTCTTTAAACCACTCTTTCCAATGCCTGCTGAATTTTTGGTAGCCCTCGCTGTTCTCCAGGCCGTATTTTTCGTAAATTATTTGGTACTTAACCATGTCGCAGATGTCTATGAACCCGCTCTTTTCCTCTAAAGTTAAAAACCCGTTTTTTTCCAGATTAGTTTTATACTCCTCGATTTTAGAATGTTTGTAAATTGACTTACAAACCTCCACTGCCAAGGCTGTCCAATCTGTTTCAAATTGGCTTGGGTCGTAATGGTTATTTATCATCTGGCTGTTTTTTGGTTTTTTCTTCAACTACCGGGGAAGCAACTTTAAGCTTTAATTTATCAACAATTTTTAAATACCGTTTTTCATCCTCACTTTTTAAATACCGCAAAAGCCTGCGTCGATTCCCCACCATTTTTAGCAAACCCCTTCTTGAGTGGTTGTCTTTCCTGTGGATTTGCAGATGCCCCTGCACCCGGGCGACCTCTTCGGTTAAAATTGCAATTTGGACTTCCGGACTGCCGGTGTCGTCCTTGTGGACGCGGTATTTTTTTATTATCTCGTTCTTCTCTTTGGGGGTTAACATATTCTCTTTCTTACCTGCCCTTCGAAGCTCGAAGAGCGTAGTAGGGTCTGCACGAACAAGTTGTGATGCCTAAACTTTGATCACATTACGGACTGGTTCGTGGTTTAATTAACCCTATTATAACAAAAAATTCGCCCGCTTGGCAAGTCCTTGTATTGTACAATACTGATTGTCGCGATAGACACCCACGCGGCGCAGATCGCCGATCCGGAAGAGGTAGAGATAGCGGAGCTGGCCCATTATATGCGATATGCCATCCATTCCACCACCCCTTGAATACTCGTGGGGTTGTATCTAATTTGGGACAATTTAGTCCGCCAGCATACCGCACCGAGTTTCTTCTGTTGAAGATTACTAAAAAATACTCTACCGAAAACCGTAGCCGCCGATACTCTGATTTTTTGATAATGCTAGATGCGGTCACCTGAAGCCGTAACCGTGAACGTAATTCCTATCTGAAAACAGTTTATCAAAAATTTTGCAAAAACAAAATCCCCACATCCCATCCGCCTTTGGCGGACAAGATGTGGGGTGGCGCGAAGCGCCAAGTGACCAAACCCAGAAGAGCCCAGGGTTCAAGTGCCCTAGCGCAACTCGCGGGAGCGAACAAAACGAACGTAGCGATAGAAGTAGACGTCGAGCCAATAGACGTCCACGACCCACCGCTTGCCATCCCAGCGGAGATACAGCACGCAACGGCTGCCGCTACGGCGACGCAAGACGGTGCGAGTTAGAAGAATGTAGACTTTCCCCCGAAGTTCGACGGGGATAATGTCTTTGCCTTCCTTCTGCTTGTCGAGCACCAGCTTGCCGAACCCAAGGCTACCGATGGCTTTTACTTGCTTAGCCCGTGCCATCATCGTATCGCCACTGACCCAGTCGCCATCTCCTTCGCGAACGGGACACGTGTCGAAGTCGAGATTAGCGATGTCGATATCGCCTTCGAGATCATCGGACTCGACTGTGTAGCCGCTGGGGACGAGACCCGTTTCCTCGGCGCGAACGGGAGTGCATATTCCCGAAGCGCGTTTGGAAAACTTGGTTATTGAAGCTGCGATTTCGTCTTCCAGTTCCGTGCCGGGGTAACCAAGGGCTACCTGAAACTCCGTGCGGAATTCACTAAGCCGAACCCGGTGTCTACGGGCAGACTGAAGGAGTCTATAAATACAACTTCTTTCCTTGTCCACCGGCATCTTGGGGATCGTTAACTGCTACGGTCAATGGATTTTCCATTGGCGTCATCCTCCTTTTATTCAGTTGAAATCAGTTCGCCGAAGCGAATCTGGCGTTTGACTTTCGCCATAGCTACAAGGCCAAAAAAATAATTTTTGGACAAAAAGCTAAAGCTAAAATATTAGCTTCTTATTAAAGCATAATTCTATTTTCCTGTCAAATACTATACTTTAAAAACTTTAAAAACTGTTTCAAAACTGTTTCAGCGCATTATATTTTGTCAATTTTTCGAAACTCTCAAGACCCGGAAAGCGGTTAACTTCAAGAATATAAAATTTTCCTTTTTTTTCTAATTAGTCCAATCCCAAAAGTTTCCTCGCAACCAAGGCGGTGTTGCGGCGAAAATAAGATTTTATCTCATCGCACTTTTGCCAAAATTAAAAAACTAAAGCCAAAATAATCAGCTCAGGTTTAAAAATTTTTTTGAAGCTTTAGGCGTTTCCTGGTCAAAATAGCGTTTAACATCTTGCCAGTAAATATCTGCCGACAGCGTCGGCATTTTATCTTTTTCTGCATCGTCAAAAAACATCAGGCTTTTAAAAATATGGTGGTAATTATGCTCGGTGATGGGATACTGGACTGGCAAAAGCTCAAAGAGCTCGGCTAATGGCTCAAAATGTTTCGTATACCAGAATAAATCCACAAAATCTCTTTTTGTACCCCGCTGGCTAATAGCAATAATTTTCATTACAGCAATATCGCGTGGGGCCAGCACCTTAACCGATCCGTGCCAGCGCGGTTTAAGTTTGGGCACAAAAAAACGATACGCAATAAAACTAATTTTGCCTCCGAATAAACTGCCATAAACGGTGCCTTCGGACAAAAGACTTGGCTTAAAGGCTCCTTTGGGAAATTTATTTAAAAGCGGGGCCTGGGGGAAATTGGAACCGGGAAGGAAAAAATCCAAATCTTCCGATTGTCTATGCCCAAGCTGTAGCGCCAAAGCCGTGCCTCCAGCCAAATACCAGTTGGTTTTTTTCAACCAAGGCTGTCGCGATAAAAAATCCAAAGCCCTGCGGGTTTTGGTAGGCAAAATGTCCTCATGCCAGGTTATTTTGTCAGAGCCATCCATAAAGGTCTGGTTTGTGGCCTTAAGACTCTTGCGTTTTTAGCAATCTTATGAATCAGATTCTTGGGATAATAATTCCACATCCATTTAATTTCTCTATCGTCTCCATAATCCAAAATCCTTTCAACGATATAGTATTTGTATTGAATTGGATTAAGGACAGGTGACCGGATATCCCAAAACAAACTTTGGCGGAATTTAATGGGTTTGATTTTTTTAGATTTTTTTCGTGTCTTCATATCTTTTATTATATCACGTTTTCAAATATTCTACAAACTTCTCAAAAACATTACATTTAGTCAATTTCTCGAAACTCTCAAGGCTCGGAAACCGTAGCCGCCGATACTCTGATTTTTTGATAATGCGAGATATGGTCACCTGAAGCCGTGGCCTTTGCGCTTTTAGCCTTCTTCCTTTTCAGTATACCAAAAGAAAAGAGACCCTTCTACTCCCTCGCTTGCGCGAAGTTTCAAAGGGTCTCAGGATTAAAGGCTCAAAAGCTGTGCAAAAATCACAGAGCCTAAGAATCAGCGACCGAACAACTGAACACCCGGCCGTCGGGCCGCCCAGCCAACTGGAGCCGAACCCGGATAGGCACCGAACCCCCAGCCGTCGCCATCCCAAAAGGCGCGGACTGCCCAGAGCTCTTCCGGGTTATCAGGGTTTGGAACCTCGAGGATGTTGGCGTAACCGTTAGTCAGCAATACCCCCGCTGGGCTGTCGGGGCCATTGGGCTGCAAAAGCAGGAGTTCCCAAAACCAAGCGAGAAAAGTTGCATGGCCTTCGCCAAAGTTCTTGATGATTTCCGGATCTTTCGCGCCCCGCGTCAAGCGGTGCGCCTTGAGCGTTGCCGCGACAACATTCTTTTCGATCTTCTTGCCGAATATCTTTTTGAAGTTGCCGCCGACATAGGTGACCTTGACGCCGTAAGGATTATTCTTCCTGTAATGGTCGCCAATGTCGAACTCTGCCGCTGCCCCAACCTCTCTGCTGGCCACGAATTCGAGTAGCGGTGTTCCCGGAACTGGCTCGGTTACTTCTCCCGGCTCCGATTGCTGCGGAACGAGTACCAAGTTCTGGCCGGTCTGGAGAGCCGTGATGACCAAAGCGAAGTGGCCTGCGAGTTTTTGCGACTGCTGTTCGACTGCATCGATGCATTCCTTTGCTCCAAAGCGGTCAAACACAATCGCGGCAGCATCGATGATGAAACGCAAAAAACGCGCAAACTGAGTGGCCTTCGTTTCGTCTACTGCTGTGGGTTGTGCCATGTTGTTCATGGGTGGTCCCTCTTTCGTGTTGTAAAAGTCAGTTCGCCGAAGCGAATCTGGCATCCGGCTTTCGCCTTAGCTGAAAGGCCAAAAAAATAATTTTGGACAAAAAGCTAAAGCTAAAATATTAGTTCCTTACTAAAGCATAATTCTATTTTTCTGTCAAATACTTTAAAAACTGTTTCAGCGCATTATACTTTGTCAATTTATCCCTCCTTCGCTAAAGCTTCGGCGGGCAAGCAAAACTTACTTTTTTAAGTAATTAATAATATGCTCAAACACATTGTAATGTGTACACTCCTCGAACGACCCCAGCCCCGGGAAGCGGTTAACTTCAAGAATATAAAACTTACCCTCTTTTTCTAATATGTCCACCTTGGCAAGTTCCCTACCCAATGCTAACGATGCCTTTTCGGCGATTGAAATTATTTTATTCACCCCCTCCTTACCTCCCCCATCAAGGGGGAGGAAGGGGGTGGGGGCGAATTCGCGGCCAAGAGTTTTTGATGCGCGCTGGGCGAGTTTTATTAGCTGTCTTAATTCCCCTCCCTCGAGGGGAGGGGTTAGGGGAGGGTGTTTGCTTTTTGACTCCACCCCCTCCTCACCTCCTCGCCATCCGCGGGGGAGGAAAACAGAGGAAGCCAACTCCTCCATTTTGTCATTCCGGCTCTTGAACCGAAATCTAGTTATCTGGATTCCCGCCTTCGCGGGAATGACAGAAGAGGACACCGCAATGACATCATGCTTACTAAACTCTGCCCTCCCTAATTTCTTATTAAATTTAAATTTTAAAATAACCGGCAAAACTTTGTAGCCAACCGTGATAATTTTATACTCGTTGTCCGCTCTTATGTATTCCTGCGCCATTAGCTCGTCTCTTGGTATGTATTTAGGGATACGTTTTAAATCATTAGCCGATGAAATTAAAAAAGTTCCCTTGGCTTTCATTCCGTAAATCCATTTGGCAACAAACTTAGTGACTAGTGGCAAGTGACTAGTGGCTAGATTCTTTGCTTCCTTTCTATTCACTGACCACTGTTCACTGTCCACTAACATTTCTGTTTTAGGAATCGGCAAGCCAGCTCTTTTTAACTTTTGATAATCTACCCACTTCCCTTTGCCCAAATCGCCCTTTACGATGTTCGCGTCGACCACCCTGCCGCCTTGCGCCTTAAACCTTTTGGCAAGTTTGATAATTTGCGGTATATAACCCGGCCTGCCGTTTAAATACGGATTTCTAATGTATAGCACATCTCCCCTAACAGCCTTTAGTAAAAAACTTCGTTTGATAAGGCTCTTAATATCAATAATCCCCATTGCATACTTCATGATTCCTGCCTTGTCCTTCGAAGCTTTAGCGAAGGAGGATTCATAATTCATAATTCTGGTTTCTCTAAGAAGCCTTTTCGCCGCGTAAGCGGTTTTCGATGAAATAACGTAAATCATACATGTATTCTACTGTAAAAACTGCTATACTACCAATGTCGCATAATACATTCTCTAGAAACCCAAAACAAACAGCGTCGCAATATCAAGGTGTGTATTTGTGGATAACTCACCATGTCGCATAACGTGCTATTATACAACATTACAAATGTCGTATAATGCGCCAATATTGCGCAACATTAAAATATCGCGCAATATTGTCATAAAAACAAATGATAATGCCATCATCCCCCACTAAAACAACACCAATAAGCCCTTTGCGCAAATCCATAATGGATTTTTTAGAGTACTGCGAAATCGGCAAAAATCAAAGCCCCAACACAATCGCGGCTTATTACCGGTATTTAGACAAATTCGAGCGGTTTGCCCAGGGAATTGGGCTAAAAGACCCTAAAGACATTAATTTAGATACTGTAAACAAGTATCGTCTTTATTTAAACAGGCTCGCAGATGGAGAAGGAAGAACTTTAAAGCTTATTACACAAAACTATCATTTAATAGCTTTAAGGGCGTTTTTAAAGTACCTAATAAAACAGGATATAAAAACCCTGTCTCCGGAAAAAATAGAACTGCCCAAAAACCCGCAAAGACAGGTGGAATTCTTGGAAAATGATGAATTAAAAAGGTTATTTGAAGCCGTTAGCCAAGAACCCGATGAAATAGCCAGGCTACGGGACTACGCGATTCTACAAACGCTTTTCTCCACGGGTTTGCGTGTTTCAGAATTGGCCTCACTCAAGCGGGACATGATAAATTTAGAAAGGCGGGAATTCACCGTGCGGGGCAAAGGCAGTAAACTGCGCTTGGTTTTTTTAAGCGATAGCGCCGCAGAGGCCATAAAGAAGTACTTAAAAAAAAGAAGCGACAATAATAAAGCCTTGTTTATTGCGCATTCAAAAATAGGGATGTCTGTAGAAAAACAAATGGAAAGCCAAGGTTTTGAATCACCCTCCCCAAACCCCTCCCATTCCACCGTCGCCAAGGCTATGGCGGACAGGCAAGGGAGGGGAAAACAGGGAGCTGGACTTACACCAAGAAGCATCCAAAGGATTATCAAAAAGTATTGCTTGATTGCGGGAATAGTAAAAAAGGTGAGCCCACACACCTTGCGCCACTCTTTTGCCACAGATTTGCTCCAAAACGGGGCGGATATCCGTTCAGTCCAGACTCTCTTAGGCCACGCGAGCATTACCACTACCCAAATCTACACGCATGTTACCAACCAGGGATTAAGGGATATTCATAGGAAGTATCACAATAAAGGCGATTGACAAAAATGACAAAATTTAAAAAATTGACAAAAATAAACTGCGAAATAATTCTATCAATTTTACTCAATTTTATTTAATTTTCAGGATTACGGGTTTGAGCCAAGTTCCCTGCCTGCCGGCAGGCAGGGAGGCAAAATGGGAGGATTTTGAGAGCCGTAGTCGGACTACGGAGAACAAAACCGCAGCATTTTAACGAAGAAATTGGCCAAATGCCGTCTGGGGTCGGGCTTTGCCCACCCAATGACTTTGAATTACGAAACTCCGATGCCATGACCACCAGTATTTTAGCCAATTCA
>JBBTRN010000004.1:0-45848 GCA_038065175.1 Patescibacteria group bacterium | reverse complement strand
ATGGTCTTTTCCAAACTCACTAATAATAGCTTTTAAACCCCTTTCAATCACAAAATCTTCTTCGGTTAGATTGGATTTCGTAACTCCGATGTCTTTAATTCTGCCCGCTCTCGTAGCCAATCTTTTGCCAGAGTCAATAATAAAATCTATTACTTTCTGATAGTCAACTTGCACTTTTTTAGAATTAAAATTTAAAACCTGTCCCTCGACTTTGCTCGGGACAGGTATATTTTAACACTTTCAATGTTTATTAACTACCCTTCGACTTCGCTCAGGGTGAAATCCCTCCGGGATTTCAGAACCCCTCGTAATCATGCATGGTAAGCTGGGCGTCGACTTTTTTTATAATTTCAATAACCACTGAAACTGCGATTAGCAAACTGGTGCCGCCGAAAGTAAGCGCCTGGGCGCCGGTTATATTTTGGATTATTAAAGGCAATACCGCGATCAGCGCTAAAAAAAATGCCCCGGCTAAAGTAATACGGTTTAAAACCCGCGACAAAAAATCCGCGGTCTGCGCCCCCGGCCTTAGCCCCGGCACAAACCCCCCGTTTCTTTGGACGTTTTCCGCGATTTCTGTCGGGTTAAAAACGACCGCGGTATAAAAATAAGTAAATGCCATTACCAAAATAAAATAGGTGGCGCCATAAAACCAGCCTTGGGAGCTGAAAAGGTTAATAAGCCGCTGGGCATTGTCGGCCAAAAACGCGGATTTGGCATTCACAAAAAATTGCGCAATCATCGCGGGAAAAAGCATTATGGAAATGGCAAAAATAATGGGAATTACGCCTGCCTGGTTTAATCTTAAAGGCAAATGCGTATCCACGCCGCCAAAAAGCTGGTTGCCCCGCACTCTTTTAGCGTAAGCTATGGGTACATTCCTCTGGGCCTCCGTGACTAGGACCACTCCGGCTATTACCACCAGTACCACTGCAACAAAGGCTAAAACTGTAGGCAGTTTGGTCGGATCATACCAGGTCCTTAAAAAAGAAACGCTGGCAGGGAGTTGGGCGACTATTCCGGCAAAAATAATCAAAGACACGCCATTGCCAATGTCGTACTCAGACATTATTTCCCCGAGCCACATTAAAAATAGAGTGCCAGCCGTAACGGAAAGCAAAGTCACAAACCACTGAAAAGGCGTAAATGCGCCTAAAATTGCCGCGCCGCCCTGGTTCTGCAACAGACGGATAGTGCCAAAACCCTGCAAAATTGCCAAAGGTATGGTTAAATAGCGGGTGTACATGTTAATCTGCGCGCGCCCGGCTTCCCCGCCTTCTTTTTGCATATCAGCCAAAGACGGGACAATTATCGTCAATAACTGCATAATAATAGACGCGGTAATGTACGGCCCAACGCCCATCATGGCTATAGAAAAATTTGTAAGTCCCCCGCCGGAAAAAATATTCAAGAGCCCTAAAAATTGGCTTTGCTGGAAAAGGTTTTTGATGTTGGAAGCGTCTATCCCGGGAATGGGCACGCTCGCCAAAAGCCTGGTTATTAACAACAAACCAAGCACAATCAAAATTTTGCTTCGTAAATCTTTAGTTTTCCAAATGAGCAAAAGTTTGTTCATTTTTTAGCGTTTAGCTTGTAGCTTGTAGCGTTTAGCCAGACTGCCTGGCTACTTACTACTCCCTACCCGCTACTTACTATAATACTTTCCCTCCGGCTTTTTCAATTTCCGCTTTGGCAGATGCCGATACCGGCACCTTCACTTCAAGCCTCTTTTTTATTTCACCCCGTAAAATTTTAACTTTGGCTACCGAACCGTCTACAATCCCTTTTGAATGCAAAGCTTTTAAATCGACCATTTCGCCGTCGTTAAAAACATTCAGCTTGTCGAGCGAAACTACAAAGGCCTTGGGGGCCAAAGATTTAAAGCCGCGCAATTTTGGGGTTTGGCGAACCAAAGGCTGGCGTCCGCCTTCAAAATTAGCAGGCATTTTGCTGTGGCCTGTCCTTTGCGTCTGACCCTTGCCGCCGCGGGTGGAATAGGTTCCGTGCCCAGAGCCAAGACCGCGGCCTACGACTTTCCTGCGGTGTGTGGATTTCGGATGTTTTTTGAGTTGGTGTAATTTTAACATAAATTAGCGTTTAGCGTTTAGCTTGTAGCGTTTAGCCAGAACTGTCTGGCTACTTACTACCTACTAAGCGCTACTTACTGTTCCTCATTTTCGCTATTTGCTCTTTGCTCTTCATTTTCCTAAAAGCCTCAAATACGGCCTTAACATTATTTACTTTATTGTTGGAGCCGAACATTTTACTTACAACATTTTTTATTCCGGCAAGCTCAAAAACCTGGCGCACGGCGCCCCCGGCGATCACGCCCGTACCGGGACGGGCAGGCATAAGGTTTAAGCGGCTGGCTTTATACTTAACCTTTAACTGATGCGGGATAGTCCCGTTAACGAGCGGCAAAGAAATTAAATTTTTCTTAGCTGCATTAACAGCCTTCTCAACACTGCCCGAAACGTCAGCGCCTTTTTTAAGGCCCACGCCGACTTTTCCCTTATGGTCGCCGATTACCACGAGCGCCCTAAAGCGCATTCTTTTGCCGCCCGCCATAACGCGGGTGACGCGCTTGACCTCCACAACTTTTTGGTCAAACTCGCTGCGCTCACGCTCGCCTTCCCTATTTTGTCTGCGTTGTCTTTTTTCCATAAATATATCGAATCTACAAATTAGACGAATCAACGAATAACTCCGAATCTGCGAATACTACATTCTCTATTCGTTGCCCTTCGTAGATTCGTTCCATTCGTTGATTCGATGTATTAATTAAAACTTAAGGCCACCTTCCCTTGCCCCATCTGCCAAAGCTTTTACGCGGCCATGGTACTTGTATCCGCCCCGGTCAAATACCACCCGGTCAATCTTTTTAGCCAAAGCTTTGGCTGCCAAAGCTTTGCCCACCTCTTTCGAGGCGTCTGTCTTTTTAGCCTTGGCTCCGAGCGGTAAACTCGATGCAAAAACCAGGGTCTTGCCTGAATTGTCGTCAATAATTTGGGCGTAAATCGCTTTACTGCTTCGAAAAACGCTCAAACGCGGGGCTACTGAAGAGCCGGTTACTTTTGCCCTAACGCGCTTATGCCTGGCAGTTCGCTTTATTCTTTTTTGCTTGCTTGCTGATTTCATAATTATTTCCCTCCGCCTACTACCTTCACGACCTTGCCGGCTTTCCTGCGCACCACTTCATCTATATACCTTATGCCCTTGCCTTTATAAGGCTCGGGTTTTTTAAGCTCTCTAACCTCTGCCGCAAACTTCCCGACTTTTTGCTTATCCGATCCCTGGATGGTAATAAGGTTTTTATCTACTGTTACGGACAAATCATTAGGAATCTCAACTTCCACCGGATGAGAAAAACCTAAAGACATTATAATCTTCTGACCCGAAACTTGCACCTTAAAACCCACCCCATTGACCTCGAGTTTTTTTTCAAAACCCTTTGTCACGCCTTCAACCAAATTATTTATTAACGCTCGGGTCAAACCCCAAAGGGATTTTTCCTTTTTGTTTTCCTTGTCCGCAATATCTACGGTTATCTCCTTCTCTGCCACATTAACCTTAACTTTTGGATGAATTTCGATTTGCAATACCCCTTTCGGCCCGGACACGCTTAAACTGGAGCCATTAAGCTCTGCCTTTACCCCGCTTGGGAGAATTACCGGTTTTTTTCCGATTCTTGACATTTTAGCGTTTAGCGTTTAGTAAGTAGTTTTTAGCAAAACTGTCTGGCTAAATACTAATTGCTACTTACTACTAGCTAGTTAATTACCATACCTGACAGACTATTTCCCCGCCAATCTTCTGTTTTCTTGCTTCTTTGTCCGTAACCAAGCCCTTGGAAGTCGAAATCACTGTAATACCGAAGCCACTGTTAGTCCTGGGAATTTTTTCCAATGGCAAATAGATTCTCTGTCCGGGTTTGCTCACCCTTTTTATTCCGGAAATTACCTGGTCGCCCTGTTCAGTGTACTTCAAATTTATTTGGAGCATTTTATGCTTACCGACCAATTCTTTAATGATCCCAATAAATCCCTCTCTAGCCAAAACTTCAGCCAGAGCTTTTTTAAAATTGGAAAAAGGCAAAACCAGCTCGGGTTTCCGGGCTAATGAAGCATTCCTTATTCGGGTTAACATGTCTGAAATTGGATCGGTGTACATATCTTAATTGAACAAAATTTAAAAAATTAAATAAAATTTAACATAATTTACTGCAAAATATTTTTGTCAATTTTGTCATTTTTGTCATTTTTGTCAATTGCCCTTACCAGCTCGCTTTGACTATTCCGGGAATTTCTCCCTTACTGGCTAATTCTCTAAAACAAATCCTGCATAATTCAAAATCGCGCATAAAACCCCCTTTACGACCGCACTTCCAACAACGCCTAGTAATCCTAGAGGAAAATTTAGGTTTTATCCTGCTTCTTTTTGACTTGGCGATTTGAGCTTGTGTAGCCATAACCTAATTGAACAAAATTAAATAAAATTGAGCAAAATTGACAAAATTAGACTGCATTTTTTAATTATTTTTGTCAATTTTATTAATTTTGTCATTTTTGTCAATGTTTAAACGGGAATCCCATTACCTTTAATAATTCTCTCGACGGCTCGTCTTTGCCCGAATTAGTTACTATTGAAACCTCCAGACCAAAGATATTTTCCAAAGAATCAGCCGGGACTTCCAAAAAAACCAAGTGTTCCTTTAAGCCCAAATGATAATTCCCTCTGCCGTCAAAACCTGTAGGCGATACTCCCCGAAAGTCCCTCACACGAGGCAACGCGACATGAATCAGCTTGTCTAAAAAGGCATACATCCTAAAACCCCTTAAAGTGCAGGTTAATCCAACCACTTGGTTTTCCCTTACCTTAAAACCGGAAATGGACTTGCGCGCGAGCGTTTTTACCGGCGACTGCCCTGAAATCTTTTTAAAGTCTTCAAAAATCGCGTCAATTTTTTTCTTGTCTTCCTTAATTTTACCAAGACCCACATTTAAAACTATCTTAACAATTTTTGGGACTTGCATCACATTCTTAAAACCAAACTTTGCCTGCAAAGCCGGTACAACTTCCTTATTATATTTTTCCTGTAATCTTTCCATATATACCGCTGATTAATCGCTGATTGGTACGCTGATTTGCCGCCGAACGCTCATTTCAGCGTTAGTTCAGCGTACCTATCAGCGTAATTTCAGCGTCTTAAATTGCTTTTCCGCTTTCTTTGGCAATTCTTTGCTTAGTCTTATTTTCTAAAAATTGGTACCCGACCCTTGTCGGCTTTCCTGAATTTGGGTCAATAAACTGGAGTTTAGACACAGACATTGGGGAAGAAAAGGTAATTTTTTTACCCGGCTGGCCGGCTTTTTTGCTCCGTTCAAACTTAGTATGCATATTTACATTCTCTACAACTGCTTTTCTTATGCCAGGAAAAACCTGCAAAACCTTGCCTGTTCTGCCCCTGTCTTTACCGGAAAGGACTTTTACGGTATCACCTTTTTTTATTCTAAGTTTGTTCATAAACTAGTGGCTAGTGATTAGTGGCTAGTGATTAGTGTTTTACTGTCCACTGATCACTGATCACTTTTTAAATGACTTCCGGCGCTAATGATAAAATCTTTTTAAACCCATCCTCGTACTTGCCCAAAGCTTTTTCGCGCAACTCTCTTGGGATGGGGCCAAAAATTCTGGTACCCCTTGGTTCCCCTGTTTCTTTGCTTACAAGCACGCCTGCATTGTCGTCAAAACGAATATATGAGCCATCCCGCCTGCGCATTTCTTTTCTGGTCCGCACTATAACCGCGTAAATCTTATCGCCCTTCTTTATTCCTGACTGTGCATCCACTGCTTTTACGCTGCCGGAAATTACGTCGCCAACCCGGGCAAAACGATTCCTGTTTTTTCCGTTCACGCTAAAAACATTGACGATCTTAGCGCCGCTGTTGTCTGCTATTTTAATCCATGAACGTACTTGAAGCATAAATTAGCATTTAGCGTTTAGTGGGTAGCGTTTAGCCAAACTGCCTGGCTAAATGCTACCTACTACTTACTACTAGACTTTCCCAATAACTTTAAATTTCTTTTCCTTACTCATCGGCCTTATAGATTCAATAATTACCCTGTCCCCGGTATGATATTCCTGGTTTTCATCGTGCGCTTTAAATTTTCTGGAAACTGTGTATGATTTATGGTATTTAGGATGCCTTTTTTTTACATCAACCTTAACTACCACGGTCTTAACCATCTTGTCCGATATAACAGTGCCTATCATCTGTTGTTTTTTAGAGGTCATACAATAAATAAACGTTTAGCAGTTAGTGAGTAGCGTTTAGGAAAACCCGTCTGGCTACTTGCTACCTGCTACTTACTACTAGCTAAATAAGTTAATAATCTCGCTATATCCTTTTTAACCATGCGCAACTTATGGGTTTGCTTTTCCTGGTTCAATCTGATTTTAGTAGACAATTCATGAGCTTCAGTACGCAAATCTAAAAGCTTTTTTTTAAGCTCTTCGGCTCCCAAAGTTGTTAATTCTTTATACTTCATAAAATTAGCGTTTAGCGTTTAGCTTGTAGCGTTTAGCCAGAACTGTCTGGCTACTTACTACTCGCTACCCGCTACTTGTTACCCGTGCTTCTCCTTAACTAAAAATTTCGACTTAACCGGTAATTTATAAGAAGCCAATCTCATTGCTTCCTGCGCCTGGGCTTGAGTCACTCCGTCCATCTCAAACAAAATTCTGCCCTTTTTCACAACAGATACAAAATGGTCAACCGCGCCTTTGCCACCGCCCATTGGACTTTCGTTACCGTGGGCTGTAATCGGCTTGTCGGCAAAAATTCTTATCCAAATTTTACCGCCCCTTTGCACGTACCTCGTCATGGCTCTGCGCGCGGCCTCAATCTGCCTTGCGGTTATCCAGGAACTTTCAATGGCCTTTAGGCCGAATTGGCCAAAAGCAATCGTTTGGCCGGCGGTTGCCTTGCCTTTAGTGTGACCCCTGTGGTGCTTGCGGTGTTTTAGTTTTTTAGGTATGAACATGGCTTTTATTAAATCAAAGTTTGATAACTGAACAATGCTTTTCTGAGTCTCGCCCCGTAGTTGACCCAAAGGGTCATACTACTGGGGTTTTAATTTTTTAGGAATAAACATAACAATAAAATTTCAAATATCAAATTACAAATTTCAAAATTAAATCCGAATATTCAATTTTTAATTTTAAATTTAAGCATTTAGCATTAATTCGACATTTGAAATTAGAAATTTGGAATTGGCAAATATTGGTTAACAACTAAACATTATTTTCTCGTTCAACTTTAGTCTTCATTGACTGACTTTTTTCTTCGAATACATCTCCCTTATATATCCAAACCTTTATCCCGACTGTGCCGTAAGTGGTAAATGCCGTGCTTCTGGCAAAATCAATGTCCGCGCGCAAGGTGTGAAGCGGTATTTTCCCTAAGGCCAAATGCTCTGTCCTGGCAATTTCCGCGCCGTTTAACCTTCCGCCAATCGCGACTTTCGCGCCCTTTGCCCCTGCGTTCATAATCTGCTCGAGCGTTTGCTTCATTAACCTCCTGAATGCCACGCGCTTTTCAATTTGTTCGGAAATACTGTTGGCAATGCTCTGCGCCTGCAGATTTACTTCGCGCATTTCCTCAATATTCACTTTCAGCTCTTTCTTAATGCCCAATTTCTGCCTAATCTTCTTTTTTAACTCTTCAATCCCGGCTCCGCCCTTACCAATAATTAGCCCGGGCTTAGTAGTCTTCACCACAACCGTAATTGTACCGTCGCCGGTTCGTTCAATATCTAAGCGAACCAACCCGGCCTTTTTCAAATGCTTATCCAGGTATTCCCTGATTTTAATGTCTTCAGCCAACAGCTTCGCGTAATCAGGCGGTTTGGCAAACCACCTGGATTTCCAGGGTTGGGTAATTTTTAGCCTAATTGATGTTGGATTTATCTTATGACCCATAAATTAATTGAACAAAATTGATCAAGATTAAGTAAAATTAAATAAAAATTGAAGTTAGAAATTTTAATTAATTTGTAAATTTTATTTAATTTTATTTAATTTTTTTACTCTCCGCTTTTCCTGTTAAATAATCTTCGCTTGTTCGCGACGGTATTCATTTTCCTTTGCTCATCGGTTTTTACCGTAAATTGCTTCTTGGCATCTTTAACCTCTTGCTTATTTGTGGCATCGATTTTATCTATATTCTCCGGCGCAGCTTCTTCTTTTTTCTTAAACAGCGAAATTCTAGACTTAGCCGCCTTGCCTTGCTTGCGCTCTTCTAAAACCAAATTTACATGCGACATTTTCCGCCTAATCACAAAAGCGCTACCGCGGGCACGGGGAAAATATCGTTTCATAGCTTTCCCCATATCCGTGGTAATGCTCTTAATAAACAAATGATCCGGATCCAAAGAAAAATTATTTTTTGCGTTAGCAATTGCGCTTTTCACCAGCCTGACCACCATTGGCGCGGCTTTTTTCGGCAAGTGCTGTAATTGAACCATCGCATCATTAACGTTTAAATTCTTAATTAAATTAGTCACCAAACGGATTTTTCTGGGAGCAATTCTAAGATGCCGGGCAGAGGCCTTTACAAGCAGAGCCGATGATTTAGTTGTAGCTGATGCTTTTTCCATAATATTTTCTACTAATCTACAAATTTATCCGAATCTACGAATGTCTACAAATAGGGTTCACGGCATTCGTAGAAATTTGTAGTGTTTGTAATAATTCGTAAATTTGTAGCTTATTTCTTCTCCGGCTCCTTGGCTGCCATAAGTTTGGCCTTATCCGCTGAAGCCACGGCTTCCGCCTGCTCTTTAGCCATTTTACCGCCATGCCTTTGGAACTTCCTGGTAAAAGAGAATTCCCCTAATTTATGCCCAACCATATTTTCAGTAACAAAAACGGAAACATGCTGCCTGCCATTGTGTACTAAAAAAGTAAAACCCACAAATTCCGGTGGAATAGTACAAGCGCGCGACCAAGTTTTAATCTGGTCGCCCCTTTTGGCGTTAATGACTTTTTTTAAAAGCCTTTCGTCTATATAAGGACCTTTTTTTGAACTTCTGGACATCGTTCGTGGTTGTTAGTTGTAGCGGCCAGTATAGTTGTAAGTTGTAGGTAGTAAGTTACTTAAAACTTTAAGCCTATAACTGTACCGGCTGCCATAACTTATGACTTATTACTTTGATCTGCGTTTAACAATAAATTTAGAACTATACTTCTTCTGCCTTCTCGTTCTGACTCCCATGGCATGCTTGCCCCAGGGGGTTTTTGGATACTTTAATCCGATTGGGTTATGGCCTTCACCGCCGCCGTGGGGGTGGTCTACCGGGTTCATGGCCTTGCCTCTTACACTCGGCCTCCAACCCATATGCCTCATTCTGCCGGCCTTGCCGATTCTTACATTCATCCAGTCCTGGTTCGCCAATTGCCCCAAAGTGGCTAAAGCGGTATCCCGAACTTTTCTTATTTCCCCGCTTGGCATTTTTAGCAATGCGTATCCCGATTCGGTATTCTGCAATATGGCGTAAGCGCCGGCGCTCCTGGCAATTTTACCGCCCTGGCCGGGGATAAGTTCAATGTCATGAAGGAAAGAACCTACAGGAATATTTTTTATGGCCAATCGGTTCCCCGGATTTATATCAGCCGTATCACTATACAGTACTGTTGCGCCCACTTTCAAGCCCATGGGGGTTAAAATAAAACGCTTTTCCCCGTCTTTGTAAGCAATTAAAGAAATAAAAGCCGTCCTGGTCGGGTCGTATTCAATGGTCTGCACCACAGCTGGGATATTTTTTTTGTCTTGCCTGGAAAAATCCACAATTCTAAATTTTCGGTTGGCGCCACCGCCCTGGTGCCTCACTGTTATTTTACCGCTATTATTCCTTCCGGCAGGACGGGCTTTCGATACAATCAAATTCTTGGGGGTTTTAACTTTTTTGTGCAATACCGAATAATCGGTCACACTGTGTTTGCGCCGTCCCGCTGAAGTTGGTTTGTAAATTTTTACTGCCATAATTTTAGTGGTCAGTGATTAGTGATCAGTGGTCAGTTACTATTCACTAACCACTGCGCACTGTTCACTCTTTTAAGCTACTTCCGTTAATCCCTTAATGCTGTCTCCTTGCTTTAAGCTCACAATTGCCTTCCTGAAATCACCGGTCCTTCCCGCTGTCCTTCCGAAATTCCTAGGCTTGCCTTTGGTATTTACCATATTAACCTGCGTTACCCTAACGCCATACTTTGATTCAACCGCTTTTTTTACTTCAACTTTATTTGCCTGCTTTTTTACCATGAAAACGTATTTATTAAGCCCTGCTAACTTCCCGGATTTTTCTGAAATTCTCGGCTGGATTAACACCATTGGTAAATTCAAAGAAATATTATCTGATGATACAACACCATCAGAAACCTTTTTTTCCTTGTCTTCCGTAGCTTCAGCGGAGGAGGATTCTTTATCTAATTTTTTCCCAAAAAATGCCATGTCGTTTAAATCCAAATATCAAATTACAAATTTCAAATAAATCTTAATGTCCCTGCTTGCCGGCAGGCAGACAATTTCCAAATTTAAGCATTTGACATTGATTTGACATTTGAAATTGGAAATTTGACATTACTTACCCTTTTCTCTTAAATAAACTCTCTCTATCACAGGCAAACTATCTTTAAGCACAATCATGCTGTCTGCGTTTATTACATCAACCACATTTAGGCTATTGGCGAAAATACTGCTGATGTTGGGCAGGTTCCGGCTTGATTTTACCAGCTTCTCATCTTTTTTAGGCAAGACCAGTATTTGCTTTTTGCCTAAGTCTTTTATTTTTGACCTAAAATCTTTCAGTATCCCAAGCATCTCCTTGGTTTTTATGGCTGATAATTCCATTTTATCTACAACAATAAAACGGTTTTCTTTTACTTTATCGGAAAGGGTCATAAACAAAGCCTGCTTTTTAGCCTTTTTATTCATCTTCAATTCCCAATTGCGGTTGGAGCGCGGGCCGAAAGTAATGCCACCGCCTCGCCAAATAGGGCTTCTAATGCTCCCTGCGCGGGCTCTGCCTGTGCCTTTTTGCTTCCAGGGCTTTCTGCCGCCGCCCCGCACCTCGCCCTTGGTCTTAGTGTGGGCTGTGCCGATGCGCGCGTTTGAAAGCTGTACCCGTACCGCCTCGGCGAGCAAATGCTGTTTTGGCTTAACTTCAAAAATCTTTGAGTTTAACTCAATATCACCCACAATTTCCGCTTTTTGATTGTAAACTGGAACTTTCATTGTTTAGCTAATAGCCAGTAGCGGGTAGCGGGTAGCCTACAAGCTACTAGCTACAAGCTACGAGCTAAAATTATTTCTTTTTCTTCTCTTCCTTCTCCTGTTTTACTATAACTAAAGGCTTTACTTTGCCGGTGCTGATAATCTTAACAATAGAATTAGGGTGTCCGGGCACCGCGCCTTTTAAGGCAATCAAATTTTTCTTGGCATCAACTTCCACAACCTGCAAATTTTTTACTGTGACTTGCTGGTTGCCCATATGGCCTGCCATTCGCATGCCTTTCCTTACGTGCTGGGGCCACCTTTGGCCTATACTGCCGACCGACCTTGGACGATCGTGCCCGTGGCTCGCCGGGAATCCTTTAAATCCGTGGCGCTTCATGGCGCCCTGGAAACCCCGGCCCTTAGAAGTACCCACAACATTCACCATTTCACCCACTTCAAACCTGGACAAATCCAGTTTTTGCCCACGGGAATAATCTTTTACTTCCGGCAATCTAAATTCGGTTAAGACGGAAAAATTTCCCAATTCCTTTAACTGCCCTTTTAGGGGCTTTGAGATATTTTTCCGGCCTGACTTGAGCGAAGTCGAAAGTCTGCCCGAACCGACCTGCACCGCGTTATACTTATCTTTACTTTCCTTGGATTTAACCTTAGTAATAACCATAGGCTGGCTTTGGATTACAGTAACCGGAAAAGACGCGCCGGTTGCCTCGTCAAATACTTGGCTCATATTCAGTTTGCGTCCAACAGCAAAATTCATAAAATAAATCGAATCAGCGAATTAGACCCCCAGTACCACTCGCTCGGATGTTCATCCGCTCGAGTACGGGGCAAGCGAATCAGCGAATGGCTGCGAATTTACGAATTCGTTATATTCGTTGTCATTCGTAGATTCGTTCCATTCGTTGATTCGATGTATTAAAAAAAGCGGGCTTATTCACCCGCATCAATACATATAGAAAAATCTATCCGTACTTATGTTGATGAATCGTTTTCTATCATCCTGAGTCCATATTGACTATGTGATGAAAGAACTAACTCACAAATATTATTTTCTGCTTGCTACCTACTACCTACTACTTACTACTAACTAGGACATCTTAATTTCCACATCCACCCCGGCCGGCAAATTAAGGTTAGTCAAAGAATCTATGGTTTTTGATGTGGCGCCTAAAATATCTATTAGACGCTTATGTACGCGCATTTCAAACTGTTCACGACTGTCTTTGTGGACAAAAGTTGACCTGTTGACTGTATAAATCTTTCTGTCAGTCGGAAGCGGAATGGGGCCGTTTATAGTTGCCCCGCTTCTTTTGGCCGTTTCAACAATTTGCTTACAGCTTTGGTCAATGAGCTTATGGTCATAAGCCTTGATTTTTATGCGAATTTTAGGAGCGCTGGTTGCTTCTTTTTGCATGTGAAGGTTCTACAATATCTCTCTCCCCAAGACTTGGGGAGATGTCCCGCCAAAGGCGGGACAGAGAGGTTGAAACATTTATATTAAATAATGGCTTTTTCAAGCCTTTACACACTTGCAATAGTTTAAATGAATTTAGTATTTATGTCAAGAAAATCGAATTAAAATTTATTATTTGACAAAAATATTAAAAAATGGCTTAATAAATTTTACCTACTTGAAATAAATGTGCTATGATTATTTTCATTCTCAAAAGGAGGAAGTTTATAAGGAAGCATTACTTCCGAGGAATTTGGATGCCTTCCTGTCATCCTGAACTTGATACAGGATTCACGCCCTTCGCGCTCTTTCTTTTTGCCCTAAAACTTGCGAGTCCTTTTTCACTAACGTACTAGTACACTAGAACATCGCCATTCGTCCCCTTTTTCCCGCATGTGATGATTCGCGGTCGAAAAAAAAAGTCCAACACAAAAAAAATTTCAAAAATCCGAATTGTAGCACTGCCTTCACAATTGTTGAGGTAGTGCTACAATTCAAAAAATCCCTTTCCATAGTCCTTTTTCGCTAGCGTACTAGTGGTTCGACTGCGCTCACCACCATAAGCCTGCCGAATGGTACGCTGAAACTAAAAAACCGGCCTTGCAAACCGGATTTTCCCCAAGAATCCTGAATGAAAATTTAAACTTTCCGTCTCAATTCCTCAAAATCTTCCACAGCCAGGTCTATATCTCTTAATATTGTCTTTAAAAGACCGAGGCCCAAATTCTCATTTGCATGAACCGGCACAGAAGCTGTTTTGCGATTCGCCGGATTGCAAAGAAAATGATGACTTCCTTTTATTCTTATCAATTCAAAACCCAGTTTCTGCAAAATTTTAAGCATTTTTTTGCCAGAAACCGGGTTAAGCTTGGCCATATTGTTATCTTACTATTTCCAAATTTTGGATACCAACAAATTCATTACGCTCCGGTATTTTGCCGAAAAGCTGTTCTTCAACCTCTAAACACAATAAAATAACTTCCCGAACTCTTTTATATAATTCAGGCAAGGTTTTTGCCTGGGTATAACAGCTCTTTAAAGCCGGAACCCGTGCAAAATAATAGCCAGTCTCATCTTTTTCAATAATAACAGGGAAATTATAAACTTTTTTATTACGCATTTTCATAATTTTATTGTACCTAAACAAAACTCCCCCGTCAACGGACATATCGAGGAAGCGTGGGACACGCCTTCCCCACTCACCTGGGAGGAAACCAAAACTGGGGAATATCGAAAAAAGGAGGATCTTGATTATACAATTAGGATCGATCCTTTCTCATTTGCGTCCCCTCCGAAAGAAGAAAATCCAGATAGATATACACCGCCACCGCTCCTCCCGATTAAACCCTGGGAAGGGAGCGAGAAATAATGTAGGAGGAAGTTAGCACTTTATCTTGGGCGCGGGGAGTATGCAAGCAATTGCAAACCCCGCGCCCTTTTCTTTTGTTTACCCTCCAAAGCTTCAGCGTAGGAGGGCCCTAAAACTTTCGAGTCCTTTTTCGCTAGCGTATCCGCCTTCGTCCGCCCAAGGCGGACTTCGGCGGACAGGCTATTACATTGAACATCGCCAACCATCCTCTTTTCCCCGTTCGTGATGATTCGCGGTCAAAAAAAAAAGTTCAAAGTACTTTAGTCAAAAATCCTGTAATTACAGAAAGAATAATAATTAATTACTCTTTACGCAAATTGTTTTTCTTTAAAAACTGCGAAATTGGCTTTCCGCACTTTTCACAAAACGTAAAATTAGCAAACTGTCCCGGGGCAGACGCTCTGATTTCTTTGCCCTTTATTTCTTTCTTGCAAATATCGCATTTGTACACAAACATTTTTCTCCTTTCTTTAATATTTGGATTATAATTATAAACAACAAAAAACCGGTAAGCAAAACCGGTTTTTAACAGCAAATCTTCTATAACTTTATGTGATATCCACAAAAAACTATAACAGCTCACTAAATTCTTCCCTTGTTATTTTTATATCATCTAAAATTGTAAGTAAAGTGCCCTTGGGGATTTCCTTGTTATGCATCGCAACAACCACCCGCCGCCTATCGTCATGCTTATAGACCTGGTGGCTTCCGACTGAACCGCTTTAAAAGCTTAACCAACTTTCTGGGCGTTACGACCGGAAGCTTAGGCATAAACTTTGCGTTTGTCCAAACGAATGGTCTGGAAAGTTTCAAAACTTTCGTCGTTGGGAATTTTTTCACCGTCCAGAATTAAACTCTCCATGTAAACTTGAATGGCTTCCCGGGCATTCTTTTTCGCCTCGGCAATTGTTTTACCAAAAGTGTGGCAACCTTTTAACGCCGGCGCATAGGCGTGAAAGTATTTGCCGTCCGGTTCAATAATAACTCTATATGTATAATTCATAATTTTATATTACCTAATAAAAACTCCCCCGTCAATCCGCCAGCTGGCGGAGGGGGAGTTTTCTATCTTGCTAAACGCTAATCGCTACTTACTAAATGCTTACTTAATTATTTTAGTGACAACGCCCGCGCCGACTGTTTTGCCGCCTTCGCGAATGGCGAACTTGCCTTTTTCTTCCATAGCTACGGGCGTGATTAATTTAATCACTAGTTTTACGGTATCGCCGGGCATAACCATTTCCTGGCCTTCGGGCAAGGTAACATCGCCTGTTACATCCGTGGTTCTTACATAAAACTGCGGCTTGTAGCCCTTAAAGAAGGGGGTATGCCTGCCGCCTTCTTCTTTGGACAAAATATAAACTTCGGTTTCAAATTCAGTGTGGGGGTTAATAGAACCCGGTTTGCACAAAACCTGCCCGCGTTCTACTTCGTCCTTCTTTGTGCCACGGAGCAGAATACCGGCGTTGTCGCCGGCCATGCCGCTGTCTAATTGCTTGTTGAACATTTCAATACCAGTGACGACGGTTTTCTGGGTCGGCTTTAAACCTACGATTTCGATTTCTTCGTTGATTTTAACCTGACCCCTTTCAATCCTGCCCGTAACCACGGTGCCGCGGCCTTCAATGGAGAAAATGTCTTCAATTGGCATCAAAAACGGCTTGTCAATTTCACGCACCGGCTCGGGGATGTAAGAATCCAAAGTTTCCACGAGTTTCAAAATCGCCGGTTCGCCTAATTCCGAACTGTCGCCTTCCAAAGCCTTCAGGGCGCTGCCGCGGATAATCGGAGTGTCTTTACCCGGGAATTCGTACTTGGTAAGCAAATCGCGGATTTCCTCTTCCACTAAATCCAACAATTCCTTGTCCTGAACCATGTCGCACTTATTCATAAATACGACAATGTAAGGAACGCCGACCTGGCGGGCTAAAAGTATATGCTCGCGTGTCTGGGGCATTGGGCCGTCAGCCGCGGATACGACCAAAATCGCGCCGTCCATTTGAGCGGCACCGGTGATCATGTTCTTAATGTAATCAGCGTGTCCCGGACAGTCCACGTGCGCGTAGTGGCGCTTGGCGGACTCGTATTCCACATGGGCGGTATTAATCGTAATGCCGCGCGCCTTTTCTTCCGGCGCGTTGTCAATTGAGTCATACGCCCTGGCCTTGGCCCCACCGGTCTTGGCCAAAACCGTGGTAATGGCCGCGGTAAGCGTAGTCTTGCCGTGGTCAACGTGGCCGATTGTGCCTACGTTAATGTGCGGCTTGCTCCTGTCAAATTTTTCTGCCATTTTACAAATCCCTTTCAGTCGGATGGATCGGATGGATCGGATGGATCGGATTTCTGATTTTCCGATTTTCTGATCAATCTGATTTTCCGAACCTTATCGCCCGAGAAACCCTAAGCCTTATGCCATATCGATGGGGCACAAAGCCAAGGGCTTTTCTCTTTTTTTCGTAAATCCCGACTTTACGTCAAGACGCACGGAATCCAGAGCGATAATTAATTGTTTAAACTCACAAAACTTATTTTAAAGATATTCTGGGAATTTGTCAAACCTGCTAATTGAGCTTGCTAATTGAGCTTTGTTTCAATAAACTTTTTTTGTCCTACATACCATTGAATTTTATAAACACACGAGGGTTCGCCGGTTGTGAATTTAGTTTCAGGTTTTGAGGGGCAAACTAATGTGTAAACTCCATTCTCTAATTTCGGATACCCAGCCACTTGGTTAAAATAAGATAAAATTAAACCTTGGGATTTTTCTCCTTGAACTTGGCTATCTTTCGTCAAAGCAAAAAATTCTCGGTAAGCCCCAGTGCCGCTTAACTGTATGGTTACGAGGGCGTCCTGACTGCCATCCCCCGTAAAATCTACCAATTGATATTCCGGGCTAAAATACACATTCTCATCTTTTGTTTTAAGCGCCTGGTCAAAACAAGGTGTAGGTTTTTCATAACTGCAATCATCGAGCTTCGCGTTAAAATAATTAACTAAATCACTAACTAAAATATCGTTTTTTTGTTCTTCCGATTTCTGAACTGGCTGCTTTGTGCAAGCCGTTGCTAAAAGCAAAATTGAAAAGGGTATAAATAAATATTTTTTTATTTTAATAAGTCTTAGATGTCCTTCTTTCAACCTTGTAAATATAAATAACTTGTTCGTTTTTGCGAATTTCATAAAAAATTCTATAGTCGCCTACTCGTCTTCTAAACCCCGCTTCACCTAAATTCACAATGTCTCCGCCATACGGATTATCGCGCATCTGTTCAAAAATAGACAAAATCCTACGCGCGTAATCCGCAGGAAATCCTGTTAACTGTTTATAAACTTTATTTCGAACGCTTAAGATCCAAAGCATTATTTAACTCCTCCAAGCTCATATATTTTTCAGCGGCATAATCTTTTTGGGCTTGACGGAATTCTCTCAATTCTTCGGATGTAGGCTTAAAGTAAGGAATTTTCCTGGCGGGCTTTGATAATTCAACTTCCAATTTACCGGCTTTTTTTTGGCCGCTTAAAAGTTTAAGGTAAACCCTTTTGGGAATTACCACTAAATCTTTTTCTTTGCTTAATTCTTTTGGAATAGTCAAGGTCGTCATAAATTTATGATACACCCATTTTTACAAATCGTCCAACTCTAACTTAGGGCCTTCAAAATCAAAACTAGGATCAATTACTTCTTCCCTTAAATCCACCCGTGGAATTGCGTGAGGTCTCACTGGCCTAGGCTTAGGGATTTCCGGCACTACATCTGCTTCCTTTAGCTGGGCTTCTAAAATTTGTCTGTTAATTTTTTCCACATCCTCAACCTGTTTCTGCAATTTCCCTAAAAGCAAGCGCTGATAATCTTCAATGGACATAATGACCAATTTCGCATCCCCTTTTTCGTCCACCACAAAAAACTTGCCTCCGTCTACTTTGGATAAATTGATGATATCTTGAAGTGTTGCCATATGTTTCTTTTCTGTCATTCCGAGCGAGTCTGCGAGCCGAGGAATCCCTTAAACGACGATTATCGATAAATCAGTATTTAAGCGATCCCTCCACTCGGATGCACTCGGTCGGGATGACAAATCAATTAAGTCTTTACAAAACTCTCTCTCTCTCTGATATTCTGGGGTGTCCGCAGCCCGGACAAGAACTGGAGGAAGTATGAGTTTTGAAGATATATACCCTTCTAAATGGTCTGTTAGTGTCCCAGGCTTTGGGGGAGCTTGTTACACAAACCCAGGTTGGTACACGGTTGCCGACATCTTGGTGGACTTTCTGAGTCAGTTAAACGACACATCATCGCTCGTTATGGACAATCCCGACAAAACAAGCAAGAGGCCGAAGATAGTCAACTATCAAAAGCTCGGGGAATTATTTGAAATTGTGTCTGAATCGGCCGAAGAAAAACAAATCACAATCAGGTTCAAGTAGTTCGAATTTAAGGAGGAACCCATGAACACCAAATCTCGGGTCGAATATCACGAGTGCCCTGGTCTTTCGAAACAAGGACTAGAAATAGAGATTGACCGCAGGGGTCTCCACCCAACAATCTCACTTGGGCACCATGAGGAGGGGGAATTGGGTGACACAGCGGCGTTTGTAAGTGATGAGGTAATACAGGGTACAGAATGCCCCTACTGCGGCGCCAACCTCGCATGATCCGCACCACGACCTCGACCAGTCCGCAACCCCTGTCCGCGCGTATAATCCGACGGACAGGATGGGCCTACGATCCGCTCTAGGCCTTTTTCTTTTACTTGCTACTTGCTACTTGCTACTTGCTACGAGCTACCTACTGCATTCCTTTCCTCACATTTATCCCTGCCCTGCTTTCTATAATCTTTCCCGCGACATTCTTGGGCACTTCAGAATAATGGTCGAATTCCATAGTGTAGCTGGCCTGCCCCTGGGTCATGGAACGCAAAGAGGTTGCGTAGCCAAACATTTCAGCGAGTGGCACAAACGCGTCTATAACCTTTAAGTGCAATCGGTCGGTCATTTCATTAATTTGCGCGCGCTTGCTGTTTAAATCGCCAATTACATCGCCCATGTTGGTTTCAGGCGTAATTACTTCCACCTTCATAACCGGCTCTAAAATTATAGGAGAAGCTTTTTTCACCGCGTCCTGAAGGCCTTTGCTAGCCGCGATTTTAAAAGCCATTTCGCTCGAGTCAACATCGTGGTAGGAACCGTCAAAAACCGTTGCCTGAAAATCAACCAACGGGTAGCCTGCGATAACGCCGTTAGCGGCCGATTCCTGGATGCCTTTGTCTATTGGCTTAATATATTCTTTAGGGATTGCGCCGCCCACCACTTCATCCACGAATTTATAGCCTTCGCCCGAAGGCAAGGGCTCCACGCGAATCCAGCAATGCCCGTATTGGCCGCGGCCACCGGACTGGCGGATATATTTGCTTTCCGTTTCAGCCTTGCCTTTAATGGTTTCTTTGTAAGCGACTTCGGGCTTGCCCACATTAGCTTCCACTTTAAATTCGCGCTTCATCCTGTCCACAATAATTTCTAAATGCAATTCGCCCATGCCGGCAATAATCGTTTGCTGGGTTTCCTCATTGGACGAGAGTTTGAAAGTCGGGTCTTCTTCCGCCAATTTCTGCAGAGCAATGCCCATTTTTTCCTGGTCTGCTTTGGTTTTAGGTTCAATGGCCATGGAAATAACCGGATCCGCGAATTTAATCCTTTCCAGCTGGATGGGTTTTTCCGTATCACACAAAGTGTCACCGGTAAAAGTATCTTTAGGGCCGACAAGCGCCGCAATGTCCCCGGCAAAAACTTCTTTGACTTCTTCCCTTTGGTCAGCGCGCATTAGCACAATCCGGCCTACACGCTCCTTATTTTGCGTACGCGCGTTTAAAACATAAGAGCCGGCCAAAAGCGTCCCGGCGTAAACACGAAAGAAGCACAAACGGCCTACAAACGGGTCTGTGGCAATTTTAAAAGCCAAAGCCGTAAACGGCTCTATGTCGGACGGTTTTCTTTCTATAACCGTTTCAGCGTTTTTTAAATCGTGGCCTTTTACCGCGCCCCTGTCTATAGGGCTGGGCAAAAAATTGGCCACCGCGTCTAAAATAGTCTGCACAATAACCCCTCTGCCATCGCCGCCTAAAACCGGAAAAAATTTCCCGCCCTGCACAGCCTTTCTTATGGCTCTTAAAAATTCCTGTTCAGTAAGCTCATTCCCGCCTAAATATTTTTCCATTAAAACATCGTCGCTCTCCACGACTTTTTCCAGCAAACGATGCCTGTATTCTTTGCACTTTTCCAGCATATCGGCCGGCACTTCGCCGACTGTAAATTCTTTGTCCGTAAAATCTTTATAAGTATACGACTTCATGTTTATTAAATCCACAATGCCGTTTATTTCTTTTTCAAAGCCAATCGGTAATTGGATGGGAAAGGCGTTAGGAGAGAGTCGTTTATGGATGCTATCGAGTGATTTATAAAAATCGCCGCCTGTCTGGTTTATTTTGTTAATAAAACACATACGCGGGACTTGATACTTGTCCGCCTGGCGCCAGACAGTTTCGCTTTGGGGCTCCACGCCCATTTTGCCGTCGAACACCACGACCGCGCCGTCAAGCACGCGAAGTGATCGCTCAACTTCCACGGTAAAGTCCACATGGCCCGGGGTATCGATGATGTTGATTTTGTGCTTAACATCGCCGGTCGTAGACCCTGAGCCTGCCTGCGGTGAACCTGTCGAACCCGTCGAAGGGGTAAATTTAATGAATTTAGGTTCCCAATAGCAAGTCACCGCGGCCGCGGTAATGGTAATGCCGCGTTCGCGTTCCTGTTCCATCCAGTCAGTCGTGGTTTCGCCCTCATGCACCGCGCCGATTTTGTGGATCATGCCGGTATTGTACAAAACGCCTTCCGTAACCGTGGTCTTGCCGGCGTCAATATGGGCAATAATACCAATATTACGCGTCTGCTCAATAGGATACTCTCTTGGCATATGTGTCTATATGTCTTATCAGTCTTATCAGACCTATTAATTAAACGAAAAACTTAAAGCGAAAAATGTAAAACCTGTGGTGAGCCTGTCGAATCCATTGCAATTCAAAATTCAAAATTTTCAGCGTAAATTCAGCGTTTTCTTCTTCAGCGTCTTAGTCAGCGGTTATTGACGAAACTCTCTCTCTGTTATTCTAGGCTGTCCAACTGAAAGGAGGACAACAATGCACGAGCGACATGAGTGCGGAGAAATTCGCGGAAAGGCTCAGTCGATTGAGAAGTACTATCAGTTCATTGGTGACCAAGGCCCCTTGGTATGGCACCTAGAGGTTCCGATGGTCAACGACCGCGGCACCTTCATCATCAACTTCTGTCCGTTTTGCGGTCAGAAACTTCCGGTGGATGAGCCGGTCGAAGATTGATAACTATTCTGGTCTGTGAATACCCCGCGCCAGCTTCCGCGCCCTGTACCCGAATCCCGATACCAATCGGGACGAGTGGTACAGGGCATCTTTTTGTTAAATTACTTCGTATTTCCTCTTCTGTCATTGCGAGTGCATCCGAAGCAATCTATTATCCGTATCAGATTACCACGCCCTCAGATGCATTCGGGCTCGCAATGACATCCTTCAGCGCCTTATCAGCGTACCAATCAGCGACCTATCGGCGTCTGTTACCAAACCTCGCAAAGTGCGCGAAGGCTTTGTTTGCTTCTGCCATTCGGTGCACGTCTTCCCGCTTCTTCATGGCCGCGCCGGTTTTATTGTAAGCATCAATAATTTCCCCAGCCAGCTTCTCTTTCATAGGCGCGCCTTTTTTCGCCCGCGCCGCGGCCAATATCCACCTGGTGGCCAAGGTAGCCCTTCGGGGCTCCACCACTTCCATTGGCACCTGGTAGTTGGCGCCGCCGATTCTTCTTGATTTTAATTCCATTAAGGGGCTTACATTTTTAAGCGCAATGTCGAACATTTGGCGCGCGTCTTTCGGACCTTTGTCGTCTTTGACAATTTCTTTTAATTTACTCCCCACAATGTCCAACGCGTCGTAAAAAATCTTGCGCGCCACATTCTTTTTTCCGCGCTCCATTATGTAATTAATAAATTTGGCATACTTAACACTCCCGTATTTTGGATCCGGTTCGGGCACATGTTTGTCGTAACTGCGTGCTTTTCTTGGCATAAGTTTAGCTGGTAGCCTGTAGTTTGTAGGGCGGTAGCCAGCAATTTTGCTACAAGCTACTCGCTACAAGCTACTTGTCTTTACTTTCTCTTCGCTCCATACTTGCTTCTACTCCGTTTCCTCCCATCAACTCCTAAAGTATCCAGTTTTCCGCGTACTATGTGGTACCTAACGCCCGGCAAATCTTTTACCCTGCCACCGCGGATCATTACCACGCTGTGTTCCTGCAAATTGTGTCCCACGCCCGGAATATAAGCAATTACTTCCATACCATTAGTAAGTTTAACCTTGGCAACTTTACGCAAAGCCGAGTTCGGTTTTTTAGGCGTGGTCGTATAAACCTTTAAGCACACGCCGCGCATAAAAGGCGCGCCCATTTTAAGCGGCACTTCTTTGTTCTTAATTAAATTCATCCGGTACTGCAAAGCCGGCGATTTGCTCTTCGCTTTAAGGCTCCTGCGGCCTTTACGAACTAGTTGGTTGATGGTTGGCACTGTTTAGTGGTCAGTGACGAGTGGTTAGTGGTCAGTTACTGCACACTGATCACTGTTCACTATTCACCAGTTAATTTTTCAACAAAAAAACCCTTCGCAAAAACTCCAGGCTTTTTGCTACTTCGTTTAGCGGGTACTATCCCGAAACCGTGGGATTAACTTCCCCGTTAAATCGACTAAACTACAATGTAATTTCCCTTTCAAAAGGGAGGTTTCATTAGATTGTGATGATATTATAATCGGACAGCCTTTTCCCGTCAAGTCCAAGTCCTTTTATGTTGCATGTTTTATGCTCCATGTTGCATCCTGGACCTTTACAAAACTCTCTCTCTCTCTCTGATATTTTTCACTAGCGCCTGAATTTAAAGGAGGTCAGATTATGAAGGTGCTCATTGAAGCAGGAACAAATCTCTTCTTGCGGATCCCGCAAGAACATGTCAACGGTGCACTCCGCCCGGACGAAAGCGTTTCCATTCACGGGAAATGGTTTCGTGTTGCGACAATCGAGGGCGATGTCGCAACTCTACAGGTCATTGCGCCGGCGACCTTGGATCCTTTTAAATGGTCCGAGAATTACAGCTACATCGTCGAAATGCCAATGTAGTCGACACGACAATCCCGACGAAGGTCTCGGCCAGCCAACATCCAAGCGCCGGAGCCTCTCGCATCGCGCGAGCAGGTTCCGGCGCTTCAATTTTTTATTCGAGTCCTTTTGCACTAGCGTACTAGTGGTTCGACTGCGCTCACCACCATGAGCCTGTCGAATGGTACACTGATGCAAAAGGATTGACTGTCCATATAGCAATTAAAAAAACGGAATCCCGAAAATCCTACCGAACACAGCAATCACCGGCAACAATATTCTGTCTAAAATTCCCATCATTAAAAAAATCAAAACCAGCATAAAACCATATCGTTCGTAAGATAAAATTTTATACATCCATTCATCCGAGCCTAAAGAAGCCAAAATTTTACTGCCGTCCATGGGCGGAATGGGAATTAGGTTAAATGTTCCTAACACCAAATTGATTAATATGGCTTGTATTAAAATCGGATGCGCCACAAAACTCGCAATGCCTAATTTGATGGGGATGACAAACAAAATCGCCAATAAAAAATTACTCACAGGCCCGGCTAAACTTACTAAGGCCATGCCGGATTTAGGATTTCGCAAATTTCCAAAATTCACAGGTACCGGCCTGGCCGCGCCAAAAACTATTGGCGAACCCACTGCCAGTAAAAGCAAGGGCAGGGCAATAGAACCAAACGGATCAATGTGGGGGATTGGGTTTAAAGTAATCCTGCCTTCGTCCCGCGCGGTTGAATCCCCTAGTTTTTCCGCCATAAGCCCGTGCGCCACCTCGTGGACTATGGCGGAGAAGATTAAAATGATGAGTGTAATTAGAATGCCCATAAACAATAGCGTAAAATGTAAAACGAAAAATGAAAAATAACAGCTTAAAATTTAAAATTTTTGCACTGTAATTTTACGCTTTGCGCTTTTAGCTTTTACGCTTCCTCTCTTGCCAATTATACCAAGTTATGATAATCTATCAAAGTTGTTCGCATACATAATACTTAATACTTAATACTTAATACAAAATACTTTTCCCATGCCCCGCATGTGCGCCATTTGCGGCAAAACCTACAGCCGCACCATCAAACGCTCCCACTCCATGAGGCCTTCTATAGTAAGGCTTTTGCCGAATTTGCAATACTCGGTTTTTAACGGCAACCGAGTAAAAGCCTGCACCCGTTGTATAAGAACCAAGGCAAAAACCCGCTAACCGCGGGTTTTTTATCAGTCTTATTAGTCCTATCTTTCCTATTCCAAACAAAGTCCAAGCCCCAATCGCCCTTACCGCCCAAGTAGCCACCGTATAAACCCTGGCAAACGGCTGGTGCTGATACCCCGCACCTGCCCGCTTGCCGCTTTTACGCAAGCTTCAATTTTTTCCCGCGCGCCTTCAAAAAACTGCGGCGGGTCGCCCAAAACTTGCTTTTTACAATTTTCCATTATGCTTGAGTCATAAACTGGCGGCGGAGCAGCGCCAAAATCCTGCTTAGGGTACTGGCCGTCAGAAGGCGGTTGGTATTGCTGATACTGGCTCTGATCGTTTATTGGCTGGCCCAGCATTTCCGGCGGTAATGGCTTGTATGATTCCTGTTGTTGCTGTTGTTGCTCCCGCTCGGCGCGGAAACATTCTTCAATAATTGGCCTCATTTTTTCTTCGTTTAAGTCTTCCTGTCCGCTCAATTTTTCCAATACGCACTGTTTAACAGGTTCGGGGGCATTAAATCTTGCCGGGTCAAATCCATGATTTTCTCCCTGGTCGCCTCCCTCGCCTTCCGCTCCTTGTGGCCTACCGAACTGCTCAAAACAGGAACGCATTTTTTCGCCTAACTCGGGAAGGGGGGGCGCTTCGCCATTTTTGACTTTTTCCAACACCTCTGTCCCTACTGTTGATTTCAAACACTCTTCCACTTCCGGACTTGCTTTAAATTGCCGCCCTCGGTGCTCCTGAATTTGCGGACGGAATTTTTCAAAACAATCGCGGATGCTTTGGCCGACCCCAGGCGTGGGCGTAAACTCGCCGCTTTCGATGTTGGCTAAAGTCCCGGCATCAACATTTTGCCTTAAACATTCCTTCACCTCTTCCGGCGCGTTTTGCAAACCCATGCGCATTTGACCCATGCCTTCCTTCATCTTTTCAATTTCACCTTCTTCGATAAGCCCATGCTCTTTGGCAAACTGAAAACAGGTCTCCTGGTTTTCGGGATTGTTGCAAAAAGTTTCGCATTCTAATTTCCCCTTACAGCCGCCTGGGCCCCGACCGCCTGTTTTTTTTGCCCTTTGGGCTTCTTCTGGCGACATTACGCCTATTTTTAAAGCAAAATCTATGCATTCGGTATGTTTACCTTCTTGCGAACAGTATGTTTCGCAAGCCTCTTTGCTTTTACAGCCGCCCGGAGTTTCGCCCCGCTTCATTAGTGGCAAAAACTTATTTACCCTCTCAAGCTCTTCAGGAGGAATTAAATTATGCTGTTTAGCAAAATCCAAACAAACTTCCATATTTTCAGGCAGGTGGCAATAGTTTTCACAAGCCTCTTTACTCTGACAGCCGCCCGGAGTTTCGCCCCGCTTCATTAAGGGCAAAAACTTTTTGGCCTGCTCCAATTCTGTCTTATTAATCAAGCCGTGTTTTTCAGCAAAAGCTAAACATTCTTCCTGATGCGCTTCTATTCTGCAATATGTCTCGCAAGACTTCTTGTCCTCACAGCCGCCCGGACCTTTATTTTTCAGAACATCTTTTAAAACTTCGCGCTTAACCCTTGCTTCTTTCGGAAGTAAATTATGCCTTTCTGCGAAATCCGCGCAAGCTTCAAAATTCGCTTCTTCCGCGCAGTAAGCTTTACACTCGGTTTTGCTCCCGCAATTGCCCAATTCAGAAATGGGGTAGCTGAAACTTTCACCCCGCAGGGATTCGCCTTGCGCCTGGGCAATTAAAAAAATGGATAAAAATAGCGTCGTGAGCAGTAAAATTTTTAAAAGATTTTTCATCATCCAGATATTATTACCAACATTTGATTTTTGCATCTGTAGGTATCTGTAAATCAGTTCAATCTGTAAATCGGAATATTTTATTCAAAAGGATTGGTATATTCATCCTTAAAAGGGTTTGTCTTTACAGACTTTATCGGGTTTGTTTCCGGCACCGCTTCTTTTGCCGGATTTTGCGTCTGTTGGTAAATTTGCGCACCCAAACCTTCCTCTTGAGGTTCTGTCGCATCCTGCCCCTGTTGTGTTTGTTTAGATGCATCAGGAGCGTTTACGCCTTTGTCATTTCGCATAAACAAAACCAGCCCTATTATCACAAGGATTGCAATAACTGCAATAACTATTACTTTTAATTTCATTTCAGAGGGATTTTGAGAGTATTATAGAGGGAAAATTAAAAAAACCAAAATTGTTTATCCACAGCCGGGAATCTACTGCCAAATAATCTTCGCTTCCTTATCTTTCGGCACAAGCTCTATCCACATTGCCCCGCGGTTGAATTTAATTTCAGAATTTAATAAATCAAAAAACCTTGTGCGGCCTTTTTCTTTCTTCCAAGCGGCATCAATGAATATCCCGTCTTGAAAGACAATAGCGCGGCCCCCGGTATCTAAATCCATATCCACGGATAAAAGGGGATTGCCCGGCACCGGCGTAACCCCGACAATCTGGATGACAACGGTTTTAGCGGTAATTTGCCGGTTTGTTAATTCGTCGATGTGGGGCAAAAAATATTGGAACCGCCTATAAGCATTATCCGATGGATCATATTCCCAACCGACTTCATATCCTGGCCTTGAAAAATCAAAGTTTACTTTCGAAACTACGGATGTTGTAGCAGGCTGGTCGTCTTTAAATACCCAAGGACTGAATGAAGCCGTATTGGAAAACTGATGGAATGCCATCAACCTGCGCAAATCATCAGTGGAAGTAAAAATATGGTGCGGCTCAAGCTTGTCTTTCCGCCGCGGGAAAAAATCAAAATTAACATACTCGTTGGCATCCGCTAAATTTTTATATTCGCCTTTTTTTATCTGCGCAATAACTTCGTTGCTGCCGCCCACATGCGCGTAGAGCGCGCCCCATTCGTCGGCTATTTGGGCAAAGTACTCGCGCGCGCTTCGCACGGGGCCAATTTGCCCGGCATCGCGCGATTGATAAATCGCTAAAAACCTCGTAATCCCCCCTTCAGCCAAAGTTTCGTAAACAATATCGGCCAGGCTTAAACCCGACTGCGGCCTGGCATCCGGGTGGTTCTCGACCATAACGGCTAAAGGCCTGTTTTCCCACGATTTTTCAGCCATGACATTTCCGTTTATAGCTTCGTAAAAAGTTTGCCGCGGCTCTTCATTTCCTGAATTATTTATTTGCGCGCTGGAGCCAAATTTTAAAAACAAAAAAACTGCGGCCGCCAAAACCGCTAAGACGATTACGATTGTCTTGGCTCTGGTAATCATTGTGGCCGCTATGAGGGGCATCCTCTCCGAATATGCGATGATGCACGGAGAGGATGCCCCTCAATTTAACGCCGGCGCGGGCATTGAACCAGTAGGCGCGTTGGCCCGATGCGTTCCGTCCGTGCAGTCGCACCTATGCAGCGGCTGGTCAAAAAACATACAGGATTTATCTTCACAATTTTGCGCGTGGTCGGAAACCCCGCCGCAAGTGCCGGCGCAAACATAGTGAGTATTTTTTTCCGTTGTCATAATTATGATTAAGGATTAATTTTCTCATCCCAGCCCCTATTTTTTTGTTTTCTTAACTCCTCGGTTTCATCCGGCCTTTTATAATCATCGTCCAATCTTACAGTGGTGCCTGTTTCAGGGCCGGAACTTTCCAAAAAATAACAGTCGTCCAATGCCTCTAACCTGTGTTTCTGGAAAGGCGAAATTTTATAGCCTTTTTGTAAATCCATTGGAACCTTTTCAACCTCGCCCCGGCTGTTTTCCAGCCAAATAAAAGCTTTGCCGCTGAACAAACAAATTGTTTCTTCCTTTTCGTCGTGATACTGGAATGAGAGTTTTTTCCCGGCGAGGACAAATAAAATTTTCCCTGTATGGGGAAAATCTTTGGCAGTATAATGGATTTCATATCCCCAGGGCTTTTCTATTCTGTCTTGACAGGGGATAACGGTAAAATCTTGTTGAACCATAGTGCATACATTCTAGCAATATCAACGCTTTCGAGCAAATTTTTTGTTATCCCAAAACCGTTTCTCACCAACTGCCAATAATGGCTCCGGCGGCCAGCAAAGTTAAAAGCATATTACCCGCACCCAGCCAAAATAAGACCATTTTACCGCCCCACAAAGCATCTCCAAATTTCACCGGCAAAACAAAACCAAACCAGACGTACAGTGCTGTTTTAATGCCTCCCGCCAATGTTAAACTATCAAGCGCGCCTACAAGCCAAGCTAACACATAAAACATTACCACGCTTACCACAAACTGCCAGGCATAAGTTAAACCCATACCTTTTTTTCCTCCAGAGGCAGATCCACCACTGGCGGACATTGCAGCCATTTCTTCCGGAGTCTTCTTGTCCATGCCCATAGCCCTGGTAAAAACTTTGCCGAAAATCGGCCCATACCATACAGAACCAATTACCATACTAGCCACAGCAGAAACCAAAACAGCCCAAAAATTTATTGTAATACCCATTTATATCACCACCCTTCAATGAACTGACAAAATTAAATTAAATAAAATTGACAAAATTAGACAGCAGTTAAATTTTGTTCAATTCTCTTGTTGCACATGATTTGCATTAATTCAAACACTATCAAAATTCCACTACTACATAGTAGTAGAATTTTTGCTCAATTTTGCACTGCACTGTTTGCAAATACCGAAAAACTCCAAGCTATGCCTGCTTATATTAGCAAAGCCCGAAGCCTTAAGCGCGGCTTTGTTGAGTTTATGGTGGATAAGGTCGCGAATGTCCTCCACCCGCCCGCAATTTTCACAAATCGCGTGATGGTGGTGTTTTTTGTCCGCAAGCTCAAAATACGCTTCTTTTTGGTCTAAAAACACTTGGCCCACCAGACCCAGCTTCATCAAGCTTTCTAAATTCCTATAAACCGTAACTATGTCAGATTTTACAATCTTGATGATATCTTTGACCCGTAAAGGCTTTTTTGTGTGCTCCAAAACGTCCAATAGTTTAAACCTAATTGGCGTTATTTTTAATTTTCCTTTTTTGAGAGCCTCGATGATTTTTTCAGTGTGGATAACGCAAATAGTAAGCATACCTGGATTATAAAATATTTAAACAAAAACTCAAAATTTCCCCACCTTGACACATCTTAAAGTTAATATATAATAAATGCAAGTTATTTGCATTAACAATAATTATTATTTTTATGCCCAATGTTTGGATCTATACTTTGCTTAGCGTACTGGTTGTTAGCTTAATTTCTTTAGTTGGGGTTTTTACTCTTGCTATAAACCAGGGTAGGTTAAAAAGATGGCTATTATCTTTGGTTAGCTTCTCTGCCGGCGCTTTACTCGGAGATGTTTTTATCCACATACTGCCGGAAATGGCCGAACAAGGCTGGCCGGAAAATGCAAGTTTGTATCTGCTTGGAGGAATTACAGTGTTTTTTATTTTAGAGCGCTTTGTCCTCTGGCACCACGAACATAGTGAACACGAAGAATCCATCCACTCCTTCACCTACTTAAGCCTGGTAAGCGACGGCCTCCATAACCTAATAGATGGGGTAATTATTGCCGCGGCTTTCTTAACAAGCACAACGCTTGGGCTTGCAACCACCCTGGCTGTGATTTTCCACGAGATACCCGAAGAGCTCGGACATTTTGCGGTTTTAATCCACGGCGGCTTTTCTAAATCCCGCGCGCTTTTTTACAATTTTATTTCCGCGCTCACCGCCTTTGTAGGCGCAATAGTAGTTTTGCTGATTTTTAAAAATATCGAGACAGTCCCCACTCCCCTTTTGGCAATTTCCGCAGCAAGCTTTATTTATATTGCCATGTCAGATTTAGTGCCTGAACTCCACAAAGAACCCAACAAAAAAACCGCGGCCTGGCATTTGCTGTGGTTTATCGTAGGCATTGCGATAATGTGGACCCTAACACTACTTGAATAAGCAACAATTCCTATATCTTGCCAGTCCTTTTGCATTAGCATACCATTCGGCAAGCTCATGGTGGTGAGCGAGGTCGAACCACTAGTACAGTAGTGCAAAAGGATTTTTGTTTTTTTGCTCTAAAAAGCTTTACTGGAATTTAACCAATCCCCTATCCAAAACTTTTTTAAAGCTGGACTTAAAAAACATCAAGGCTAAAACTAGATATAAAATATTTAAAGAAAAAGCAATTATTACCTTATTCCAATCAAGCATATTCTCCACAAAAACTTGTCTGGCTGCCTCAAAAACATAGGAAGATGGCACAATAAACGCTATTTTTTGCGCCCAGTTAGGCAGGGCGGTTAATGGATAGTACACAGCCGAAAAAGGCGCGATAATAAACACCATACTCCAGGCAAAATTCTGGACTTTAGTGCCAAACCGCATAATCATCCCGCCCACAAACAAGCCAACCCACCAACCGGTCATAAGGAGTAAAAAAAGCAGGGGTAAAAGTAAAAGGCCATTAGCAAAAATTTTGATGTGATACAAAAGAAGCGCAATCAGCGAAGCAAAACCGGTGCTAATTATGGCCTTTACAAATCCCAGAGTAGAAAACGCGGCAATCCATTCAGAAAGCTTTAGGGGCGAAACAAACATATTTATTAGATTTTTGTTCCAAACATCTTCCAGAATATTTACCGTGAATTCATATTGCCCACGCCAAAGAACTATCCAAAGAACAATTCCCGATACCACCATCAAAACTGCCAAATTCGCGTTCGGCCCCTGGGAAGCTATATAAGTGCTGGTAATGCCCCACAAAACCAAATCCACAGTCGGCCAATAAAAAGCGTCCACCTGGCGGTCCAGGCTATGTTTGAATAAATAATTGTAACGGAGGATTACTCCCCAAATACGGTGAAATTGCATATGTCTTATCCCCTCTCCGCTTTCGGAGAGGGTTAGGGTGAGGTTACGGACTTTTTTGATGCGCGATTAAAACCTTTTGCCTGCTCCAAAAAATAATCTTCCAAACTCGGCTTTTCTATGCTAATTTCCTCAAAGCCTAAATTCTGGCTCGATAAATCTTGGAGCAAACTCGGAATCTGTTTTTCACTAGTTGTGATTGTTATTCGCTTCCCTTCAATTTTGTTCTCCAAATTAACCTTGTTGCAATACTCAATAATCCGATCTAAATTCTTTAGGCTCAAAAGCTGGACATGCGCTGTTTTAATGGTTTTTGCTAAATTCTCCGGCGTGTCGTCAGCCACAATTTTACCGTGATTAATAAATACCACGCGGTCGCAAACCTCCTCTACTTCCGCCATGTTGTGCGAAGTAAAAATAATTGAAGTTTTAAATTTCTGCCTGTCTTCCAAAAGGAATTTGCGGATATAGTCCGCGACATCCGGATCGAGTGAGGCCGTAGGTTCATCGAGCAATAAAACTTTTGGAAAATTAATGAAGGATTTAGCCACATCCACGCGCGTAATTTGCCCGGCGGAAAGCTGGCTGATTTTTTTGTCCAGAATTTGGTCTAAGAGGAAGAGTTCGGAAATCTTTTTTACCCTCGCTTGCCTGTCGTCGATGACATAAAGGTACGAAACAAAACTCAAACATTCTCTCACAGTCAAATCCCACGGTAAATTAGTATATGTGGAAGAAAAATTTACTTGCTCTAAAATTTCCTCGCGATGGCTAGAAAGATTTTTGCCAAAATAAAAAACCTCTCCCGCGCTGGGAGTTAAAATCCCTAGTATCATTTGGATAGTTGTGGTCTTGCCAGCGCCGTTCGGGCCTAAAAGGCCTAATATCTCCCCTTCTTTAAGAGAAAGCGATACATCATCAACCGCCAAAAACTTTCCAAAACGCTTTGTCAGGTTTTTTGCCTGCAAGATATGCATATATTTCCATCCGTGTCATTGCGAGGAGTGCGGCCGACGAAGCAATCCGATCTTTGGGTTGTCCCGAGTAAAATCGACGGGTCTAAAATGGATTGCTTCGGATGCACTCGCAATGACAAACGGGAGTACATTAATACTAAAGACGAATTTCCAACCTTTGTGTTTCAAATCTTTATACCGAACCCTCTTAAAATCACCGAAAGCTCAGAAGGCGGCAAGCCGATTACATTGTAATACTCCCCTTCCACCCGTTTTGCAAACACCGCGGCCTTGCCAAATAACCCGTAAGCTCCGGCATAATCGTAAGGTTTATGTTCTTTAACATATTTGATAATTTCGTCATGGTGCAATTTCCTAAGCACCACTTTAGTTTTTACGGTTTTTGCGACCATCTTGCCCGACATAGTATCCATAACGCATAATCCGGTCATTGCCCAATGCGTTGTGCCCGAAAGTTCTTTAAGCATTTTTATGGCCCTTGGCTTAGTATAAGGTTTGCCGTAAATTTTTTTCTTATGAACAATAATAGTATCCGCGGCAATTATGATTGCATTTGGATAATTCAGCGCCACGGCGCGAGCTTTTCCTTTTGCTAAATGCATAGCTAATTTTTCCGGGCTTAACTTTAAATTCAAATCTTCCTCAAAGCCGCTATCCACGACTTTAAATTTCAAGCTCATCATTTTTAACAAATCCCTCCTTCGCGGGGATTTGGAAGCTAGAATAATATTTCTTGTTTTCATTTAATAAAAATTAACTACCTCAAATCTTTTAGGGATCTCAAAATTTTCCCCTTTCCCTTTTCAAAATCTCTACGACTTTGCTTTAGTTCTTTTAAGAGCTTGTCTAACTTAGACTTTTTAGTCTTCTTAGTCATAATTGCATTATATCACAACTATTTTAAACCTTTTTTGTCGGGACTAATTGACACATTAAATATTGCATAAAATACAGCTTGTGTTATTATAAAATTAAATAATTCTTAACCAAACTCATATGGAAAATATGGAGCAAACTTCGGGAGGTGGAGGCGGTTCAACGGGCAAATGGATAATAGGCCTAATTGTCCTTGCCTTGGTCATTTGGGGCCTGGTGGCCGCAAACAAAAACAAAAATGGAGATAAAGGAACGGAAAACAAAGAAGCCGGCGTGATGGAAAAAGGGCCGTATAAAGTTGGCGTCTTATTGCCCTTAACGGGCGACGCGGCCGTATATGGCGAACCTCTTAGGAATGTTATTGAAATAGCCGCAAGCGAAATTAATGCGGAAGGCAAAATAAAATTGGAGGTAATCTTTGAAGACGGAAAATGTAACGGAAAAGATGCCACATCGGCCATACAAAAACTAGTTAATGTAGACAAAGTTCAATTTGTCCTCGGCGGCGGATGTAGTGGAGAATCTTTGGCCGCCATCCCAGTTGCGGAACAAGCCAAGGTAGTTATGGTTTCCGCTCTCTCTACAAACCCTAAGTTAACCGGCATTAGTCCTTACTTTTTCAGGTTGGCCCCCAGTGACAGCGCGCAAGGGGTTATGGATGCTGACCTAGCCAACAAAAAAGGCTATAAAACAGTTGCCGCTCTTGTCGAACAAACCGACTATGCTACAGGAGTCTATGATGTATTTAATACTGCTTTCACAAAATATGATGGTAAAACAGTAAAAGAAGAATACCCTTCAGAAAGCGGAGACTTTAGAACTCAGCTAACAAAACTCAAAGCCGCAAATGCTGATGCATTACTACTGGTATCTCAAAGCGCCACAGCTGCTGGAAAAATTTTAAAGCAAATGCAGGGCATGAACTGGAAGCCCCAAATCATTATTACTGAAAGCCTTACCACAGACGCGCAATTTTTAATGGACTACAAGGATATGCTGGAAGGAGCTTATGGAGCAGAATTTAAAATTAGCGCCAGCAATGAAAAATTCAAAAAATTAAGCGAAGTATATAAAACTAAACACGGCAAAGAGCTTCCTTATGGTAGCTTTTCTGCGGCTGTCTACGACACAGTATATATATTCGCAGATGGGGTAAACGCTGTTGGATACAATGGCGAAAAATTAGCCCAATGGTCAAGAACCATCAAAAACTGGCCTGGGGCATCCGGTGATGTTACTATCAAACCGGATGGCGACAGCCAAAATGCTTATTCTTTATCGGTCGTAAAAGGTGGAAAACTAGAACCTTACACAGAATAACCAATTCCCCTCCCAACCCTCCCCTACCTTAGGGGAGGGTTTTGTTTTGCTTTGATGTTTAAGCCATAAATTGGTATACTTAGAACGTAAAATGAAAAATGTAAAGTGTAAAATAATAGATTCCGCCGCAGGCGGAAACTATAGCTTTAAATTTTTCGCTTTGCATTTTACGCTTTTAACATGGAAATCCTCCCCCAACTCATTTTAAACTCCATTATCGCCGGCTCGATTTACGCCCTTTTGGCAATGTCGTTTAACTTAATTTTCGGCGCAACAAAATTCTTTAATTTCGCGCACGGCTCTTTTGCGGTAATTGGCGGATACGCGGTTTTTTATTTTGGCAAAACTTTGGGTTTGCCGATTTATTTAGCAGTGGTGGTGGGGATTGCAATAGCAGGACTCGCCGGATTCATTTTTGACAAAATTATTTATTTGCCTTTGCGAAAACGCAAAAGCACAAATTTAGTTAAACTTGTTGCCTCCATTGGATTGTTTAGCGTAATACAAGCAATTATCGCCATACTTTTTACAAGCCAATTTCAGACTTTATCTAATTCCTCATCTACCCAAAGAATCTATCAAATCTCAACTGGCGTTATTACCCAAACGCAAGTAGTAATGTTTTTATCAGCTGTGCTAATTTTGGCCGCGCTACTGATAATTTTAAAGTTCACCATGTTTGGCAAAGCTATTAATGCCCTTAGTGACGACGAAGAGGTGGCAAAAATCGTTGGCATTAATACCAACAAAATAATCTCTTACGTATTTTTAATCGACGCTGGCATCGCAGGCTGGGCAGGGATATTAGTCGGCTATGATACCGGCATAGAACCCACCATGGGCCTTAATTTATTTTTAAAAGGCGTAATTGCGGCCATAGTCGGCGGGATCGGCTCGGTGAGCGGCGGGCTTTTGGGCGGGTTTGTTTTGGGTTTTGTGGAAAATTTCGGCATTTGGAAAATTTCCGGAGAATGGAAAGACGCAATTGCTTTTGGCCTGCTTATAATATTCTTATTGTTCAGACCCAGTGGCATAATAAAAAAGTAATGTTTATTTTCAATTTCAAAATCCAAATTTCAAATGTCAAATCAATGCCAAATGCATAAATGACAAATTTGAAAATTGGACATTAAAATTTCATTTGAAATTTGATATTTGATATTTGACATTATCTGATATGGAATACCTAACCCACCTCGCCATCCTCTTCGCCATCTACGCTATTTTAGCGCTGTCTTTAAACTTGATTGTCGGCTATACAGGCTTACTTAGTCTTGCCCACGCCGCGTTTTACGGTATTGGCGCTTACGCCACGGCTATATTAACTACGACTTATGATTTTAATTTTTTCTTATCCGTGTTAATCGGTATTTTCTTTGCTCTGATTTTATCCGTGTCTATCGGTTTAATCTTGAGCAAATTTAAAGGCGACTACTACGCGCTTGGAGCTTTGGGCTTTAATGTTATTGTTTTTGCGGTGATGCTTAATTGGCAAAATTTGACCCGCGGACCCCTTGGCATCCCGGGTATTCCAAGACCGATGTTATTCGGATTTTCGTTCTCGGATAATTTCCATTTCCTTCTGCTTGCTACATGCTACTTACTACTTACTACTGGAATTTGCAATTACATTGCAAATTCCTCCTTTGGCCGCGCTCTCAAAGCCATTCGCGAAGATGACCAAGCAATAAGCGTTTTTGGATACAATACGCATCATTTCAAGCTTGCAATATTTACTGTAGGCGCAGGCTTAGCCGCCATAGCCGGCTCTTTATTTGCGGCTTATATTACATTTATTGACCCTAGCACTTTTGGCGCAAACGAGTCGGTGTTTATATTATCTATAATTATTTTAGGCGGGCTGGCGAATTTGAAAGGGTCAATGCTAGGAGCGTTATTTTTAATCCTCCTGCCCGAAATCTTGCGCTTTGCGGGCTTTCCAAATGAAATTGCCGCCCAAACCCGCTTTGGCCTTTATGGCCTTTTGCTCATAATTTTAATGATGTATAAACCGCAAGGACTAATGGGAGAATATAAATTATAAAATTAGTATGCACTTAAATACTGTACAGTATTTAAGTAGAGGACGACTGTGAAAATCTTAGAAACGCACAATTTATCCAAGCACTGGGGCGGGGTGTATGCGGTTGAAAAACTGTCAATCGGTTTTGAGCAGGGCAAAATTACCGGTATAATTGGGCCTAATGGCAGCGGGAAATCAACGCTCACCAATCTTCTGACAGGAATTTATGCGATTGATGGTGGTTCTGCGGTTATTGATGGTTTGAGATTAAAAAAGGTTATCGCTCACCAAAATCCCCTTTTTGGAATTACTCGTACTTTCCAGGAAGTGAGACTTTTTGAGCAGATGACAGTATTAGATAATATCCTTGTTGTAATTACTGAAAAAAGTGTATTTGGCGCTCTGTTTTCCAAACACAATAAACTTGATGAAAAAAAAGCCGAGGAAGCATTACAAAAAGTCGGACTTTGGGAAAAACGCCACCAATTGGCAATTAACCTTTCCTACGGCCAGAGGAAACTGTTGGAAATTGCCAGGGTACTCGCCATGGATGCAAAAATTATTTTTTTCGACGAACCCTTTGCTGGCCTGTTTAAAGAAATGATTAAAAAAGTCGCGGGGATTATGGAAGAGATGCGCGCGCAAGGCAAGACGCTAATACTTATTGAGCATAATATGGAGCTAATAAGGAAACTATGCGACTATTTGTATGTAATGGATGAGGGAAAATTGCTCGCGGAAGGAAAAGCGGATAAAGTTTTGAGTGAGAGGAAAGTTGTGGAAGCGTATTTAGGAGAATAGCAAAAATTTCAAATTTCCAATTTCAAATGTCAAATCAATGCCAAATGCTTAAATGGCAAAATTTAAAAATTGGATATTAGAATTTTATTTGAAATTTGTAATTTGATATTTGACATTTTTTTATGAAAGAAATCCTTTTGCAACTAAAAAATATTTCAGTGTATTATTCCGGCGTCAAAGCGCTCGATGGTGTTTCTATTGCCGTTGACGAAGGCGAAATTGTCGCGCTAATGGGTCCTAATGGCGCGGGCAAATCAACCGCGCTTAAGGCGATTTTCGGTTTGGCTAAGGTGGATAGCGGACAAATTCTTTGGCATAACTCCCCAGTTTCACCTGTTCCTTACGAAATGGTAAATTTGGGCATTTCTTTTGTGCCACAAGGACGGAGGGTATTTAAACACCTTTCAGTGGAAGAAAACCTGGAAATCGGGGCTTACACTGTTAAAAATAGCCACGAGACCAAACGCCGAATAAGCGAGCTTATGGAAATGTTCCCGGTTTTAAAAGCAAAAAAACAATCTAAATCAGGGACATTAAGCGGCGGACAGCAGCAAATGCTCGCCATAGCAAGAGGGCTTATGACAGAACCAAAAGTTTTGCTGTTAGATGAGCCGTCTTTGGGCCTGGCCCCTAAAATAGTGAAAGAAGTTTTTGCTAAAATCAAAGAAATAAACACTCGCCACAAAACCGCGATTGTGATTGTTGAGCACAATTTAAAATCTTTGCTGGAAATTGTGGACAGGGCTTATGTTTTAGACAAAGGCCGCGTGGTTGCGAACGATACAGGTAAAGCAATAATTAACAGTGATATTTTAGAGACAGTATTTTTGGGGAAATAAATTGTTTATTTTGCTTGCACTGCGTAGCTCCTTTTATGGTCGGGGTACTGGGAATTGAACCCAGTCTACACCCACCCCATGGGCGCGTACTACCGGTATACTATACCCCGATGTCAGGAATTATAGCAAAAATTGATATATAAAAGAAAGCGCCTGGGAAGCGGTGTTGCGATGCCCCTTTGCAAGGTTGATTCATCGCTTCTTTGCTTTCCCAGGCGTGGCCGTTTATACGTTACGGCCAAACGGAAAAATCTTACTCGATATTGCCTCCTTATTTTGTCCGGCGGATTTATTTAGCGGGCCTGGTCGGCCCTACTTCAAACGCGTCCGCCGGGGGTTCCAAATGAGTCTGGCGGGTCTAACCAAACCCAATACGCGCGCTTGGGCTAAATTTGTGCCGGCGCGGGAAAGGCGGGAACAGTTTCCTCGTTTTGAGCCGGAAAGCCCAAAAAAGAAAGAATCTGCTCCAAAGAGCTCGGGTTCGCGTTCGGGACGCACCCGGTTATGCATAGGATGGTGGGTCTTTTGAACCCGTCGCAAACCAAAGCCAGGTTTTCGACGTTCACGATCCTTCCGCATTCCGGGCACTCCACTTCGCGCGGTCGCCAAGCCTTTTTTGAGGCTTTCTGGTTTTTAGGGTTATCAGGGACAGGTCCGTCCCCTAATAAACCGCAATTTCCAGGGTAAACCCCAAGGAGTTTTTGTTGATTGTTCAACTCCTTCACCTTTCACTGCCCGGTGCTGCCGGGCTACACCTTTTGGCCTCTGGGCCGCATGGTGGCAATCACTTATACTGCGGACTGCGGATTGGCCTTAAAATTTTAAACCCAAACCGCAATTCACGACCGATATATTCACCCTCTCTCACCCCCTCCTAACCTCCCCCATAAAGGGGGAGGAACAAAGGAAAACCCCACTATTCGCGGGGTTTGGTGTTTGTGTTATGTTCTATGCTATGTGTTCTATATTCCGTGATTTACACCCTCACCCCGCGCGCTAAAAATCCAAGCCTTAGAAAAGACCGGGCGGACAGAAATAAGATTGCAATAAAATAATTTCATAACTTTATCTAAATAAAGTATAACTGATTAAAAAATAATGTCAACCCGGTTTTCCCAAAACATTATCACCCTCACCCCCGACCCTCTCCCCTCAAGGGAGAGGGAGCCGATCAAACCGTCAAGTACCCGCCTTCTTCCGCGGCTCTGGCCTGAGCCATTTTGCTGATAATGTCAGAAAGCTCCTCATCGCTGAAAAAATCTATGGTGATCTTTCCGCCCGCGCCCTGGCGCAAAATTTTGACTTGCGCGCCTAATTTAATCCTTAATTCAGATTCCATTGCCATTAATTTCGGATCAGGCGCTGCCGAATCCATAGATTTCCTTTGGGTAAGTTCCCTTACCTTTTCTTCCACCTCCCTAACATTCCACTTTTTTTCTATTACGGTTTTATACAAAAGCAAAATCTTTTCTGGATCATTAAGCCCCAAAAGCGCCCGAGCGTGGCCTTCGGCTAATTTACCTTCTATAACCGCGCGCTGGACTTCTGCCGGCAAGTTCAGCAAACGTACGGTGTTAGCCACCGCCGGCCTGCTTTTGCCCACCTTTTTTGCCACCTGCTCCTGCGTGAGATTGAAAGTTTTCATTAACCGCTCATAGGCCTGGGCTTCTTCTATAGGGTTTAGCTCTTTCCTTTGGATATTTTCTATTAACGCGACCTCGAGTTTGGTCTGATCCACCATTTGCTCTTTTATAATAGCCGGGACTTTTAAAAGTCCGGCGAGCATGCTTGCCCGAAAGCGCCTCTCCCCCACCACCAATTCATATCCGGTAGAAATTTTAGTCACCACCAAAGGCTGGATTACGCCATGCTCTTTGATGGAATCCGCCAGCTCCTTAAGCGCGTTTGCTTCAAAAACTTTCCTGGGCTGGAAGGGGTTAGGCGTAATTTTGGTAATGTCAATTTCCTGGATAGTCGCGTCTTCGTATGAGAGCTTTTCAGACGGAAGAGCAGGCGAACTCAAAGGCTCAAGCGCCGCGGTGCCATTCGATAAAAGGTTAACCGGTTGAACCTTTTCAGGAACATTGACAACATCCGTCGGATAGCCTTGTGGGGCATCGAATATCACCGAATCAAGCGATTGGATGGTAATATTGGGTTGTGGGTTTGTTTGGAGTTCCATTTTATTAAATATACTTAGTATGTAGTCAGCCGATTTATCGGCTACCGAGCCTAATCGTAAAATTGCTTAAATTCAATAATTTCTTCTTCCGGATTCTTCAATATGTATTCTCTCATTCTATTTAAAGCTTGTTCATTCCGTATAACATGTTCATAATAATTTGGCTGCCAAACATTATTTTTAAAACTCCTAGAAACCTTGGCTTTAAACCTTCTCACGATTTCTCCCAATTTAAGCTTGCATTCTTTTAAAATAAAAATTACATGAATATGATTGGGCATCACTGAATAAAAATCTAATGACAATCCGGGAATTTTTTGTGCTAAATCTAACAATTCAGTTTTTACTAAATTTTCCTTATTTAGGAAAAAATTTTGTCTATAGTTACAGACGGCTGTAACAAAATAATAACCGCTGGAACCATAATCATACTGTTTGAGCCTTACATCTTTAATGAAAACCATAATCCTAGATATAGCCAGCTCATTTATGAGCCGCCAGGAAAGCTGATGAATCAGCTCACTACATTGCTTGAAAATACCCATGGTGCCGCGGGAGGGAGTCGAACCCTCATGACCTTGCGATCGATAGATCTTGAGTCTATTGCGTCTGCCAGTTCCGCCACCGCGGCATACCTACATCTTACCAAAATACAATAGCAAAATCAACGCCGCTAAAGCCAAACGATACCACACAAATACCTTAAAATCATTTTTAGAAATATAGCGCAAAAGGTATCTAATCGCCAAAAAACCAAAAACCGCGGCCGAAATAAAACCTGCAATTAATTCCAAATTTGATGATGCAGAAGCGAAATCCGGCAGCTTAACTAAACCCGCGCCAAAAATAATCGGAATGGACATTAAAAAACTGAATCGCGCGGCGTCAGGCCGTTTAAAGGCTAAAAACAACCCTGCGGCAATTGTTGCCCCGCTTCTGGAAATTCCGGGGATAATAGCCAAGGCCTGAAATAAACCAATTAAAGCCGCGTCTGTCCATTTAATTTTGTCTAAATTTTTCTCTTTTTTGCCTATTTTATCGGCCACTAAAATAACCAGGCCAAAAATTGCCAAATTCAACGCAACCAAAACTGGATTCCTAAACGAACTCTCCGCTTTGCTTTCCAATAATTTTCCTACAATAACACCGGGAACGCTGGCGATGATTATCAGCCACGGAAGTTTCTGGTAAATATTTTCTTCCAAGTCCCGGGTAGATTTAAAAAAACTGTGCCAAAAACCACGAATGAGATTTATTACATCCATCCTAAAATACATTAGCACTGCCAAAAGCGTGCCCCAATGCAAAGCCACATCAAACCCGAGGCCCAAGTCTTTATTAAACAGCCAATGGGTAATTATCAAATGGCCAGAAGAAGATATAGGCAAAAACTCCGAAAGTCCCTGCACTGCGCCTAAAATTAAAGCTTGCAAAATTTCCATTTTTCAAATCGGCGAAACACTACAATAACTCGTTTTAGTTTATACTCTTTTTAAACCTGTCAATCCTCGCGCTCAAGGCCTTAGGCCGCAAAAAAACAATATCCAATTTCATATTATTCAATTCCTGGCACCGGGTGAACCAAAGCCATTTCTTTTACTTTAGATTTTATTTGTTCCAGCTTAGTTTTATCTTCCCTAGCTTTTATCGCTTCCACAATCCAGCTGCCAATATTTTTTAAATCCTCTTCCTTCAATCCTCTTGTGGTCATGGCTGGAGTGCCTAAACGCAAGCCTGAAGGCTTAAACGGCGGGCGTGGATCATCTGGGATTGGGCTTTTGTTCGTTGTAATACCGACTGAATCTAAAATTTTCTCAACGTCGCTGCCTGGCAATTCAAAACTTGTCATAGTGTCAATGACCATCATATGGTTGTCAGTGCCGCCGGTTACTAGCTTGGCGCCCTGTTCTAAGAGCGCGGAAGCCAGCGCCTGCGCGTTCTTTAAAACCTGCTGAGCATAAATTTTAAATTCCGGCTGGCTGTCTTCTTTCAGCATGACCGCTATGGCCGCGATGGTATTCATATGCGGTCCGCCCTGCAAGCCCGGGAAAACTGAACGGTCAATAACTGTGGGCAGATTTTCGCGCGTTATTTCCACTTCTTTTAACGGATTACCAACTTTACCTTTGGTTAAAACCATTCCACCGCGTGGTCCACGTAAAGTTTTGTGCGTAGTGGTTGTAATTATATCGAAACCGAAATCAAAAGGATTTTTCATAGCCTGGCCGGCAATAAGCCCGCCAAAATGGGCAACGTCGGCCATGGTAAAAGCCCCCACTTCATCGGCAACGCGCTTAAAGGCAGCGTAATCCAAATCCCTGGGGTAGCTGGTATAGCCGCAAAGGATTATTTTTGGCTTATGCTCTTTGGCTGCTCTTAAAAGCTCGTCAAAATCAATCCGACCCTTGTCTTCCGGATGGGTCTTGTACCGTACCCAATTAAACAGTTTACCCATGTGGCTCACCGGGTGGCCGTGGGTTAAATGTCCGCCATGGGTTAAATCCATACCCATAATGGCATCTCCGGGCTTAAGCAAACCTAAATAAACCGCCTGGTTCATGGGTGACCCCGAAAGCGGCTGGACATTGGCGTGGTCGGATTTAAAAAGCTGTTTGGCACGCTCAATCGCCAAACTCTCAACTTGATCGGTAAACTCCTGTCCGCCATAATAACGCTTACCCGGATAGCCTTCCGAATATTTATTGGTAAAAATCGAACCTAAGGCTTCCAAAACAGCCGGAAAGACATAATTTTCGGAAGGGATTAGCTCCATGCCCTCGCTTTGCCTTTTGGCTTCCCCGGTTAATGCGGCGAAAACTTCCGGGTCTTCATTTTTGATGGCTTGATAATTCATACTACTCCTTAACATACATAAACAATTTTTCTGAGTTTGATAAATTATGGCTTTCCTTGGGTTTCCAATCGGGAAAACTCACGCGATTTGTCAGAACCACGGCGCCTGGTTTTAACTCTTTTTGCAGTCTGGTTTGCAAGCCGGGCATCAATTCTCTGGGTAAATATATGTAAACAAAGTCAGCGGATGATAAATTTGCGTCAAAAATATTTTTTTGCAAAAATGTAATATTTCTTCCCAGTATTAAAGCTTTCAAACGCGAAATCCAAATTCTAAACCAACTGTTATCCAAACCATAATAGTTAATCGATGGGGCTTTTTTTATAAGTTTCAAAAGAAAATCCCCTCTTGCGCTGCCTAAATCGTAAAAATTCCCTTTTTTTGCCTTAATAATCTCTGCAACTTTTGTGATTGTAGATGCATTTGTGGCAAGATCACAACCCCCCAACAACGAATCGGTCATTATTGCAAAATAAAACATCAGCCCAACCATGCCCGCTGCTATCATCAATAATAGAATAACAACCATAGCTTTAAATAAACATATAAAGCAAGCTAAACAGCGCTCCTAATATAAATAATACCATAAAGCTGCCGGTGAGGCTAAAAAGGATTATGCCCAAAATGCAGGCCAAAAGTTTTCCAACCGATAAGGATTGCTCGAAAAATACTGCGTAAGGCACTACATGCGTAGCTTCTGCGCGGATGTAGGTGACGGTGGAGATGGGAATAAAGGCCATTTCTTTTGAAGTACGCGAAAAGGTATCCACAAAAAAAGTATTCCAAAAATTCGTGGCAATAGTGCGCATAAGCCAGACTATGGCCGTAAAAAAGGCGCCTAAGCGGATTAATACCCTTTTGGAATATTGATCCGTGACTTTGCCAATAATCAGCGCCAATATCGCGGCCATTAAACTGGCTATGGTCGCGAGTCCACCGGCTTTTTCAAAATCTTTGACAATGATGTAAATAAAAATCGGCCAGATGTTCAAGACCAGCAATTCTTCCCCAAAGCCCAAATACCCTAAAAATTTTTTCGGGTAAATTTTATACAATTCCCAAGTGTCGCGATAATAATAATCCTTGGGCGTAAAAATTTCTTTATCTTTAAATAACGGCAAAACGCTGAAAGCGTAAATTATGGCCGTGATTATAAAGGTGGTGGTAAAGCCAAAATGTTTGGAAAGGTAGCCGGCTAAAAATGGCCCGGCAATAAAAGTTAGGCTTATTAGCGAATAAAAAACGCCGAACTCGCGGCCGACCTGCCCTCTGTCCGCATAGCGCGCCATTAAAGAATGGAAGCCCGGCCAATAAAAAGTTTTGGAAAGGCCGTAAAAAATTGCCGCAAAGTATGCCCAGGACGCATTTTGTTGCGAAACTATGAGTATCATCCAGTAAACCAGTTGGAACGGCACGGAAATTGCTATTGCATGCTTGTAGCCGTACAGGCTTGCCATTTTACCGCCAAGCGGAATTGTAATTATATAAACGGCGTAAACTATGGCGGTAAACAAGAGCACCTGGTTCACGGAAAAACCTAGAACCGCGTACAAAAAAATCGGCTCAAACAAAAGCATCATGGAAGAAGCCATATTGGCTATGGCTGAATGCGCGTAAAGCTGGCCAATTTCAGCGCGGACTTGTTTGGTAAAATAATTGGGTAGATGGAAATTTAAAAGCATAAATCTACGGATTACGGATTTTTTACGGATATACGGATGGATCCTAGCCGCAAAATTTCAATGCCCCCCCGCCTCCCCCCTTTCTTAAAGGGGGGAATTAAAGGGGGGGTTATTTTTACCACGGTCGATGGTTTGCGTTTAGGCAGTTGACCTGCATTGATGATAATATCGGGTTTATACTTGGATGATTTGAATTGGCTGATTATGTGGTCGACATCATAACAATCCGGCTCGCCGCTCCGGTTGGCGCTTGTGGCGGTGATTGGATGCTTTAATGCCCGGACAAGGTCGAGAGCTATAATATTTTTTGGCATCCGAACGCCTAAATAGCCTGTGCCGGAAGATAAAACCTTCCACCCTCTCCCCTTCCCCTCTCCCCTCGAGGGAGAGGGCAGAGTGAGGGGGCAAACCAATGTCAGTGCTCCGGGCCAAAACTTTTTCGCTAATTTAGATGCAACACTGCCCCATCGTACAATCTTTTTCGCATACGCCACGCTCGGCACAACCACATGCACCGGTTTTTTAAAATTCCTGCCTTTAATTTTGTACAACCTCTTGATAGCTTTTATATTTGTTGCGTCAACAGCCAAGCCGTAAGAAGTGTCAGTAGGAAAAACCACGGATTTACCATGTTTCAAGGCTTTCACGCCTGTATTGATGATTTGATTATGAAATTCCTTTTTATAATCTAAAATTATCATTTAAACCTTGACAAAACTAATGATATCATTCAGGCTACCTATTACCAATAGGTCTCAAGGAGGGGCTTATAATGCTACTAAACGAGTCGGAAAAAACCATTCTTCGGCTCTTAAAAGAGCTGGACAAGATGTCAGTCGTCAACGCTTCAGCTGAACAAGCAACCGCGCTGATGGTAGACAAGCTTCCCGGTGAACAGCAGCGCGCGTTACCGTTCGGTTTCTGGTTGTTTTTAATCGCTTTTTTGGAAAAATTTAATCT
>JBBTRN010000003.1:0-31446 GCA_038065175.1 Patescibacteria group bacterium | reverse complement strand
AAGGCGGCTGTGCGTTTTTACCGTCTCTGTGGGTAACCTTCCGGAAGAATGGGAAGACTGGCGGGAGGTAAACGTTCGGGATACCAATATGCGCAGCGATGTGTTCAATGCAATAGTTGACACCCTGCAAAATGATCCTGAAGAGATGATTTTTCGGAATCTTGGGATTACGATCGTGTCTCCAAGTGTAGAGTTTGATAACAAAACCAATATGGTTACTGTTGAGTTTTCCGATAAAAAAAAGCATGGTATTGCAAATGGAGGCCATACTTTCTCGGCCATTCAACACGCACTGCTTTCCGGCCCCGTTGAAGCGCAGGTAAAAGTTGAGTGTATCGTGGGCGAGATTGACTCGGATTGGCTTGTGGGTATAGTTGATGGGCGTAACCGCTCGCGTCTCGTGCAAACACATTCACTGGAAAACCTAGGTAATTCCTACGGATCCATTAAAAGCGCTTTGTCAAACCCGTTGTACAGAGATCGTATTGCGTATTCTGAATTTGAGCTTAATGATATGAATAAGCGGAAGGACATATCAATTCGGGAGGTGCTTTCGTATGTATACTGCCTCGATAATTTTGACAAGAATACACACCCTATTAAGGCTTATTCCTCAAAGGGCGCGGTTGTAGATTACTATGCTGGTGAAGATGAGAAAGGTAAAGATCGCAAGCATATTCTGGATAAGGCAAGCAAACTTTTACCGAAAATTTTAGAACTTCGCGATATTATATACAGGGATTTGCCCAAAGCGTATAACGATGCTGGCGGAGCCTTCGGAAAGCTAACAAGCATGGCAGTCGTAAAATACGAACAGCAGAAGCCTTTAAAATTTATTAAAGGCGTTACAGAGTACGGGTATCCCGATGGATTCATTTATCCAGTACTTTCGGCATTTCGGAAGTATATTGATCATAGGGGCGAATGGTCTTGGAAAACAGATCCGCTTCAGATCTGGGAGGAAAAAAAGGTTGATGTCGCATCGGCAATGAAAGACGCTGTTAATGTTGGAAATGCAAACCAAATGGGAAAGGCCGGAATTACTTGGCGTGTGTGTTACGATGCCCTTTAGAACAAAGCCCCCGAAAGGGGGCTTTTAGTTTAACCATTGGGCTACACCACCATGCCCAGAGCAAGTGCCGCTGCGATGTTGGCTAAAGCTATAAGAGCCGTCCCTGCAACGGGCAGAGGCTCCGGCAGGAACGCTGTTGTCTTGGGTCTTAGTTGGCGATTGGACTTTATTGCCGGAGCTGTTTATATAATATGTTGGTTTGGATTGTTGAGGTGGAGTGGCTTGCGGCTGATTCTGTGTTGTCGGTTGCTGCTGAATTACATTAAGCGGTTGCTGATAGGCTGGTATAGTGATTGTGTCTTTGACCTGTTGGTTGCCAGTTTGGGCGTTTTGCGTTTCTTGCTGGCCAGTATTATTGTCAGGCTCATTCGCTAGCCCAATAATAACAAAAATCCCCAATACCCCAAATGGTATATAGTACCGCTTTTTTTGATACCATTTTTTTATAGCAGAATTTTCTAGCACGCTATTTATCTAATAAATTATAAACACGTTGCTCAAAATCCGCGACTGAATTTATGTCGTCAGGGGCACTATAAGTTTTTGTATATTGGCCTGTTGAGTCAGGAAAAGCAACATACAACATCATTGTTTTACCAGTCAATAAATCGTATAAAATTAGGTACTGAACTACCTTCTTTTCGATGTTGGTTCCAAAATAATTTTTATACATTAAGCATGTATTCAATTCTTTATTATATCCGTATTCCCTTTTAAAATCTGTGCGGTCTGCTGTTAATTGAGGATAGCCATCTTTTTGGTTTTCCTGCTCGGCCAACTCTTTGCAGCCGATTTTCATTGATAAATCATTTGTGTTGTCTATACTGTTATTCGGACTTTCTAGATTAGGAGTAACGGTCTTTGATTTCGTCACTGGCGCAGTAGCTGTTTTTTCTGCATTTACAACGGTTGGTGTGCTAGAACTAACATTTTTAACTGGCTCATTCTGTAAAATATCAGCACTAACAACCCTCTCGACATTAGCCTTCTCATTAGCTAAATTTTTTAAGGTCAAATTGCGATGAATAAAACTAGCAGCGACTAAAACTCCAATAAGCAATGCGCAAATTTTAAACCAATTTTCTTTAAGCCAACTCATATTAGTTTTGTTTATACGGACTCGTTGCAAAAGGTGTAAAGTCTACATTGCCTTGAATATTATCTGAGGGATCTAGGTCACCCCACCAATTATTCTCTGCATTCAAAGTCCCACCAGAATAAGTACCAACTTTTACGGTAGTACTGCTGTTGAGATTATTCTCACTAACTATGTTTGACGGGTAAGAACTGTTCACAATAGAGGTAATGGTGCCCGTCGTATTGAATGCGTTTCGCTGAATTAAACTGTTAGTAGCCCACGTCTCTAGTACTCTCCCAGAATCCGGATAGGTCTGCTTGACTGTCCCCGCAAAGGTGTTATTGAGAACGTCAATTTTGTATGAAGGTCCTTGTGCTCCAACATTTTTAAATAAGTTGGGAGAGTTGTTGCCTTCGAAGATGTTGTTATAAAAGAGCTCATTATTTTGTCCACTGTCCGCCCGAACCGCAAGCTGTGCGTTCCCTGCTACAATCCGGTTATATCGAATTGTCGCTCCGGAGGCGAACGGGCCAATATTAAACGCGGCGGGATCATTGAGGCCTGTGCCGTCAACGCCACGGATTAGAAACCCCTCAACTATTACATTGTTAGCATTACCATCCCCTGCAATATATACTGTTGCGTCAGTAGTCTGACCATTTATGATCGACTTTGTGACACCACTTCCAGAGAGACGAATAGATTTATTGATCACGACATTCTCGTTATATATTCCTTTTCTAACACAAACCGTATCTCCAGCGACAGCGGCATTAATCCCGCCCTGAATTGTAGGATATTGTTTCGGAACAATAATATCACATTGTTTTTTGTTTAGCTTTTTATATTCTTTTAAATTAGCACCAACTACAATTTTTGGGGCTTTTTTTTGCCAGGCTTGGACAGGATAAGGTCCAAATACACTGAAACATAGAACCAATATTATTGCCTTTGTAAGATTCGTTTTTTTCATTTTCATATTAATCTTAATTTAATGATAATTTAGCGGTAAAAACAAAGCTCCCCGCCAGAAGCTTGACCCTTTCGGGTCAAACGCATGGGTTTCCCCATACGACCATCGCTGGAACTCTGACGAGGAGTTCAATTCAGCGATGGATTTAAGCCATGCCCGTATTCTTACGAGTTTAGGCAAATATTAAATTATACCTTTACTATACCACTAAAACGAGAGCAAATAAAGCTGTTAAAGAATAGGTTAAAATGTTAAAATAACGACATATTAAGATGAAAATGAGTATGAACAAAAAATCAAAGACACCTAAAAATTTTAATCCTGAAAGGCATCCTTTTTATAGGAATAATCTTAACAAAATGAAGGCGGTCATAATACGGCCAAGTTTTAAAACTTTAGTTGATGATTTTTTAGTTAGGCGCGGGGATGTTTTAGATCAATCGTTCGTACAACAGTGTTGGGAATGGGGAGGTTATACTGAACTTAAAATCAAAAAAGATTTTTTAAAATTACTAAATCCAGAGGATCAACGAGTTTTAACATTATTAACTGATGTATTACAAAAGGAAATTGAACAAATTACTGAACAAAGCGAATTGCCTAAACATTTTGCCCAGTATGTTTGGGAATGGTTAGTAAACGGCAATTTAAATGCCCCTGCTTTGAATTTTAATTTTTATATGGGTAGTACCCCCGAAAAAATAAAAGTTGTTTCAGTAAATGTTTACAGCCGTCTTTCGACAAAAGAGAAAGAAATTATGTGCCAATTTTTAGATACTATCCAGCAATCAAGTAACTATACTTATGTACACAAAAAACAACCAACGGTAAGGAATTTTGATAAATATTTCCAGATAGTCCAAGAGGCTAAGGATAGACAAAGGCCAAAAATTAAGGAACAATATACCAGCCAATTTGTAGATACGGCATATAAAAACTGGATGAAAGGAGATATCCAAAAGAAGGAGTTTGAAACCATAAAAAAACTTAATCCCAACGGAGTCGAAAAAATTAAAATAGGCAAAACTAGTAAAGATGTTGCCCAAAAAGTTTTGGGTTCAAGAGCTAAACATCCAAACGTTAGGCAAATCTTATCTAGGTTTAAAAAGATTAGCGGACAGCAAGTGTGACAAAATAATAATTTTTTTGTAACGAGTTAAAAAAACAGCGTGTTATAAATATAGCATAGCTGTTTTTATTTTGTCTTGCTTTTATGAATCTGAATATGAGAAAGAGTGCCGTGGAAAAACTAACAATGTTTAGAACTACCGACCTTGCTTTGGCAACGGTTATTTCCCTTTGGTTTCCTTTAGAATCCGTGGATAAACAAAATCCCCGCAAAGCAGAGTTTGTCTTTCTGACTGACCCTAAATTAGATGCGCTTGTAAAAAGGTATTGGCAAAGAGAACTTAAGGTAGAAGCACAAGCTTTTTTTAGTGCCCTAAAATTTATTAAGTCTAGGTTATATGAATAAGAATTAATATCAGAATGAGGTATTTTATGACGGACCATAACGAAGTCGCGATGCTTGAAGCTTTGCAGGAAATGTTGCAAAGAAAATTTGGAAAAACAATTGCTGGAGAGCATATAAAAAATCTATACGATTTTGCTGAGCTATTAGTTGATGCTGCCTCAGGTGAATTTAAATGTAAATCGTGCGGTGGAAAATTCCGTTTATACGCCATTAATCTCTCGGGGGAAATTAAATAAATGGAAAACGGCACAACAAATTATCCCATGCCACTGAAAAATTTTGATACTACACTACTTTCAGATGATCATTTTTTACTTAGGGGTATGGTTTATTTAAAAGAAAACAAACCTGACATGGCTCAACCTTTGAAGGAATATCTTGCATGGAAAAAAGCCAATATGGTACATGGCGACGACGACAAATCAGGGGAACCAAATAGCGATTATGTGGTTGACTGGAAAATTGGATTTCAGACCGACAAGGCAAACTGCTTATATGACTTAGCGAAACACTTGGTGGAAAAATACCACGTTAAAACTATCAGCGGGAGAAAAGACCGAGATGTTTTTATATACGATAATGGGGTTTACCGTTTAGGCGTAAATGATCTAAAAGCAGAGATTCAGACGCTATTGGAGGAACTGGCAACCACGCACATTAAAAATGAAGTTTTGGAAAAAATAAAGGATCTAACAGTCTGCCAAAGGGAAGAATTTAATGTCAATCAAAATTTTATCAACCTTAACAATGGGATACTCAATATTGAAACAGGCGAGCTGACAGAGCACGATCCTAAATATTTGTTTCTCCATAGACTCCCTATTGACTATAAGGCAAATGCAGACTGTCCGGCGGTTAAAAAATTTTTATTTGATATTTTAAATGAGGATAATATTCCTGTCATCCAGGAATGGATCGGGTACGCGCTTTACCGGAGTTACTTCATAAAAAAAGCGATTATTTTCGTGGGCGAACGCGACACGGGCAAAACCACCCTAATTAACCTATTAGCCTCTCTTATGGGCAAAGGTAACGTTTCAGGTGTTAGCCTGCAAAGAATTACATCCGACAAGTTCGCTACCGCGCACCTTTATAATAAGCACTTGAATATTTTCGACGACCTTTCCTTTAAGGACATTAACGATAACGGCGGTTTTAAAATAGCGGCCGGTGGAGGCATTATTACTGGCGAGTACAAATTTGGTGACCAATTCCAGTTCGAGAATTATTCTAAGTTGACCTTTTCCTGCAATAAAATCCCCAACGTCAAAGACGCCAATGATGACGCCTATTTCAGCCGTTGGATAGTTATTCAGTTTAATAAGGCCGTGACTAACCCAGACAAGTTTTTAATTAATAAGTTAACAAACCCATTTGAGCTATCAGGTTTGCTTAATTTTGCCCTTGAGGGTTTAAACCGGTTGCTGATAAATCAGGAGTTCAGTTATAAAAAGAATCCGGACGAGATAAAGGCTGAAATGATGAGATCCGGCTCCGCGATTGCCAATTTTGCTTATGATTGCCTTCAGGAGGAAACAGGAGCATGGATTAGTAAGGAATCTATGTATAACGAATTTGCAAAGTATGCCCGTACCAACAAACAACCGGTAGAAACTATTATCAGTCTGGGACAGAAATTAAGGAAATATGCAGATTATATCGATGATAGTAGGCAACAATTTATAGATCCTATTACGGGCAAGAAAAATCAAGCTACTGGATGGAGAAATGTAAAATTTATTAAAGACAATACAAATCAGGACGACAACTCTAGCTTACCACAAGCTCCAAAAGTAGAAATAGCAGAGCTTTTCTGAAATCTTATATTATTTTTTAAACTATTTTGTAAATTTTATATAAATATAAACTAATTTTTCCCTACTATCCCTGCTTGCCTCTATTGGTAAATAAGAAAAAAATGATCAGCCAATTATTACTAAAAGAATTAAATACCATAATGGCAGAAGATTATGGTAACAGGTTGGAGCCTAAAGAGTTGGCTGATTTTGGTGAGTCTATACTTGGATATTTTGAATGTTTGGGTGAAATTGAGGCTGAAATTAGGCAAATTAATAAGTAAGGGGCATACCCCACAAGTGAAAGTTATGATTTGTACGTTTATAAAACCAGACCAAGAACAATGCCAAGCTAATGCAATGACAGATAGCGTTTATTGTTTTAGCCATAATCCGGAAATGCGAGAGGAAAAGAAAATGGCCGTAACTAAAGGTGGCCTATCTCCAAAAAAGAATTATACCCCTTTGCCGCCAATAGAATTAACAGATAGTAAAAGTGTGGTAAACCTACTGGTAGCCACTATTGGCCAGGTTAGAGCCGGTACGGTTGAGCTTAGAGTGGCTAATTGCATTGGGTTTTTAGCGAGCCATTTAATTAAAGCTTTGGAACTATCGGATTTGGAAAATAGGGTAAAAGAAATAGAGCGCTTAACATTGGAGAGAATAACTTATAAATAACAATGAAAACTATCGAATCAAGGCTTAATGATTTGGAAGGGAAGCTAAAACCAGACACGTCTAACGTGGTTGTAGTTATAATGGATGATCATTTTTATAAAAATGGTGCCTCTGTAGACAGCTATTTCGAAAATAAAGAAGAAAAAGAAGCATTTTTGGATTGGCGGATTAAATTACTAAGGGAGGAAATGAAATTTAGCGGCAAAGAGCTGTATGTATATGATTTTATCGAGCCTGATGTCCAAAAGTATTTAGAAATATTTAGACAAATTTTACAAAATCAGGAAAATGGTATATAATTTATATGCACCCAATTACATATTCCAAGTCGCATTTATTTTGTCTATTTGCAATTAGAGCGGCAGTACTGCCAGCAAAGCCAAAGCGATTTGGTGTAGTTGGGTGCCAGTACTGCCCCTTTAATTTTTAACAATAAATTTATGAGAAGTTTAATCTTTTGTCGAGTGAGTTCGATAGACCAGAAAGAGACGGGTTACTCTTTGGAATCTCAAGAAAAGCTATTAAGTGAACATGCGGAAAAGAGAGGCTATAAAATTTCTAAAATTTATAAGATTGCTGAAACAGCCAGTAAAGACTTTGCGCGAAAATCATTTTATGAAATGTTTGAATTTGCTACCAAAAATAATGTAGACATTATTTTATGTGAGAAAATTGATCGTCTTACCAGAAGTTTAAAAAGTGCTGGGATAGCTGATGACTGGGTTAAGGCCGAACCGAACAGGGAAATACATTTTGTTAAAGAAAACTTTATTTTAAACAGCAATACTAGGGCTCATGAGAATTTAGTTTGGGATATGAAAGTAGCCATAGCCCGCTTTTATTCCAATAACCTTTCAGAGGAGGTAAAAAAAGGCCATAAAGAAAAAGTGGCGCAAGGTTGGTATCCGTCCAAAGCCCCCTTGGGCTATGTGAGCGTAGGCAAAAAAGGGCATAAGACCCATGAGTTAAACCTTGTAAAAGCCCCATTGGTTAGAAAAATGTTTGAGTTTTACAGCACCGGCGGATATTCGCTTTTATCTTTGGTTGAGAAAATGTTTGCGGAGGGCTTGCGGACGCATGGCGGAAATAGGCTGGTTAAAAGCCGAATGGCCAGTTTGCTTTCAGACCCATACTATTACGGCAAAATATTATGGAACGGCCAGATTTACGAGGGCAAGCATGAGCCTTTAATTACTAAAGAACTATACGACAGGGTACGGGATGTTTTGCACGGCCGAACTACGCCCCGGCGGACTAAACATTTATTTGTTTTTAAAGGACATATTCATTGTACGGCTTGCAGTAAACTTATAACTTGGGAATCTTCAAAAGGGCATACATACGGGCATTGCAATAAATATAATAACTGCCCGGTTAAGGCTTGGTATAAGGAATCGGATTTGCTGGATCAACTCTTGCCGGCATTTAGACAGCTTAAAATTACCAATCCGAGGCTCTTGGAATGGGTTAGGAAGGCTCTAAAGGAAAGCCACGCTGATATTGCACAGTTCAGCGAATCGGCCATTGGTGAATTAAACAAGCAACTTGCGCTGATACAGAACCGCCTTGATAGGCTTTACGATGACAAGCTAGACCAAAAAATCAGCCAAGAGATGTATGATAGGAAGTTTGAGCAATACTCCAAAGAAAAAGAAACTATTTTAAAGTCTTTGGGCAAACATTCAAAGACCAATGACAAGTATCAGGAATTGGGCGCATTGCTGTTTGATGTATCGCAAAATGCCGGGGAATTGTTTGTAAAAGCAGGCGTGGTGCAGAAAAGAAAAATGATCGGCTACGCTTTGACTAATGTGAAAATAGAAAATGGATTGCTCAATTACGAATACACTAAGCCGTTTAAACTTTTGTTTGAAGCGGTTAAACAAACCAATTTACCTAAACCGCCGAATAAAATTATCGAACCGCTATTTTCCCCTATAACACAAAGGACGGATCGACGTTTTAGCGTCAATCCGTCCTACATGGCTCGGGAGCTGGGATTCGAACCCAGGACCCACCGGTTACACCGACCCTTAAATTTCTTTAAGGAGTGGACTATATCATCATCCGCCAGAGGCGGATGCGAGGCGCTTCGGCCGGTTTACCCGGCCTACTCTCTTGCGAGATAGTCTCTGAACCTTCCACCCATAGCTTTACGCGAAGGGTGGCTTGGCTGCTGATTACCTTAGATGTTTACACATCTGTAAGGGTTCCAGTCCGCCTTCGCTAAAGCTATGGCGGATCCGCCTTTGGCGGACAATTCACCTCGTTTTTCCTTTCCCAATTACTTGAGAAGGCTGCAATAACCCGGCATGAACTTCCTTATGGCAGTTTGAGCAAACTAAGATACATTTGTCCAACTCTTTTTTGGTTCGTTCCCAAGAACGAGTTAGTCCTTTTGCACCCAGTCCAAAATCTTTTCCTTTTTGGTCAAGATGATGAAACTCTAGCGCTCCAGCGTAGCGACTATAGCCACAAAACATGCACTTATTGCCTTTATAGGCAAGTGCCATGGTTTTGATCATTCTACGCCTTTTGTCCACTGCTTTTTTAAGGTATTCAGCCCGGTCGGAATATTTTCTTTTATCTGCCATATATTTGAGCTAGCTGATAAAAGAGGTGTTCACAGCCGGTTGCTCTACCGCTGAGCTACTCCCGAACATTGACACTTAGCATATTTTATCAGCTTCTTTTATTTCCATCAACCCCTAGTTTACAACTAAAGCATTTGCATAAAAAACAATCTTATAATCTTGAGATTATAAGATTGTGGTATAATGATGACAAATAATACTGAATCCTATTTAACAATTCCCAAGCTGTAAAAAACTAAATCCAGCGCAATCTTTTTCAAGAATAGTGCTGGATTTAGCCTAAGTAGGCGGTTTCTCCCATATGCGATTTTCTTTTTTTCCTAGTCCCGATTAATATTGGGACAGGATGATGAAGGCTTAAGCTGCCTTTGTAGCTTTTCGCAATCCCAAGCGTGAATGCCGGGAGGAAAACCACCTAAAGGACCGTAGTCTTCTGCTTCATCTATTACTTTTCCTTTCTGTATATATTTTACCCCCACACCAAAAGCTCTGCAAGTACTTAAGGTGGATAACTGCAAAAAAACCCTTAATAAAAAACAAAAATATTTTTCTCTGATTTTAGTGTGGCACTATATCATTTTTTGATTGTCTTTTCCATCGAAATCAAGCAAAAAAAACGCCCTTAATTACGGGCGATTTTTTATTAAGGTGGATAACTTAATTTGGGTATTATATTGATAAATTACCCTAATAGTCCCTAAGTTTATTAATGTCTATATGTTCCCTAATTTTCTCCAGAGCCTTGCTTTCTATTTGCCTAATTCGCTCGCGAGTCACGCCGAATTCTTCCCCGACTTCTTCCAAGGTATGAGTCACACCGTCTTCCAAACCAAAGCGCATTTTTAAAATTTTCTGCTCCCTGGGGTCTAAATCCATTAATACCTTGCCGACATATTCTTTCAAAATTTGCCTGCCTGCCATTTCATTAGGCTTGATCGTGTCCTCGTCCACTATAAAATCGCCCAGGGAAGAATCTTCGCCGTCGTCCTCTCCTACCGGGGAATCTATACTCACCGTTTCCTGGGAAATCTTTTTAAGATGATAAACTTTTTCCACCCCTATACCCATTTCCGCGGCAATTTCTTCAGGGAGCGGTTCCCTACCCAAATCCTGCACCAAAGACCGCTCGGCCTGCGCGTACTTGTTTAAAGTCTCCACCATGTGCACCGGAATACGGATTGTCCTAGATTGGTCGGCAAGCGCACGGGTAATAGCCTGGCGGATCCACCAGGTCGCGTATGTTGAAAATTTATAGCCTTTAGTCCAGTCAAATTTTTCAACCGCGCGAAATAACCCCAAATTACCCTCTTGGATTAAGTCCAAAAGCCCTAAATTCCTGCCCATATATTTTTTCGCGATGGATACGACGAGTCGCAAATTCGCTTCAGTCAATTTCTTCCTTGCGGCCACATCCCCTTTTTCCACCCTCTTGGCCAGCTCAATTTCCTCCGACCCGTGCAAAAGCGGCACTTTGCCTATTTCACGCAAATACATCTGGATCGAATCGTCGTAAATGTCCCCCAAATCAAAAGCGTCTAAAACATCGTCTTTTTTCTTAACTTTTTTGACGCCCTTAACCGGTTTAGGCGCCTCTTCTTCTTTTTTATTTAGTTCCCAAACGCTGGCCACCTCCTGGTCTACTATTTCAATCCCGCGCTTCTCCAATAATTCCATAATATTTTCCAAGCCCCCCAAATCGTCCTCCAAATAAGGGAAGGCATGTATAACCTCCGCTTCGGTTACAAAACCCCTCACTGACCCTTTCCCAATAAGTTCAGCTAAAAATTTCCGCTTTTGCTCATCGGTAATTGGCAAAACAGCCTGGACGGCAGCCTTTGGGGTTTTAGTCTTGTCCGGTCTTACTATAACTTTGAACTGTTTTTTTGCCTTGCGGGCTTTATATTTTTTTTTGCGGAAAACAGGGCGATTTTTCTTGGCCGCAATTTTTTTCCTTAGCTTTTTTTTGGACTTTTTATGCATTGGAAAATAAAAAAAATAATTTATTTAATTGCTTTTTCCCATTCCATTTTTAATTTCGAAACCAACGCAAAATCTTCCTGCAATTTGCGCGAATCGGCCTTCTCGCCCAGAAGCTCGGCTCTGGCTATCTTATTTTGCAAAAATTTTTGTTTCTTTTTTAAATTATTGACTTTAAGGCGGCGGAAAGATGTTAAAAGCCTCTTTTGCAGGGCTTCAGTTCCCAACTGTTCTAAAAGAGATTCTACCACAAATACCGCCTCTTTGGCAAGCGCGGAAGCCTGGACTAAATCCGGTTTATTGCCGGATATTAAAGCTAAAAAGGATCCTTTAGCTTCCGGACTCTCAAAATCAGATTCTTCCAAATCACTTTTAATGATTCCCAAAAATTCTCGGCTCGCAATTAACCCTCCCAAAACCTCCTTCTCTAAAATAAAAATCCCTTTTCCCGGCAAGGCCGCGCCGCTTAAACCCTCATTAACTGCGCGCGGCGCAGTGTTCCCCTTAATTTGCTCCCTTATGACTTTTTCGGAGATATTAAATTGTTTAGCCATCTGAATAATGTAATGGTCCTGTTCCAGCGGGTCGGAAATAAATTGCAAAAACGGCACAACCTCTTTGGTTAAATAATGCTTTTGTTCCACCGGATCGTCCGGAAATTTTTCTTTGGCCGTGCTTATATAAAAATCCAAAAACCATACCGCGCCCAAAACTGCTTTTGCCCAGAGCCCGGGGCTTTTTTTCACAAGCTCGTCCGGATCCTTGGCAGATTTTAAAATAATAAATTTTACGCTGAATCCCTGCTTCAAAGCCATTTCCCCGGCGCGCCTGCCCGCGATTTGGCCGGCAGAGTCGGCGTCGAAACAAAATTTAATATTTTTTGTAAGCCTGCTTAACTGGGTAAGGTTTTTTTCCTGCGGCAGGCTGTGTTTTTCCACAAGCTGTTTTTCGGTTAAAGCCGTACCGCTGGAAGCTACCACATTTTTAAAACCCGCTTGGTGGAGGCTTATACAGTCCATTTGCCCTTCCACCACCACGGCCTCATCCTGTTTGCGCATCGCGTCTTTGGCAAAATTAAGACCAAATAAAGTCATACTTTTGTTGTAGATTTCACTTTCCGGACTGTTAATATATTTTGCCTGGTTTCCCGCCTGCCCTGAGCCTGCCGAAGGGTCGTCAAGCGAAGGCAATATCCGTGCACTAAAACCTATTACTTCGCCAAAATAATCAAAGATGGGAAACATAATCCGCCCTCGAAACCTGTCGTAAAAATTATTTTTTTCCCCGGCTACCACCACTCCTGCCTTTGCCATATCACCCTCCCTGATATTTTTTTGCAAAAGCTTGTGATGCAAAAAATGGTAACCCACAGGCGCAAAACCTATTTGCCACTGTTTAATGGTTTCTAAAGCGAGCCCGCGGTTTTTTAAATACTCCAACGCTTTTTCATCTTTTAACAATACTTGGTGGTAAAGCCTGGTCGCAAAATCATTTATTCTATAAAGCAGATCCTTTAGCTCCTGCTCTTTAGGGTTTTGCGGGCGGAATGCAGGCAGTTCTACCCCGGCTTTTTGTGCTAAAATTTTCAGTGCGTCTTTAAATTCCACGTTCTCCTGCCGCATAACAAACCCAAATATGTCCCCGCCTTCGCCGCAACCAAAGCAATGCCAAATTTGCCTTTGCGAGCTTACATTGAAAGACGGCGTCCTTTCCGAATGGAAAGGGCAAAGCGCCCGAAAATTCACGCCAGCCTTTTTGAGCTGAAGGTAGTTGCCAATAATGTCAACAATATTCAGCCGGTCTTTGATGTCTTGAATAATTTGGTCTGCCATACAATATACAAAAAACCTAAGTCCTAAAAACTAAAACCTAAACAAACTCTAAAACCTCAAAACCAAATATACTAACTTCTCGGTTGGGAATTCAGATTTTAAATTTGAAAATTTGTTTAGAATTTAGGATTTCGAATTTAGATTTTCTTTCTAGCTGTTAATTGGCGGCTGATAATTCTCAAGCATCTGCCAGGACAAATCTTCCACTTCCTTCATTACGCTTACTAATTCTGCCAAAAACGGCACCCGGCCGTCCTGCTTGATAATTTCCAGCCGTTTTTGGTCTATATCAAAAATTCTTTTGGCGTACTCCTTGGGCTGTTTGGAAAATTTTATCCAAGGATTCTCCCCCCGCCTTAAACCCATTAAGTTGCTTAAGCGGTTCGCCAGCAAATCCGCCGCGGAAATCGCTTTGGCTTCTGCCGAAGCTTCCCGGATTTGCCTTAAATATTTTTCCTTCCTCTCCGCCCAAGGCAAACTTTTATTTTCGGTTACCGAAACCACTAAGTTATAAACCTCGTTGCCGAAATTATCTATAATATCTTCGGCTTTAAAAGGAGTGTCTTCTATTATGTCATGCAAAACCCCGGCTACGACCACATCTTCGTCGTAGCTACTGCTCGAAAGAATTAATGCCACCGCGGCTAAGTGGGAAATATAAGGGACATTGGCCGGAAATTTCCGGAGTTGCCCCTTATGGGCAATTGAAGCAAACTCCAAAGCCTGTAGTACTTTTGGACTCAAATGATGCATAAAAATCTAAAGCAATAAATTTCAATTACATTTTACACCACTTAGGCTATCTCGACAAGGCCAATTAATAATGCTAAAATCTGTAAGTAAAATTACATATCACTGAAGGAAGCGTCGCATAGTGGTCGAGTGCACCGCCTTGGAAAGGCGGCAGGGTGTTACAGCCCTCAAGGGTTCGAATCCCTTCGCTTCCGCCAAAAAATAATGTTGAATGATTACTATCCAAAGACCAATCATACAACATTTGCTAAAATTCTTGCAAGTGTGTGGATAAATTCCCCTATGAGCAACGAAATTATAAAATTTGGTGAAAACTTAAAGAAGTTCAACTAAAAAAGAACTTATCTCAAGGCGATGTCACAAGAATTTTAGGTGACCATAGAAGTTATATTAGTGGTTTAGAGCGAGGAAGAAGGAACCCGTCGCTTTTGACCGTTCAGAAGGTGGCTAAAGCTCTTGGCGTAAACGCCAAAGAACTTTTATAAAATATATGACGGAAATTGAAAAACAACATTCAATAGATTTGAACAATATACAAGAGCAAATGAAGTCATTTTTTGCTCGTAAACAGAAGGTAAAGATTTATCACGGTAGTACGAACTCAACCCGTACTCAGAAATTTGAAAAGGACAAGTTTGTCGATGTAAGTCGGCTAGATCGTGTTATTGAGATAAATACTAAACAACAATACATTTTAGTCGAGCCGAATGTTCCAATGGACAAACTTGTCGAAGCAACTTTGAAGCACTTCCTTGTGCCTCCAGTTGTACCAGAGTTGCCCGGCATTACAGTTGGAGGCAGTATTCAAGGCGGAGCCGGAGAAAGCAGTTCTTTCAAATATGGAGGTGTCCATAATTGTTGCCTTCAATACGAGATTGTGCTTGAAAACGGGGAAGTGATAACCGCTTCGCCGACACAAAACCAAGATTTGTTTTACGGCACGGCTTGCTCGTATGGCTCTCTTGGAATAATTACGCTTGTAAAATTGCGCCTTATTCCAGCGAAAGATTATGTTCAGCTTACTTATCATACTGTAAAAAGTTTTGATGAAGCAATTAATTTGACGAAAAAGAAAATTGGCGAATCAGTTGATTTTGTGGACGGAATTATTTTCGCACAAAATCATGGAGTGGTAATGGTCGGAAATTTTACTGACAAAAACGATTTGCCCATTTCTACTTTCAGTAAGCGGTCTGACGAATGGTTTTACTTGCACGCCGACAAAATTTCCAAGCTCTACCCAAAATACGAAGAAATTATTCCAATAAAAGATTATTTTTTTAGATACGATAGAGGAACATTTTGGCTGGGATATCACGCTCTCTCTTTTTTTAAAATCCCCTTTACTAAATTAACTAGATTTATTTTGGATAAGGGGCTTAAGGCACGCGCTTTGTCTAAGGTTGGTCAAGCAACAAATGTGTCTCAATACTATTTTGTACAAGACTTGAGCTTACCAAAAGAAAACGTTTTGAAATTCTTGCAATTCGTTGATAACGAATTGCATATTTATCCACTTTGGCTTTGCCCTTTGCGGCCGGCAAGCCGCGATAAATTTGCTCCCAACTGTATTGAAACCGACTTGGTAATAAATGTTGGTGTGTGGGGCGAAGCGAACCGTGGGTACGACAATTTTATTCGTGTAAATAGGGATGTCGAAAACAAAGTACGAGAATTAGGTGGCCGCAAAGTCCTTTATGCTCATACGTATTATCCGAGGGAAGAATTTTGGAAAATTTATGATCATATTTGGTATAATGCCCTTAGGGAAAAATATTTTGCGAATTCGGTCTTTCCGGATATTTACGACAAGACAAGGGTTTCAGAAAAATACAAGCCATCAATTTTGGTCGGTATTTTGAAAGCCCTCCGTTCTCGCAAAATTCCTGTTTCTTAATTGTTGGTCGCGAATTTTTGAAATTCAAAAACCCCAGTCCGAAAACCCGCCCGCATTCCTCCCCAGACCCCTCCTGCGAGCGGGAAATCAGTCAAGGCAGAGGGAATTCATTCCCCCAGACAAATTGTTTCGCCCTGCCGAGTCCGCATTAGTAGTTGTAATCATTTGGATTCTGCTCGAAATAGTTTCGAACTTTGTCCAACAAACACCGCCAAAAAATCCCGGGCTGTTGCCCGGGATTTTATTTGTTAAAATGTACTAATATTAGAAAGTTAGCATGATTTCTACTTCCCAATCCTCTCTTCCACTTCTTTTATTTTCAGCGTGGCTTTTATGACTGTGTCCGGATTTATGGATATTGAATCAATTCCCTCCTTCACTAAAAATTCGCCGAAATCCGGAAAATCGGAAGGGCCCTGGCCGCAAATACCAACTTTAAGCCCGCGAGCGTGGGCTTCTTTGATTAACATCGATATCAATTTTTTAACAGAAGTATTCCGCTCATTGCCAATATGCGCAATGTATTTGCTGTCCCTGTCCAAACCTAAAGTGAGCTGGGTTAAGTCGTTGCTACCTATGGAAAATCCGTCAAAAATTTCCGCAAATTCGTCCACCTGCAAAATATTGGAGGGGATTTCCGCCATAACCCAAATTTCCACGCCTTCCACTAAATCGCCGTTCTGCTTTTTTGACCGCTCTTTGGGAGTAATACGCTTGGTTAACCCGTTGCGATGGATTAATTCCACGACTTTCTTGCCTTCTTCGGGCGTCCTGCAAAACGGCACCATAACGCTTAAATTCCACAAGCCCATTTCTTCCCTCACCCTCCTTACAGCCTCAACCTCAAAAGCAAACGCCTGGCTGAAGGCTGGGTCGTAATACCTGGAAGCCCCCCGCCAACCGAGCATGGGGTTTTCTTCCTGGGGTTCGTATAACCGCCCGCCTATCAGCCCGGCGTATTCATTACTCTTAAAGTCGCTAAACCGCATTAAAACATCGTAAGGATAAAAAGCCGCGGCCAACTGCCCAAGTCCGTGGGCCAATTTTTCCACATAGTACTGCGCCTTGTCTTCGTAGCCAACCGTGACAACCTCAATTTCTTTTTTTAATTCCTCGTCTGCCAGTTTAGAAAAATTAATCAGCGCGTTCGGATGGATTTTTATGGAGTTGGAAATAATAAATTCCAGGCGGGCGAGCCCCACGCCCTTGTGGGGCAAAAATGAATAGTTAAAAGACAGTTCCGGGTCAGCGGCTATCATTTTAATGTCAGTCTTCGGCGGAATAAAGCCGGTTAAATCGGTCTTATTCACTTTGAATTTTAACAGTCCCTCATAAACCTTGCCGACTTCGCCTTCGGCGCAAGATACGGTTATTTCTGCTCCGGTTTTTATGGCAAGGGTGGCGTTGCCCGTGCCGACAACAGCGGGGATTCCCAATTCGCGGCTTACAATCGCGGCGTGGGACGTGCGGCCGCCTGAATTGGTGACAATCGCGCTGGCGATTTTCATTATTGGCTCCCAGTCAGGGTCGGTAATTTCCGTAATTAAAACTTCGCCCTTTTTAAATTCCGATATGGCGGAAGCGTCTTTAATGTAACGCGCTTTGCCATTTCCGATTTTCGCGCCCACAGCCGCGCCCTGGGTAATTATTTTACCTTTTTCTATAAGCTGATACTCCTCTAATACCGAGCTTTTATTCCTGGCGTGGACTGTCTCGGGCCGAGCCTGCACAATATAAAGCCGGTTTTCGCTTGCGTCAAACGCCCATTCTATGTCCATGGGCTTTTGGTAATGCTCCTCAATAATTACGCCCCATTTTGCCAACTGGATGATTTGATCATCGCTCAAAACAAAACGGTGCCTGTCCACTTCTGCCACCGGCGCTTCCTTGGTGGCATTTATGCCTTCCGTCGAATAAATCAGCTTTTTTTCCTTACTGCCTAATTTTTTATTGATAATTGCCTTAAAGCCTTTTTTTAAAGTCGGTTTAAAAACCCTGAATTCATCGGGGTTAACCACGCCTTTTACAATAAATTCCCCCAAACCCCACGAGCCGTTAATTATTAAGGCTTTTTCAAAACCGCTTTCCGTGTCTATGGTAAACAAGACTCCGGAACACCCTTTATCTGAACGCGCCATTTTCTGCACGGCAACGGACAGCGCCACTTCAAGATGGTCAAAATTCTTGTCCTGCCTGTAGGAAATCGCCCGATTGGTAAACAGGGACGAAAAAGCATTTTTTATGCTTTCCATTAATTTATGCTCCCCGCGTACATTTAAATAACTTTCCTGCTGGCCGGCGAAAGAAGCATCCGGCAAGTCTTCGGCCGTTGCGCTGGAACGTACCGCCACATCTAAATCTTCCAAAGGTAAATTTAATTTCTTGGCTAACACATTAAAAGCCTGTTTTACAGCCTGGGATAAGTCTGCCGGGAATTCCGCTTCCAGAATAAGCTGCCTTACCTTATGGCCTTTTTCTTCCAGTTGCTTAATATTGCGGGTGTCCAGGTCTTTTAATATTTCTTTAATTTTCTCGTTGAGCTGGTTACTTTCTACAAAATAGCGGTAAGCGTAAGCGGTTACCGCAAACCCGTATGGCACATTTATCCGTTCGCCTTTAAAAATCTCACTTTCCGCTTGCGTGAGATTTTGGTACATTTCCCCCAAATTGGCATTCTTGCCGCCCACCACCCCAACATCGTCTTTGCCGATTTCATCGAACCACAAAGTAAATACTGTCTTTTTATCTGACATAAATTGTATGATATCGTATGATAATTATTTTTTTAATTATAGCGCAAAAAAACCAGACTGTCATTATCTTTTCCGGCTAAACGCTAAACTGTCTTCACTTCCACCAAGTTCAAATTCTCCCGCTCACCCAAAGGCTCGCCCGTAACAATAACTACGCGGTCGCCTTTTTTTGCAAACTTTTTCTGCTTGACTAAATCAAGCATACCCTTAATTAATTGCTCCAGAGTTTTCACCTTTGGCATAAAAAAACTTTCAATGCCCCAAAGCATAGACATTTGCCTTAAAGCTTTGGGTTTAGGCGTAAGCATAACCAAATGGGTATGGTACGGCCGCTCGTGCGCAACTTGGCGCGCGGTAAAACCGCTCTCCGTGGCGCCTACAATTGCTTTAGCTTGTGTCCTTTGTGCCAAATCGTAGACGCTTTGCGCGAGTGCTTCAGTTTTGGTCGCGATTGATGGCATTCGCTGGTGTTTGGGCAAAAAGCGGGATTTTTCAGTAACTTCGATAATTTTATTCATTTCAATTACAGATTTTATTGGAAACTTGCCAAAAGCGGATTCGCCGCTGAGCATTACGCAATCAGCCTGGTCAATTACCGCGTTAGCCACATCTGACACTTCGGCTCTGGTGGGCCGTGGATTGCGTATCATAGAGTCTAACATTTGAGTTGCCACAATCACGGGCTTAGCCGCGCGCAAACATTTTTGAATAATCTCTTTTTGGATAATCGGCACGAGGAATTCGGACATTTCCACACCCAAATCGCCCCGCGCGACCATTATGGCATCGGATTCGCGCAAAATGGCATTAAAATTCTTAACCGCTTCCGGTTTTTCGATTTTGGCAATAATTTTCGGGGCATCAAAATGTTTAGGATTATATTTCTTAACCAATTTTTTCAAATTTATTACATCGCGCGCGGTGCGCACAAAAGAAAGCGCCACATAATCCACATCATTCTTTAAGCCAAATTTTAAATCATCTATATCGCGCGCGGTCAAAATCGGGATTTTCAGCTTTGTCCTGGGTAAATTCACGCCCTTATGATTTTGAATTTTTCCCGGGGACAGAACCACGCAACTAACCATTTTCCCCTTTAGCTTAATTACTTCAAGCTCAATAAGCCCGTCTTCAATTAAAATCCTCTGCTTGGGCTTTAAGGACTTTGAGACCTCGGCATCGAGTATAAAGTCTTTGCCGATGACAACTTTATCGCCAACTTTCACATTAATAGGCTCTTTTAAATCTGCGACGCGGATTTTAGGCCCATGCAAGTCCTGGATTACGGCAATCGGGATTCCGAGCTTCGATGATACACGACGGATGTTATTTATCAAAAACCTATGGTTATCATGGTCCCCATGGGAAAAATTCAGCCGCGCCACATTCATGCCCGCCTTGACCATTTCGGTTATGGTTATTATAGATTCCGACGCCGGTCCTAGTGTGCAAATAATTTTAGTTTTTTTATGCATGCTTGGATTATATCAAATTTATAAAAAATGATATACTTTGGTTATGAACACAATTAAACACATTCGGGCAAGAGAGATATTAGCGAGCGGCGGGTCGCCTACCGTAGAAGTGGAAGTTATTTTAGAAAATGGCACAAAAGGTTGTGCCAGCGTGTCTTATGGGGCCTCGGCTGGTAGCAAGGAGGCTTTTGTGTTAAGAGACGAAGACCCAAAGCGTTATTACGGCAAGGGCATGCTAAAAGCAGTGGCTAATGTCAATGAAAAAATTGCGCCGCTTATTATTGGACACGACCCTAGCGACCAGCGGGGCATAGATAAGTTGATGATAGACGCCGACGGCACGGAAAACAAAAAGAACTTCGGCGCCAACGCCATACTCGGTGTTTCCATGGCAGTTGCCCGCGCCGCCGCTCTTGATGCAAACCTGGAATTGTATCAATACCTTGATTCATGCTACATGCTACATGCTACATTTGACCGGCTCCCAAAGCCTATGGTGGTCATGGTAGAAGGCGGCGTGCACGCGGACAAATCCACGGACTTGCAGGAATACTTAATTTCCGCGCTCCATGATGATTGGCCGGCAAAAGAAAATGTGCGCATGGAAATGGAAATTTACGAGGCCTTAAAGCAGAATTTAAAAAAAATCGGCGTTTCGACTAATGTAGGCAACGAAGGCGCGTTCGCGCCTTTTGGCATAGCCTCGAACGAAAAGCCTTTGGAATATTTAATGGAAGCAATTACGGCCGCAGGCTACAAACCCGGCAGCGATGCAGGTCTTTCTATAGATGCCGCGGCGTCCGAATTCTGCGCCCCGAACCCGAGCCCACAAAGGGCGAGTGGTTCTGGGGTTATCAACAATTATTTGTATCAACTAAAAACCGAAAAACGCCTTTTGGACGCAGGCCACTTATTAAAAATGTATTCTGAATGGTTCAAAAAATATCCTATTGTAACTTTCGAAGATGGTTTGTCGGAATTTGATTGGCAAAATTGGCCCAAACTTTTGGCTATCGCGCAAACAGATACCGTTCGAGCCGAGTCGAGAACCTCTCCAATAAAAATTGTGACTGATGATTTAACTGTCACTAACACTAAACTCCTTAAAAAGGCTATTGAAATGCGCGCGGCAAACGCAATCCTGATTAAATTAAACCAAGCCGGCACAGTTACCGAAACCATGGACGCTTGCATTCTGGCTAAAAAAAATAACTTTGCCACCATCCCCTCCCATAGGGGCGGCGGTGAAACCAATGATACATTTTTAGTAGATTTAGCCGTGGCTATAGGCGCGGAATGGATCAAAGTCGGCCCCACGCGGGGCGAGAGAGTATGTAAATATAATCGACTGATGAAGATTGAGGAGCTATTATCCACTAATCACAAATGAAAACAAATACTGCAGATAGATGCAAAAAAAATTTGTCCTCATTTGAAGTATTAGTGATTTGCGGACAATACTTATGAAAACCGTCTTTTACGAAACCAACGGTGAGGACCGACAATTGCTTTCCGATACCCTTAAGGCTTATCCGGATATTCAAGCGGAATACATAGCCGATAAATTATCCGCTGATAATATTCAGGCCGCCAAAGACGCTGAAGCAATTTCCGTATTTGTGGGTTCGGAAGTCAAAAAACAGCAGATTGATGCCATGCCGAATTTGAAACTGATTGCCACGCGTTCCACGGGTTTTGATCATATTGATGTCGCCTATGCTAAAAGCAAAAATATAACCGTGTGCAATGTACCGGCTTACGGCTCGCGCACCGTGGCGGAATTTGCCTTCGCGCTGATATTATCGCTTTCCCGCAAACTTTTTGTCGCGGCTGACCAAATTAAAGAAGGTAAAGGTTTCGATTACCAAGCCTTTGAAGGCTTTAATTTGCAAGGCAAAACCATTGGAATCGTAGGAACCGGCCGTATTGGTCTGAATGTCGCGCAAATTGCCAAGGGGTTTGATATGGATATCTTAGGTTTTGACGCATTCCCAAATGAAGAAAAAGCCAAAGAATACGGCTTTAAATATGTAGGGCTCGATGAATTACTATCAAGTTCCGATATTGTGACCTTACACGTGCCCTATATGAAAGAAACGCACCATTTAATCAACAAAGACAATTTAGGAAAAATTTCCGCCAAAGGCGGACACGCCTCCCGTTCAGGGTCTGAAGCCCTTCAGGGTCGAATGACTGGTGGGAAAAAAGCACCTATTCTCATTAACACGGCGCGGGGGGAAGTGGTGGACACGGAAGCCTTACTGATGGCATTAAAGGACGGTACTTTGGGAGGGGCGGGATTAGACGTTTTAGAAGGCGAAAGACAGCTCAAAGACGAAACCACGCTCATAGCACAAGCCGATCCAAAACACCCGAGTTTAGACGAATTAAAAATTCTAATAGAAGACCACGCGCTTATAAATATGCCGAATGTGATAATCACCCCGCATATAGCCTTTTATAGCAAAGAAGCCAAACACGAAATCCTAAAAATCACAGCAGAAAACATCATTAACTTTAAAAAAAGCCAACCAAAAAATACCATTTAATAAAATAATTACTATCTTAGCTAGTATGATAATTATTTCTTAGCCAGAATTAAAACAATCCCATCTGCTTGGGTTTAAGCATTAATTTTTCCCTTTCCTGTTCACTAAAAATTTGTATTTTACCGAAGACGCCGTCGTAACCGCCCTGGAGTTCGACTTTTCCCTGGCGCACTCGGATAACTGCCTGGGCGATTGCAGTAGATGATATATTGACGATTTCTTCTTCCGATAAATCGAGGAGAATAGAAAACTCATCACATAACTCCCCCTCCCCCCTCTTTAAAGAAAGAGGGGGTGACTGCATTTCTCCTCCTCCTTTCAAAAGAGGAGGTCGGGAGGAGTTAACCATCTTCTCATACATCTCCACAACCTTTTTACTTTGTGTCCCAACACCCAAAGTTTCCGCAATTATTTCTTCCAAGGGGATTACGCTCTTAAACGGGATTGCTGATGCTGGGGTAAAACCATGTTCGCGATCTGCTAGCTCATCTACCCGATTCAAAACCCCAACCAATAATTTTTTGCCGCACACCGGGCACACGCCTTTTAATTTTTTGGTTTGCTCGGGGAGGCAGGAAAACTTACAATCCCTGTGGCCATCAAGGTGATATTTCCCTTCTTCCGGGAAAAATTCTATGGTGAATAGAAATTCTGCGGGATTTTTTAATTTTACGATTCTAATGATTTCCGCGTACGATAGCTTGTCACCATTTATCTCAAAAACATTCGCTTCCCTGCCAATTTTTCGCAAAGAATGCGCGTCACTGTTCGAAACCAAAGAATATTTATCTAAGCCCGATATCTGCCAGTTCATTTTCGGGTCGCTCGATAGGCCGGTTTCAATGGCAAAAATATGTTTAGCCTGGTCGCCAAAAGCTTCCTCGACAGTGTTAAAGCCAGATAATGATCCAAACACGCCAAAATGAGGGGTCCAGGCATGGGCGGGAATGACCTCTGTACTGGCTGATGCGTCTTTAACGATTTTAACTAAATCGTCGCAATGTACGCCCATAATCGGCCGGCCGTCTGCCCTTAAATTCGCCCCAACCTTTTCCAGGCCTTTGATAATCCCATCCGCGGCTCTAAAATTTGGGACTAAAATCATGTTATGCACGCGGCGGACTTTGTCACCCTGTTTGTAGATGCTAGAAACTTCGCCTGTTATCATAAACAAAGCTCTCGATGAACCATCGCGCAATTTATATAGCCCAGGCTTAGCTTCTTCTAAGCTGTCTTTTAATTCCGCCAGCCATTTGGGATGGGTGAAATCGCCCGTGCCGATTACTTGGATGCCTTTTTTATCCGCCCACTGGCCAATGGATTTTGGGTTCAAATCTTGGGAACACGCCCGCGAGTACTTTGAATGTATCTGCAAATCTGCTATGATTCTCATATAAATTATTATATCATCCGCGCTAGAAAATGAGTAATCAGGACTATCTTAAAGTCGCCATAAAGGCCGCCAAGGAAGCTGCGCCAATTTTTAAAAAATATTTTGGCAAGGCTGGGAAAACCACAGCTAAAAACGGTGACCCGCGCGACTTAGTGACTAAAGCAGATTTGCAAATTGAAAGACTGATTAGAAAAACAATTTTAAAAACTTTCCCAAAATCTAAAATTATCGGGGAAGAATATAGCCAATCTAAATTAGTCCCAAATGATATTGTATGGTTAGTTGACCCTATAGATGGCACAACTAATTTCATTCAAGGCTTATCTAATTGCGCAATATCTATTGCCCTCTGGCAAGGACAACAACCGCTTTTAGGGCTTGTTTACAATCCGCTTACCGGACAACTATTCTCTGCGCAAAAAGGCAAAGGAGCCGAATTAAACGGAAAAAAAATCAAAGTTTCGCAAACTAAAAAAATTGATTCAGCCTTTGGAGGCTTCGGTTGGGGGAGAGATATAGCTTGGGGAGTAAAAAACTTTCCTAAACTCTTGCCAAAATTACGAAAAATTAGGACCCTTGGCAGTACAGCCATGGAGCTATGTAAGGTTGCTGAAGGCATGTATGATTTCCAAATCCAAGGCAGAATAAAAATCTGGGATTTCGCGGCAGCGGCAATTATTTTAACCGAATCTGGAGGCAAAATTACTGACTTCAAAGGGCAATCGGCCACACTAACAACCACACAGATTCTCGCCTCCAACGGCAAAATCCACAAGCAGCTACTAAAAATCGTCAAATAAAACTCCCCCGGCCAATCGGGGAAATTTTTTTCTTGCTACTTACCTGCCTCATCGGCAGGCCGCCGAAAAGGCGGCTACTTACTACTAATCTTCTTGGCCATATATTCAAGCAAATATACCATTTGCTGGACATAGCCCCACTCGTTGTCATACCAGGCTAACAGGTTAAGGTAGTTTGTGTCCACGACTTCAGTTGCGAGCAAATCGACAATCGCGCCGTTAGGATTGCCCCGAAAATCGCTGGAAACCAAAGGCAAATTGGAAACTGCCAAATGGCGCTTTAGGCCCTTGTTTGCGGCTTTGGCAAAGGATCTATTCACAGCCTCGGTTGTGGTCTTTTTTGCCAGTCGGCAGGTAAACACGACCACAGAAGGGTTTAAAACCGGCACCCTCAAAGCCAACGCGGAAATTTTGCCTTTTAAATGAGGATACAATTTAGTAATTGTTTTAGACACGCCAGAGCTAGTCGGGATAATAGACTGCATTGCGGCACGAGCCCTTCTTAAGTCCTTATGCGAACCGTCTAAAAGCATTTGGTCGCCGGTCATCGCGTGCACAGTATTTATAAAACCTTTTTTGATTCCAAAATTTTCTTCCAAAACTTTAGCCACCAAAGCCGAACAGACCGTGGTACAGGAGCCAGCGGAAACAATCTTGTGCGCCTTAGGGTCGAACTTCTTATGGTTCACGGCGTAGACCAAAGTTTCGTCCGCGTCATCCATTGGCGCGCTGGCTACCACATATTTTGCGCCGGCTGTAATATGTTTTTGGCTGTCGGCTTTTTTTGTATACTTGCCGGTAGCGTCAATTACCAAATCCACGCCGATTTTTTTCCAGGGCAAATGCCCCTTGGCTTCCTGAAAATAAGGAATTACCATGTTGCCAATAATTATATTATTCCTTTTTTTACTTACTTCCTTGTCCCAAATTCCATAAACGGAATCGTATTTTAATAAATGCGTATAGGTTTCCAGCGGGCTTCTGGAATTGGCCGCGACAATTTTAAAATGCGGGTTATTATAAGCTATGCGTAAAAACACTCGGCCAATGCGGCCAAGACCGTTAAGAGCAATTCTGATTGGTTTTTTTGCCATAAATATAATGGGTTATAGGTTTTGGCCGCCAGTATGGTAATAAATTTAAGGTAAATAATAGACTTGTTGCTTAATAATTTTTTGATGCAAAATATGATATTTCCGACAAAACTGTAGTCTAAAATTTTTGATGTTTAACCTAAGTTAAGCGGAAAAAATTTTAGCAAGGTTTTGGCGAAAGAGCATATTTTGGGCGAAAAATTATTTAACAACAGGTCTAATACCTACTTCCCTTTTGCCAATAACTTTACCGGCCGCCACAACCCACAACTCTTAACTTTTTATTTCCCTAACCGCTTGCTTATACGCCGCGCTGTTCGATACATCCAGCCACAAAGATTCAAACGGATACCCGCTCAACCGGCCTTCTTCGGCGAGTCTGGGAAAGACATCACTTTCCAATTTTACTCCTGTTGGAACAATGTATTTAAATATTTCCGGCTCCATAACATACACTCCCGCGTTAACTAAGTGAGAAAAAGTTTTGGAACTTTTAGGCTTTTCTTCGTACGAAATTATTTTATTGCCGCTTAACTTAGCCAAACCCCACATTTTGGGGCTATCAACGCTGGTTAAAGCCATAGTGCTCACGCTTGATTTTTGCCGACGGTGGAATTCCAGCAGGTCACCGTAATCAATTTCGCACAAGACATCCCCGTAAAGCAACAAAAATTCGCCTGTTAAAAAATCCTTAGCCTGCATTAGCGCCTGGGCCGTGCCGCGCGTGCCTTGCTTTTGCTGTATATAATGAATTTTTATGCCTAAAGTTTGTCCGTCTTTAAAATAATCTGCAATGGCCTCGCCCCCTTCGCCAACGGAAATTACTATATCATTAAATTTCTCCGCCTTCAAACGTTTAAGGGTATGCTCCAAAAGCGGCTTGCCTGCAATTTTAACCATGGCCTTGGGCACTTTGCCTCCATGCGAAGAACCCAAATCCACAGGTCTACCACCGGCCAAAATTAAAACCTTTAAGGCTCTTTGCCCTAAGCTTTTGGAAAGGTAGTACTCAATCGCATGACTGCGGTTCCTTAAACGGTCGCCGTCAATCTGCGCGTCCAGCGCATCGAGTATGTCTTTTTTAAGGGTGATGGTTAAACGTTCCCTCATATACCTACAAAATTATCAATTTTTACGAATCTACAAATGACTACAAATAAGCAAGTTTCGTAGTTATTTGTAGTGCCTTATTTTTGTAGGTTTGTAGTATGATGGTATCATACTTTTCCCAAAAAATGAAGTGGCGGGCGGGCACTTCTCGTTTGGGTCGATCGGTTATGATCAATCAACAAACAAGAGTGTCCGCCCGCGCAATTGGCGGAGAGAAAGGCCAATTAAGCCTCCAGACTGCTTGAATGGTCCGACAAGAAGTGCGTTTGATCCTGCTATCCATCCCGATCCGTATTTGAAACACGGATAAGCAGCCTGCAACTGAAAGCCTCCCTTTGGCTCCCAGTGCTCCCCAAATTTTTCCTCCTTAAAAGGCAGTCGCCTTTCAGCTCTCTTTCAAAAGACCAAAATTGTCACTGCCTTTGGCAGGTCATAACGGCTCTTCTTGGCCAATTGGCCAGGAAAAAATAGGGATTAATTCTTCAGCGGCCTGAACTTTGACCGCTTCTTGGCAATCGAGGCAGTAAAGTATGTTCTCCACCCCGTCGGAGTCGGTGGTTTCAATCACGCGACTGCCCTGGCAGAAAAAACAAGTCATAAGCACCGCCTTTCATACTATATCATACAGTATCATACTTTTTTCTGCAAAAAACATTAAACCCCTCTTTTTTAAGAGGGGTAAGCGTATGATATCAACAGGCTACAAATAGGCCAACCGCATAAATAACACTAATCCGGATTTGTTGCCTATAACATTTTTTCCGCCCTTTGCCAATCTTCCATAGTATTAATACCAATCACTTCTTTGGGTAAAATATTCAAAGAATAAATTGGCTGTTTTTGGGAAATTGCAATCTCTACCAAATCACCCAGGTAATATTCCTTTTGGATGTTCTTATTCTTTACTTTCTTAATATTTTCCCAAAGCCACTTGGAGTCGAACATATAAATACCCGGGTTGATTTCTTTAATTTGCTTATCTTTTTCGCTTGCGTCGCGATATTCAGTAATTTTTATTATTTCGTTTTTAAAATTACGGATGATTCTCCCAAAATGCAAAAAACCGGAAAAATTATTGTGGTAATCCGGCACTTGGGTGGTAAACATTGTAATAACTGCTTTATTATCGTGGTGTATTCTTATTAACTTCCGAATGCTGCTTTCGGTAATAAAAGGCATGTCGCCGTACAGAACCAAAACATTTTCGGCCTTAACTTTGTCCCTGGCCGCCTTTACGGCATGGGCTGTGCCCAGTTGCGGATCCTGTAAAACATACTCATAACGCCCCCCCAGAGCCTCTTTTACTTTCTCTGCCATAAAACCGACAACTATTACCGGTTTTTGGTTTTTTATGATTTTTTGGATTTCAAGAAGCAAATATAAAATTAGCGCCTTACTCTTTAAGGGTAATAATACTTTGGGCAAATCGGGTTTGTTTAACCTTGTGCCCTTGCCGGCCGCAAGAATAATGAATTGGTCTTTAAGCATAAAACACTAATACGGCAAATTTCACAAATTTTTTCTAATAACATTAGTAGAAATTTGTAGATTTGATTTCATTCGTAGATTTGTAGTTATAATTTACTCCATAAACTTTCAAATATCACTTTCTGCGTTTCAAATATGGCCTGGTTTTGGATAACCACGCCTACCGGATTTTCGGTATCGTCCAAACTAATATGCGCGACTTTACCGGCATAGATTATTTCATAAGTCGATTTTAAATCAGTGCGTGATTTTGCCAGCCACTTTCTTTCATCTAAACCCACCAATTGTCCGCCATCCCCTAATGAGATAGTTTTAACAGCGATCTTTTTTTTAATCCTTTGCTCGCTAAAAGTCGGGTAGGCTCTATACACATCTTTACGTAGGGAAACCGAAGAATACACATAATATTCCTTGTTTTTCTCCCGGCCTACGGTTTCCAAAACATCTTCCAAAATAAATTTAATGCCTTTTGTTGCCTCATAAAGCTTAACCGCTGGCTTGCCGCCCTGCCGCTCAAATAAGGACTTTAATTCAGGCAATTCTTTTTGGATTTGCCGCTCAAGGTGGCTAATGTTCTGCCGTTTATCTTCTAAAGCCGAAAGTAATTTGTCCGGAGGTTCCGCAGAAAAGTATTGATGCGACTGTTTATTGTAATACGAAACCAGACCTAACCCAATTAGCGATTTTAAAATGTCATAAGTAGTGCCGCGGTTTACCCCGCTCTTAACGGATAGAAGCCTTACCGGCGAAGGCCCAAGTTCAATGAGCGCTAGATAGACTGCTGTTTCTTTTTCGTTTAATCCAAAATTTTTTAGGATAGATTCAATATTCATGCCTTAATAATGGCATTTAGAGATAGTTGTGTCAACTTTTTCTCTACAACCGATACAAATAAATCTCATGCGCCTTAGGCATATAAAAAACCTCGGATGGTTTTAGGTCAGGGAAAGGAAAGTCACGAATAATGGCAATACTGCCGGGTTTGCAATCTTTTAAAAATTTTTCTTTTACCCTGCCCATAAGAGGCGGATAAAGATAGCCATAAACATAGCTAGCTTCCGACCAATTGGCTTCAAAAAAATCACTATGACGAAATTTTAACCTGTGGTTGCCGGTGGATTTTATGAGAGAGAGCAAATAAGTCCAGGTGGTAAGCTCAAAACCAACACAGCGCGCCCCGCTTAACCGGTTTATTAACAAACACACCTTGCCGTCACCGCTGCCTAAATCGTAAAAAATATCTTTCGGTGTAATGCCTAATTTCTCAACTATAAATTTTATATCACCCGCGCCGGTTGGCACAAAAGGCACCCTGGTGATTAAAAATCCAAAAAATGCGCTACTTATAATAAAAAGCATCAGTAGTGCAAACAGCAAAAATATTATTAGCACAATGGTTAACATTACAATATTATACCGTAAATATTAGAATTTACATTAAAATTCAAAAATCCTTCGATTTTTCGAAGGATTTTTGTTATAGTGGGCGACTGCCTACTTTTCCGCTAGCATGCGCTAGAGTATCATTGGCACGAGCCGTTTTTACTTCTGAGTTCGGGATGGGATCAGGTAGAACCCGGCCGTAAATGCCACCCGCGTCGTCCTTTATTTCGCTCGTTCGTTCCGATTTATAAAAGACAATGTGGGGAGCCCTTAGGGTCTAAGTGCGAATACTAGGTGATTTGAAAGAACATAAAATGTACCGATTACCAGAAGAATTACCAAAGTGATACCTACAATCTTCAAATAATATTTTGTCATAGTCCACAGATACATAAATTATTACTGATTACACAGATATTATAAACTAGATGAACAGAATATTCAATTCTGCCTGCACTAACTGCAGTAATCTGTGTATCTGTGGACGTTGCCTAACAATTATTTAACAGGGAAAATAAAATAAAACTTTTTCGGTTAATTAGTACTGCTCGGCTCAAAGCATTACTGCTCTTACACCTGCAGCCTATATGAAAGCGTAAAGCTTAAAACGTTAAACGTAAAATATTGCTACTTTTCGCTTTTCGCTTTGCACTTTGCGCTTTTTTGATACGCAGTAGTCTCCTGCGAACCTGATGTCCCGATAAATCGGGACACGAAACCTAGTTTTGTAGACGGCTTCACGCTTATATGCCTTCAGCGTTTATCCTAACTAGACCTAGCTACCCCGCCGTGCTCCTGACGGAACAACGGGTACACCAGAGGTCTATGCATCTCGGTCCTCTCGTACTAGAGATGCGACTACTCAAGTTTCGAACACCCACAGCAGATAAGGACCAACAATTGATGTTACTTTGCACTCTACCATTTCCATAACTGTTTGTGCTCTATGGCGATCTAATATTTCTATAGATTCTACATATTTTAATATGCAGTTCGGACTATATCTTCAAATGGATTACCCCAGCGGTTCATCTGGTCTTCTGCAAATGCAGAAGTGGTAATGCAATGTTTGGCGTGTAGTCTCTACGGGTTCCTTGAATTGTTGACATTCAAAGCCTTCCCTCGGTATTGTCTGCATTTTCTACTGCAGAGTTCCACCGATATAGCCAAATTTATAGACAGCATGGTATCTACTGTCTCACGACGTTTTGAACCCAGCTCGCGTACCGCTTTAATAGGCGAACAGCCTAACCCTTGGGAGCTTCTACACCCCCAGG
>JBBTRN010000002.1:0-57592 GCA_038065175.1 Patescibacteria group bacterium | reverse complement strand
TTCGCCGCATTCTATTTTCCCCGCGGCAAGCCGCGGGGTATTAGCGGAGGCGAATCAAGAAATTTTAATGCTATAATGACTTTATGGAATCAAACTATTCTAATTACCAGGGCGCACAAGGGTATTTGGATTTTTTGGGGTCAACAGATGGGAAAACCTTCAAACAGGTAATTTCCGAATCGGTTTTAAAACGCCTGACTGATTCACCCAACCTCGCTATTTTAGACGCAGGGTGCGGACCGGGCTGGCTGTCTAAAATGCTGGCAGATAGGGGGCACCGGGTTAAGGCCTGTGACATTTCGCCGCAACTAATCAAAAAAGCAAAGGCGGATTATCCTAACATAGATTTTCAAATCTGTGATCTCACAAAAAAACTGCCGTATACTAACGCGCTGTTTGACAGCGTAATTTTGTCTTTGTCTGCCCTGGATTTAAAGGATCAGCAAACAGCTTTCTTGGAAATAAAAAGGGTAGTGAAAGAAGACGGAAGGCTCATAATCGTTACCGTCAACCCTTACTATGGCTTTCCGGTGGGTGTTTGGAAGCGAGACCCAATAGGCAGACTGCTTATGAAAAAGCCGGCGCTGAAGCTAAGACCGTATTTTGATTTTCAAAAAAATACTGACCGCGCCTTTGTTTGGAACAAAAATTTAACTTCCTATTTTTACACCCTGCCGGAACAAATAAATTTACTGCTTAATTTGGGTTTTACGATGAAATTTATGGCGGATATTAAATCGGATCCTGATGATGCCGCATACAGCCTAAAATACAGACTGCACCGCTTTCCAATATTTGTTTTAATGGAATTCTCAAAAAAATAACTTTTAGTAAACTTTGTACAAATGTATTGTTTTAGCTAATGACTTTAATGGCTAAAAAAGCGAGATAGCAAAGCCCGGTGCTGGCTCTGCGGATGGAAAGACAGCTCGTCAGAGAGCACAAATGTAAACTCGTCTTCGTGGATTTTATGCTTTTGGAAAAAACCCAAAATCCTTTCAAGCAATTTCCCGAAAGGATTTTTTAAAAGGGTTTCAAACAACTTTTGGATTTTGGACTGCTTCTCAAAAAAAATGTCATTATAAAAATTGGGGAAAAAAAATTGCGTCCAATCTTTATTGTTTTCCAAAAATTGTCCCACGCCTTGCGGGTAAACTATAGGCCTTAGCCGGGCGTATTCCATTGCCTTATACAAGTTCCGTTCGCGGTCCACGCGTTTTCCCCCCGCGACATAATGGTTAAGGCAAAACCGGTCTTTAATTTTTGAGCCGTGCCTGCGGAGCCCAAAAATTTGGAAAAATACGCTAACCGCCGTCCTTGTCGCCCACAAAAATCCCGGTTCAGCGACAATAAACAAATCAATGTCCGATTTTTCCTTTTGCTGCCCCAATGACTGGCTCCCGCCAATCGCCGCCCCCCTCACAAAAGGCAAATATCTTAAAAAGTTTGCAAATCGCTTAATCCTCTTTTCCCTTTTTAAGCCAAATAAATAATTGTCCCGCCTGGCGTGGACTATTTCGGAACGGCCGCTTAAATGATAATAGCCCAAAGTATTTTCCGCCTCTGCCTGGCACTCGTTGTCCAGGCAATATAAAATTTGGTCCATGGTTATGCCTAAACTCGCGTGGCTTAAATTTTGGGGCGCAGACAGCTCCCAGTTGGCATCTAGGCTTAATTTGATTTGGCCAATATCCCCAATTAAAAAACGATGCAATTCAAGCAAGGTCAAAGGAATGTCCTGAAGGTCAAAAAATTTGAGAGTGGATAAAATTCTATTTTTTAACATTCCAAATTTCTAATTACTAATGACGAATGCCTAATCAATGCCAAATGCCAAAAATTAGTAATTCGACATTAGAAATTTATAACCCGAGCCTGTCGAGGGTTATTTCTTCCCATTCATCAAATCCAACCTCTTTATAGACGCGTAATTTATGAGAAAATTCGGTTTCTGAATGTTTATACTCTGTCCTGGCCGTGTCCCCCATCCGGTGGGAAAAATGCTGTTTTTTTTCCAATACCAACGGGCGGTTTTCGCGCACTAATTTATATTTGTCGCCTGATGGATGGTCAAACAGCAGCAAATCTTTCGTCCCCTGCTTAATTGGCCCGTCTTGTGTTTCCATTATTAAATCCTCGGAATGTTGCGACACATTCCTAAAATTCTTCCTGGCCATTTCTACTAGTTGCTGCCACCGGTCATCTTGCATAAATATATCGAATCAACGAATTAGACGAATCTGCGAATGGCTACGAATATAACGAATTCGTTGATTCGTTCCATTCGTTGATTCGATTTATTGTATTACCCCGCCATAAGCATTCCCCACACTCCGTAAAACCATGGGGATGATGAATATCATAGCAAACAGAGGCAAAACCACGAGCGCAATGGTAATATATAATTGCCATTTAATATAATTCTTGGTCTTTCTTGTGTTTTCCAAAATTTCCATTAGTACCTGCTCTTTGGTCATGCTTGGTTCATCATTTTGATTTTGATCGTTTTCCATTTGTTATCAATTATAAATTATCAATTATTAATTACTTCTGGCATTTCGGACAAAAACTCGCCGTCCGCCCGTTGAGTTTGACCGATAAAATAATACTACCACATTTTTTGCATTTCTGCCCTTTACGGCCGTAAACATAGTGGTATTTGCCCATTTTGCCCCACGAGCCGTCCGTACGAACAAAGTCGCCTACACTTGACCCTTTGGCTTTTATGGCTTTTATTAACACAGGTCTGATGGATTCGTAGACTGCCCTAAGTTCTTTTCCGGAAAGCGATGCCGCGCGACGCGTAGGTCGAACTTTAGCGTGGAAAAGTATCTCGTCGCTATAAATATTCCCAATACCAGCTATAACTTTCTGGTCCATTAATACTTCCTTAATCCGCCTATATCCCCATTTTGTGACGGCCGTCACAAAATGGGGATATAGAAATTTTTTGGAAAACGGCTCGGGCCCGAATTCTTGCAGCTCCTTGACTTGGCCGATTTCGCTGTCATGGACTAATTTTAAATAGCCGAACTTTCGCACATCGTTAAAATACAGGCTCGAGGAATCTGTAAATTTAAAAATGATGTGCGTATGTTTGCAGGGCATTGCGACCAAAGGCGCATTTGGCTTATTAATAATGCGATATTCCCCGCCCGTTCGTTCCCGCAATGCCTTGTCTTCAAAAATAAATTGCCCGGTCATTTTTAAATGCGCGAGTATGGACCACGACCCAGATAAATCAAAAATCAAAAGTTTGGCCCGCCTACGGACAGACAAAAACTTTTGGCCTATCATCAGCCTTTTAAATTTATCAACGGTAGCCGAAGCCGTTTTGCGCGCGGATGACAGGACAGCCGGCCCAAGCCCCAGCATTTTCGGCGCGTTAATAATTACCGACTTAATCCGGCGGTTTTTTAATTTGCGGTTAAGTTCGCTTGCGACGGTTTGGACTTCTGGGAGTTCGGGCATAAAAACAATGACAAAAATTAAAAAATTGACAAAAATAATACTGCAGCTAAATTCTTGTCATTTCCGTCGTTTTTGTCATTTTTGCTCATTTTACTTTTAATGCTAAAATTATAACATACATGACTTAATAAAAATTTATGCACGATTTTAACGCCTTCCTTAAATCCATCCCCCACAAATTTAACGACGCTCAGGAAAAACTCATAAAGCGGGCTTTTGAATTAGCCGAACACGCCCACAAGGGACAAAAAAGAAAAAGCGGCGAGGAGTATTTTAGCCACACGAAAGCCGCGGCTTTAATTTTGGGACAAATTTTCCCCAATCCCCCGACCTTAGCGGCAACCCTCCTACACGACGTACCCGAAGACACTAGCGTGCCTTTGGAAAAAATTAAAGAGGAATTTGGGGAAGAAATTGCCGAGCTAATTAACGGAGTTACCCAATTAGGCCATGTGAGGATGAAAACCAGCCAGGACAAATTCTATGTGGAAAACCTGCGCAAACTTTTTATTGCGACCAGCAAAGATGTTAGGGTGATTCTTATTAAACTAGCCGATAGGCTGCATAATATGCGCACAATTAAATTCATACCCCCGGAAAAGCAGGTTAAAGTCGCGAAAGAAACTTTAGAAATTTATGCTCCGGTAGCGGGCCGTTTAGGCATTGGTTCGTGGAAAGATGAGCTGGAAGACTTATCGTTTAAGATTGTTTACCCAAAAGAATTTGAAACAACGGCCAAACTTCTGGACAGCGAACTAAAAAAGCGGAACGAAAATTTAAAGCTGATGCAAAAAAGCCTGGAGCACACGCTGCGCCAACAGGGCATTAAATTTCTGGAAGTTAGGGGGAGAATAAAAAGGTCATACTCCCTCTTTAAAAAAATACAAAAATACGAAGGCGAGCTCTCCAGAATTTACGATGTAGTCGCCTTGCGCGTAATTACGCGGTCTACTGCGGATTGTTATTCGGTCTTAGGCGCAATCCACGAAGCTTTCCAGCCGGTGCCGGGGCGCATAAAGGATTATATTTCCACCCCGAAACCCAACGGGTACCAAAGTATCCACACCTCTGTTTTTGGCCGGGATGGAAAAGTTTTCGAAATCCAAATCAGAACCGATATTATGGATGAAGAAGCGGAAAGGGGCATTGCCGCCCATTGGTTTTATTCCGAACAGGGAAAAAAAGAAAAATTGGATGCCGTAAAAGAAAGTTGGACAAAAGAACTCCATAATTGGCAGGAGGAAACGGAAAATCCGGAAGAATTTCTGGAAAATTTAAAAATAGATTTTTTTAGGGACCGAATTTTTGTTTTTACTCCCAAGGGCGACATTAAGGATCTGCCAAACGGAGCCACGGTGATTGATTTTGCTTTCGCGGTGCATACGGACTTGGGCTACCATATGATGGGCGCAAAAATTAACGGAAAAATGGCAAGCATTTACGACAAATTAAAAAAGGGCGATGTGATTGAAGTCTTAAAAACCAAACAGCCGGCAAAAATCTCCCGCGATTGGCTAAAATCCGCCAATACCCACAACGCCCGAAACCGCATCCGCCACTATTTAGCAGAACACGAAAAAGGCTTAATGGACAGGATTAAGGAGCTTAAGCTTGCTGACCTCAAGCCCGGCTTACCGAAATTTTTGAGAAAGAAATAGCTACAAAACTACAAATATAAACAGATCTACAAATGACTACGAATTTTAAAGCCCCAGGTTCGGGGCTTTTGTCTGTATAATCTGCGTGCCTTAAAAAATCTGTGATCTATCCGCCTTCGCATAAAGCTTCGGCGGATGACCCGCTATAAATTGATACGGTGGGTCAAAACATAATATCTTCTTCCGCGCGCTTGTATTCATGGATTTCGTCTTTGGAAAACCACAAACCAATTTCGTTATTGGCCTCTTCCGGAGTTTCCGAGGCATGCATGATGTTATGGATGGCGCGGCGCTCTACATTGGCAACCGACGGGCTATCAACGCTGTAATCGCCTCTTATGGTCCCCATTTTCGCGAACACCGGCAGGGTATGACCGGCAAGCTTCCGTATCATATCAATGGCATGGATGCCCTGAACCGCCATGGCCACCACAGGCCCGCTGGTTAAGTACTCCGCCAAAGCCTCTTTCACCATTTGGCCGATTTGTTTTGGGTCGCTAGTGCCTTGGGCCTTAAGCGGGTCAATCTTGTATTCCGCGAAAGTTTTCAAGGTTTTTTGCCCCAGCCGCTCCATCCACTCCTCGCTCGTAGGCAAATGTTTATGGATATGTTCCTTACCGGCCCAAACCATTTTTATGGCAATAATTTTAAGCCCCCTTCTTTCAATCCGTTTTATAACCTCTCCAATTAGCCCGCGCTTAACCCCGTCCGGCTTTACTAGAACTAAAGTTTTTTCCTGTTTGATGTGTTCCATATTCGTCCTATTGTTCCTATTTATGCCTTATAAGGATTATTTAATAATCTTTACCGATTCTATAACAACCGGCGCCTTGGGCTTGCCGTCTGTGGACCCGAGCTGGGGAATAATTTCCACCTGGCCAATTTTGTCCACACTATCGAGGCCTGAAACCACCCGCCCAAAAATCGTGTAGGCAGGAGGAAGCCCGGCGTCAGAGAGCATAATAAAAAACTGGCTGGTGTTGGTGTTCGGGCCGCGGTTAGCCATGGCTAATACGCCTTTCTTATACCCTGTTTGATAGATGGGGGAAGCCGGGTCAATCTCGTCGGCAAATTCCGCTCCAAAAGCGCTCTGTCCGCCGCTTCCCGTGCCGGCTGGGTCTCCTCCCTGGATAACGAAGCCTTTGGCCACCCTGTGGAAAGTAAGGCAGTCAAAATATCCGGAGTTAGCAAGCCGCAAAAAATTCTCAACGGTTTTGGGCGCGTCTGTGTCAAAAAATTCCACGAGAATTTTGCCAAAACCTTTAACCGAGATTTCCGCCTGCCGATTTCTTATTTCTAATTTGGCGGTTTTTAAGACTGTTTCGTCGAACTTCCGCTCGCAAACATCGAAAGTCTCTTCCTTAGGCTGGACTTGCGCGCCTTCAGAAGTTGAAACCGGAGGCTTTAAACCCCCTTCTTTATTGGCATCGTCAAGCAATAATTTACTGCCGTTATTTGGCGACATACGCCAAAAGAAGAAAGCGCCGGTAGCAACTACCAACACTATAATTATTATATAAACTAAAATTTTATTGGACATAAACCGCGATCCATCCCCTAAATAATTTATTTTCCACTGGCTAATGCTATCACAAAGGCTTAATAATTTCAACTCTCCTAAGCTTGCCCGCGATTTTCCTTAAAAGGAAGTATAAAACAAAAAGCGCGGCTATCATGGACAGCAAAACCTTTTTGGAAATCTCCGCCGAAACGCTGGCTAAAGGCCATCTGGCCAAAGTTTCCACAACCCATAAAATGTAAGTTAATAATGCATTGGCCAAAAAAGCAAAACCCGGGCCGAAAAAAGGCAAAACAGTTAAAAACCCGAACAGCATGGCAAAAGGCACCACGGGCAAAACCAGCAAATTAGCCAAAAGCGAAACCAGGCTTAACCTTCCAAAATACCACAACACCAAAGGCAAGGTAGAAACCGTGGCCGCCAGCGTGGCTAAAAAAATTAATTTCAGGCCGAACATTTTTGGCCAACTTTCAGCCAATTTTTCCAACAGCGGCATAAATAAAACCAAACCCAAAGTCGCGGCGAAAGACAATTGAAACCCTATGTCCCAATATAAAATTTTTGGGTTAACATAAAGCATGCCCGCGGCCGCAAAAATCAGCGCGGGCATTACTGAATACAGCCTGCCTATGTTAAACGCCATTAACAGCAATATGCCCATTACCGCGGCACGAATCACCGAAGCCGAAGCCCCGGCAATTACCACGAAACCTAAAATAATAATTAACGACAGCCAAAAACTCATTTTTCTCCCGACAATCCAGGCTAAAAAACTTAAAGCCGCCACAATGATTGCAATGTTAAACCCGGAAATCGCCACAATGTGCGATGTGCCGGTATTGTTAAAGCTGTCTGTCAAATTTTGGGGCAAACCCCTTTTAGCGCCTATTAGTATCCCTAGAGCCAGACTATTTTGCGGCTCTGGGAGGAATTTTTGGAGCCGCTTCGCGAACGCGTGCTTAATTGTCAGCAAAGCCGATTTAAAAATATTTGCCTGGCCATTCTTTAAAATTAAAATTTTAGGGTAAGACATTATCCCGTAAATACCGAACCGCTCCAAATACCCGCTATAGTCAAAACCTTCAAAATCCTCCGGCTGTTTTAGCTTACCCTCCACTAATAGCCAATCGCCGTAAAAAAAACTTTGCGCCCGGGTGGTAGTAACCAAAACCCTCTGGTCAAAATTTATGGGCTGCACGGTGAGCAATTGCTTATCGCTCCTTACATCCGGATCTTCCATAACATACCCTTCCCATTTAACTTTTTGGCCAAAAAAATTTTTATATGCATTGTCCGCCAAAGTCTGATTGAACCTTAAAACCCCTAAACCCGCAAAAAACAAAAACAGCACCAGTATTTGCGCGCTGCGGCGGAAATATATATTTTTAATGGTTAATGATGCGGCAAAAGCTAAACTGCCTGCGCCGACTGTCCACAAAGCCCAAAGTCCGTAAACATTAAATTTCGAAGCAAAAAAAATTCCGAAAGCAAAACTTAAACTAATGAGGATAAAAATTTTGCTTTTAGTCATAAAAAGTTCTCCACCAAAAAAAAAACTTCAGCAGAAAAGGAGCGGCCGCTCCTTTTCTGCTTTTTATTTCAGTCGAAAATGATTTTTAAGCTTTCTATCATTATCCATCTCATCAACTCTCATAATCCTAATAAAATCAATCAAACCAGTTTCACTTAAATAGGCTATCGCTTCCCTATTCAGGGCAAAGGGGCTAATATACACACTGGCCTGTAATTTAAAAAATTCTTGCTTCTTAAGTAAAAATCTCAAAAGCCTGCGCTTATCTTTACTATCTTCAGGAATGTCAAAAACGACCAAACGCCATTTTTTGTCCCATACGGCAGGTATGACCGTTTTTGTTTTGGCTTTCTTCAATAAAATTTCCAACTGCCCGGCTTGAGTAATCTCAACAAATCTTTGACTGTCTTTGCTAATGACCCTCACCAAACCCCGATCGTTTAAATGACGGATAGCTCGCTCAAATTGGGGCTTATGAATACTTTTCAATCTTCGCCCCCAGGCATATTTGCCTTCAAAAGACCTCGGGACCATCCTCCCCCATTCGCCCAAAATCTCTAAAATTAAATTGGTGATGCTTTCACTTTTAACATTCATAAATACATAATAGCACGATTTGAGCGGCCGCTCAAATCGTGCTATTTTTCTTTGCTTACTAAAAGTCAATACAAAATGCTTTCTGCTTTTACTACTGCCTACGAACTATACTGATTTTATATTTTTGACTTTAAAATATTCCACCAAGGCTAAAGGCAAAGCCAATGTGGCTTTGCCTTCCAAAGCCGGCTTGTTTACATAAACTTGTAAACTCCCGAACAAATCTTTTTCAACCCTGAGCTTTTTGGAATTGGGATGCGCGATAACTTTTATTTGCATAAAATTTTAGTCTTCGAGTTTATCGAGAAGCTAAAATCTTATTTGTTCTCGACGAAGCTTGCCCTGAGCGAAGTCGAAGGACTCGAAAAATATATTGAACGAATTCATATCCGCCAAACAGGGCAACAGTATAAAACAAATCGCCCATTAAAGTGCCGCGCAAAAACGGCAAGCCGTTTATATAGGCTTGGGCGATTCCGGAAAAGTTATGGGGGTAATTAGAATAAAGGAAAGCAAAATTAGTGGCAAAGAAAAAGATTGCGGATGCTGTTAAGGATGACCAGATGATTTTTAGCCAGCGCCTTTTGCTGTCATCCCGAGCGACCCTGAATGCATCTGAAGGGGAGTCGAGGGATCTCTTAACTTGTAATCCTGCATCAGATAAGGGGTTCCTCCGCTCGCCCTCGTTAGACTCGGGCTCGGTCGGAATGACAGACGAATCCCGTTTAATCCACAGCCCAAAAAGTATGCCAACTAAATGCGAGGCGTAAATCACGAGCATCATAGGCCAGGAAACAAAGCCTAAAAATATGTCACTGATGAACCGGACAGCAAAAGTAATGCCAAAAGCCTTTTTCCATGGCAAATAAGCCGCAGCAAAAATTGCCAGAGCGGTAATGGGCGCAAAATTCGGCATATGCGGAATGAAGCGACTAATAACTGCTAAAATGATAATAATATAAATCATGGTAATTTAGGTCTTCTTGTTATTAAACGTTCTTGGATAACTGCATAATTATAAACCTCTCTGGTCATATTACCTACTCTCCCCTTGCATCTCCCCTTGCATCTTTTCTTGTGATTTTTGGCAGTGTAAGGGCATGCTGGCATACTTTAAGCAAATTTTCATTTCCGGACAATAAATTCAACTCCAAAAACCTTTGCAAGATAGGCCACAATAATTCTTTAAAACTATCCAGTTCCGCTTGTTCAGCATTATCCAAAAAATAAGATTGCTCTTGAAGTAAAAATAATTTTTCTGCTTCCAGCGATAACTCGTTCTCTCTTTTCGCTGCGGCTAATTTTGCAAACCTTGCTTCTATTGATGGATCCATAATTTAAATTATGTCAATTATTTTATTTCTTCCAACTTCCACACAATCTTGTCTTTGTCTTTTGGCTTATAATCGCTCGCACCGACTTGGGATTGTTCGCCGTTTACATAAAGCGCCCAAAAATTCTTGCCTGTATCTTCTTTTTTGCCGTCTACGGATATTACATACTCGCCTACTCCGGAAAAAGTCTTGGTTTCAATAGAATGGCCGCTTCGCAGTAAATCCAAAGCGGTCTTATTTTCATCCGCGTAAAAATTAAACAATTGGTCGCCCCTGTCCACACCCTCGACTAAATGCGACACTTGAATCTGCTGGCGCTCCTCCAATTGCTGATTGCTGGTTGCTGATTGCTGGTTGCAACTTGCCGCTAAGAATAGAGTAAGTGCCAACGGTAGTATTAATTTTGTCAATTTTTTAACTTTTGTCATTTTTGTCAATAATCTATCCCTCTCTGCGCCAAAATTCCCTTATAATACGGGTGCTTTACCATTTTCATTTCCGTGACCAAATCACATTCTTTTAAAATACTAGGATATTTATTGTGTCCGGTCAACACCAGGTGTTGAAGCGAGCCTTTTAATTTTATTAGATCTATAATATCCCGTTCTTCAATTAATTTGGATTCCAAAGCGGAGATAATTTCGTCTAGAATGATAACCTGATATTCCCCGCTGGTGATAATTTCACGGGCCCTGGCTAAACCATTAAGTGCCGCTTTTATATGGATGTTTTTTTCTTTCTTATCCCCCAAAATTCCCACAAACCCCAACCCGACCTGCTCATTTTCTATTTGTCCTATATGTCCAATACGGCCTATTCGTCCAATTTCATCAAAAAATTCTATCTCACTCGAAACCGGCCACTCCCCGTCTTTTATATTTTCTGATAAGGCGCCTTTGGCTTTCACAAATTGCAAAATGTAAACATTCATGCCCACGCCCGCGGCTCTTATGGCCATACCCATAGCCGCCGTGGTTTTCCCTTTCCCCGCGCCGAGATAACAAATAACCAAACCCCTAGGTTCGTCAGAGAATGATTTTGGCATAGCTTTTGTTTTTGGCATCAGATTTCTTAAAGGCGGAACGGCGCGCAGCCGTTCCGCCTATTTTTGTCATTTACGTCGTTTTTGTCAATTTTGTCATTAGTCTTATCCGCATTTGCTATACCCGCAACTGTCGCACTTCATACACCCTTCGGCCATTACCAGCATATTCGCGCAGGAAGGGCACACCGGGGCATTGCCCAAGTTGGCTATTGATATCTTTTGCGTGGCTTTATAAGCCACGCCGCCATTAGTCTGGATTTTTTCTTCCACAACGGTTTCCATTACTGTTGTTTCGGCTATTTTAGCCACAACGCCAGACAAGGCCCCTGGTTTGTCGGAATCTGGTGCGGCAGGCAGGCCTGTCTGCCTATTAGGCAGGCCCAGAGCTAATTGCTGCTGGTTCCTTTTAATATGCTTTTCCAAAATTTTAGCTATGGCATCGGGCAAAGAAAAAATCATGCCTTCTTCATTAAAAGAAACGTCCGGCCCCCGAATGCCTTTTAATTGGGCAATAATTTGCTCCACCGCCACATTAGAGCGCAGAGCCAGTGAAATCATGCGGGTAATGGCCTCGGTCTGGGCAGAGAAAAACCCGCCAGCCTTGCCCATTTGCGCGAAAACTTCAAAAGGCCCGTGCCCGTCTTCGTTTACCGTAACATACAAATTGCCGTAAGCCGTGTTCATTTTATAAGTCATGCCGACCATGGCCGAAGGCCTTTCCCTCGGCGCGAGCTTAATTTGCACATTCCCCCCGGAAATCGACATTACCTCAGCAACTTCCCTCTCTGATTCCGCCGCCGATTTTTTGGCCTGCACCTGCTCATGCGCGTCTTTGCCCAAATTTTTGGAATCAACGGCTAAAATCTGTTCGTCCCTTGAGCCGTCCCTGTAAATTGTCCCGCCCTTACAGCCCAAATCATACATAAGCGTATACAGTTGCTTAGTCTGTTCAATAGTATACTCCTGGGGCGCGTTAACAGTTTTGGATATTGCCGAATCGGTCCACCTCTGCACCGCGGCCTGCACCCTTACATGTTCTTCCGGGGTCAAACTCATGGCTGTGGCAAAAAAGTCAGGCAGTTCTTCTCCCGGATGCTTGTCCAGGTAGTCTGCGGCTAGCTTTACTTTTTCCTCGTGCACGCCTAGCCTGCTCTTTCTAAAGTATGTCCAGGAAAAGAACGGTTCAATTCCGGTGCTGGTCCCGACCATAGTACCCACCGTGCCCGTAGGCGCCTGGGTTAAAATCGTCACATTTCTTATGCCATACTGCTTAACCAAATCGCGGATGTATTCCGGCATCTGCTTCATAAACCCGCTCTGTAAATATTTATCCGCTTCAAATTTTTCAAAAGCGCCCTTCTCCCGCGCCAGCTCAATGGAAGTCTCATAAGCCGTAACCGAAATAAATTGATACAGTTTATCAATGAACTCCACGCAGCTCTCACTGCCATACTTGAGATTTTTATAAATCAGCATTTCAGCCAAACCAATTGTGCCCATGCCAACCCGCCTTTCCGACAATTGCTGTTCCTGGTTTTCCTTAAAAAAGTAAGGCGTGGCGTCTATGACATTGTCCTGAAACCTAACCGCGTGCTCTACAGTGGCTTTAAGCTTATCCCAAAGCACTTCCCCGCTGTCCTTATTTATATGCCTAGCTAAATTAACATGGCCTAAATTACACACGCCCCAGGCTGGCAAAGGCTGTTCGCCGCACGGGTTGGTGCAGGGCAATGGGGCAAAATACCAGGAGTTGGAAAAATAGTTCGCGCGGTCAATAAAATACATGCCCGGCTCCGCGCTCGAGTGAGCCGAAGTAATTATGTTATCCCAAATATCCGCGGCGCGCACGGTCTTGTGTTTGATTACCCTGCCACCCAAGCTTTTCCATTTCTGCAAATTCCCGTCCCATTCCTTTTCGTACAACGGGTCGCTCGGGTCAGGGAAAACCAAATCCCAAGGCTTGTCTTCTTTTACCGCTTGCATAAAATCATCGGTAATCCCTACGGAAATATTAGCGTTGGTAATTTTACCCGCTTCTTTTTTTGAATTAATAAAATCAATTACATCCGGGTGCCAAGCATTAAGTATCAGCATTAAAGCTCCGCGCCTCGAACCCCCTTGCTCAATTAAGCCTGTTACAAAACTATACAGGGAAGCCCAAGATACCGAGCCGCTAGACCTGCCGTTAACGCCTTTAACATAAGCATAGCGCGGCCTTAAAGAAGAAACGTTAATGCCCACACCGCCTCCCCGGCTCATTATTTCCGCCATTTGCCCTAAAGTATTAAAAATGCCGTGTCGGGAATCTTTGGGCGAAGGGATCACATAGCAATTATAAAAAGTTAAATTTTGTCCGGTTCCGGCGCCTGTAAAAATCCGGCCGGCCGGCACATATTTCCAGTCATCCATCATTTCCCTGAATTTCACCTGCCACTCATTTTGTTTCTCGGCTGTTTTCTCAACGCTGGCTATATGCCTGGCGATCCTTTCAAACATTTGCTCCGGCACTGTTTCCAAAGGCTTGTCTATGTGTTCAATCGCCCGCATTTCCACGGTGCCGTCCCTGAGGACTATTTGGGTGGTTTTTTCTTTTAAGTCAATGGACTGGATGGTACCAATTTCCCGCTGTCCGGTTTTAGGGTTTACCAAAACCACGACTGTGTCGCCTATTTGCAAAGTCTCTCGCTTAACATCTTTTACCGCGTAGCGGTCCAAAAAAATTTTCTCCCCGAGCTCGGAAAGCGCGTTAATAGAGCGTTCCTGGAGGTTCTCTTTAAGTTGCATACATTTCCTTAAGAAATCCTAAGTCCCAAATCCTAAATCCTAAATAATTACAAAATCCAAATGTTTTAAATTCAGAATCCTGCAGTCTTTGGTATTTAATATTTTTATATTTGGATTTGTTTAGAATTTAGATATTAGTGTTTAGGATTTATAAACTTTTATTTTTTAAAATTATAACTTCTTCAGCTCTTCTTTAAACTCTTCCACATCCTCAAATTGCCTATACACCGAAGCAAAGCGGATGTAAGCGACTTTATCCACTTTTTTTAATTTTTTCATTACAATCTCCCCAATTTCCAAAGCCTTAATCTCGCCGCCCATGGCCTTTTTTTGGATCTCAAGCTCAATGCCGGAAACTAATTTCCTTAAAGTATCTTCCGAATGCTGCCTTTTCTGCAAAGCCCTTCTTACGCCCCTTTCCAATTTTTCCTTGCTGAATAGTTCTTTGCGGCCGTCTTTCTTTTTTACCCCTAAGTCTAAAATTTCGATTTCTTCATAGGTTGAAAACCTAAACTGGCATTTTTCGCATTCCCTACGCCTTCTTATGGCGCTACCCTCCTCCACGGGCCGGGAATCTACGACTTTTGTATCTTCATTCTGGCAATTAGGACAACGCATTGGCTTATGATAAATAATAATTGGCAATAAACAACTATAGGGGCTCTTTTAAGGTTTTTATAATCAATCATTAATTATCAATTAACTATCAACCTATATCTGGTACCCTTACGCTTTAAGATAATACTATATCTGGTATTTAGTGGCAACAGCCTAAAATCAAAGGAAAATAAAAAATTAGAAAGGTTTATCCCCAAAAAAAAATTTAAAAATTTTACAAAATCTTTTGCCTTAAATTTGTCAACTTTATCTAAAAAAATCCTGCCGGACATTTATCCAACTCCTTTCTGTTGAAAGTGTTTTGGATGATATATAATTTTTTACAGTCATAAACAACCGACGGATAAATATAGAATATAGAATTACTTTTAATTCTATATGCCCGTATTACTTAGAAGGGACTGTTGTTTGTCATTATCCGTTTAAACTAAAAAACCGCCCCTCGACTCTGCTCGGGGCGGTTTAATGGGCAAGAGCTGCACAATCTTGCTTTAGGATTTACCTTAAAGGCAAACCCCGTTAGAAGCTCACGCGGGGCATTAAACCCCGTGTTCGCTAAAACAACAAAAGAGCATCCATCCCCGCGGCAAGCCGCGGGGCATTCTGCTTCTAACGGGGTAAATCCAAATTTTTATTTTATTTTGAGACATTTTCTATTAAGATTGCGTAAATATCATCTACGCTTAACGATCCATAAGAACCGTCCACATAGAGAGTGTCCGCGTCGCTAACAAAAGCGCCTGCTACCTGGGGCGCTTGGGTATTGCCTAGGCCTAAGGCTTGGGCTATGGGCTGGGAAGCCAAATCCGATATCCAGTCAATGCCTTCCATATGGACTGCCACAGCTTCCCTGGCAGGCTCTAGGAATGCTAATAAGGCTTTTGAGTAGTCGGCTGCTGCCTGGTCAATTACGCTTACGACTTTTTCCGGCGCAAAAGGGTTAGGAAGCGCGTATTCGTTACTACTGAACCCCGCGTTAGTCGCAGATACGCTAAACAGGAACGCGAGAGAAAAAAGCGCGGCTCCCAAAAAACCCATAACTTTTCCCGGGGTGTCTTGAGTAAATAGTTCTTGCATATGCTTTCAGGGACCAAATCTATTCGCTCTCCAATTGAAAGAGCCAATAAAAAAATTGGTCAAAATGCTTTTATTAATTTGTATTTTTATCTTGGTTTCTTAATCGTATAGATATTGCATCAGAATTTTTTGATGCTCGACCTTTAAATATCATTACTTATATTATTATAGCACAAAATAAAAATTTCCGCAAGAGGCGGAAATTTCAATTTGCTCTACTTCATCTTTTTACGGATGAAGGCGGGAATCTCTAATTCATCGTCAGTTTGCTCCTGCTTTTGCTGGGCGGGAGCCTGAAATGCCTGGGAAGAAGTTTTTGGCTGGGCCGGCTGGGGGTTAAATAAGGGCTTCCTGGCTTCAGAGTGAGGAGCTTGCTGATTTTGCGGAGCTGATGCTGGGGACGAAAAGAATGAAGGGTTTAAAATGCTTTTTTTTGGCTCTTCAAAGCCCGGCATAATGCCGCCGGAAGCTCGGTTAGATCCTTCAAAGCCCGTGGCAATTACTGTAATCCTAATTTCATCGCCCATGGAATCGTCAACCACGGCGCCGAATTTAACTTTAGCGTCTGGGTCAATATTTTTGGTAATGACTTTGGCCGCCTCATCAATTTCAAACATACCCAAATCCCTGCCGCCGGTGATGTTAAATAATACGCCCTTAGCGCCGTCTAAGGACATATCCAAAAGCGGGCTGTTAATGGCAAGCTTTGCCGCTTCCTGTGCCCTATTCTCCCCGCTTGCCCTGCCTATGCCCATCATGGCTGTGCCCGCGTCCTGCATTATGGATTTAATATCCGCGAAATCCGCGTTGACCAGGCCGTGGGTAGTTATCAGGTCGCTTATACCGGCTATGCCCTGCCTTAAAACTTCATCAACAGTTTTAAAGGCGTCTATTAGGGAAGTTTTTTTGTCGATGATTTGCAAAATCCGGTCATTATGAACCGCAATAATCGCGTCTACTTTGTCTTTTAAATTATCGTAGCCGGCTTCGGCCACTTCTTTTCTCTTACTGCCTTCAAAAGTAAAGGGCTTGGTTACCAAAGCTACAGTCAAAATTCCTTTATTTTTAGCAAGCTCTGCCACAATCGGCGCGGCTCCGGTTCCGGTGCCCCCGCCAAGGCCGCAGGTTAAAAAGACCATATCCGCGTTATCTACCACGTCTTCCAGTTCCTCTATGGACTCCTCGGCCGCTTGGCGCCCGAGTTCGGGGTTCATGCCGCTACCTAAGCCTTTGGTAATCCCCTTGCCAATATGGACCTTAATGTCCGCGTGGTTGTTATGGAGCGCCTGGGCATCGGTATTTATCGCTATGAATTCCACGCCTTTAATCCCAAGTTCAGTCATACGGTTAACAGCCGAGGTACCGGATCCCCCAATGCCAAGAACCTTAATTCTGGCAAATGATTGGATTTTTGGTTTAACTTCTGCCATATGATTTTTTAATTTCATGATAATTTATATAGTCAGGATAGCAAAACTAAATAAAAAAGCAAATTAGGATAAATTGCTAAAAAGTTTAGGAATTTCATTGATTGCCACATCGAAAACTATAGCTAAATCAACATCCATATAATGATGTACAAGCCGGTCGCGCATCTTGGCAGCCTTGTCCCACTCAACCTTCGGATATTGGGACTTGGCTTCCATAGAAAGCCTTTTGGATGCTTCGCCAATATTTTCTATAAGCTTTATGACACAAAGGTATAATTTCCTGTCAGAAACAAAATCCTCATAAGCAACCTGTGCGGTAAAATCAATTACTTCCTGGCAAAATTCTTTAATTTCGGAAAGATAAATTTGGTCTTTGTCCATATAATACCATTAAATCTTTTTCAATCTCCGGGAGCAAAAATTTATTAACTCCTCCGACAGTGACCAAATCAATCTCACGCCCCAAACTTGCCCGCAAAGCATCGTCCAAACGCAAGTAGCCTGCAAAGGTCGGGCGGCTCGCAAATTTTACCAAAATATCAACGTCGCTCCCGACCCTGCTCTCGCCCCTTGCCACACTGCCAAAAACGCCGGCAAATTCGACGCCGTTCTGTTTTAAAATAGGCACCGCAATCTCTTTAATTTTTTCCAAATCCTTACTCATAGTAAAACTGTACCATAAAAACCGAGTCATACGCAATACTACTGGAGTAACAAGCCAGCTAGAACATTAAGTCAAGTAAAGATGTGATAATGATAATCACAACTAACGATTATCATTATGACCCGTTTAACGCTAAATTAAAGAGTTTCCGTTCTGTGGTCAGAGGCGTGAGAGATAGAGCTTTCCATCTGTTTCGGGTAGCGAAGTTATACGCTTAAGTCCAGTAATATTGCGTATGAACCTAAAAACCCCGAACCAAAGCCCCGGGAATTCCCGGGGCTTTGTAAAATTTGATTATATCTATCTATACTATCTTTTTCCGCGCTTCTTCTAACTGCTGCTCTTCTTCAGCTTTAGTCAGGGCTTTCGCCAAGTTATCTAAGTCCTCTTCCAATTCGTCCATTTCTTGGCTATAGGTGTCATAAGCGGCTTTTTCTTCCTGCTCCAAAGCTTTAAGCTGGTCAAGCTGCGGCTTATATTTTTTATTTAAATTGACCTGGGCTTCTGCCAAAACCACCCTCACTTCAATAACCATATCTTCGCTAGCGCCTTCGACGTTAAGTTTAGTAAGCAAAGTTTGCTTGACGCCGTCTTCAACCGGCAAAGAATTAATTAATTCTTCAAGTTGTTGTTTTAAGTCAGCCATATATTTTTATATTAATTTTAGGCAGCCGCTGTCGCTACTTCTTGGTTAGGATACGAAACATCTCTCTCTTTTAGCCTATCCTGAAAACCCCGTTCAATTCTAGTTTGAGCCTCCTGGCTTGTTGCAATTCGAGCTTGTAAAGCCCTAATCATATCCTGCGCACCGTTGACTTTTGTCTGTTCCGCGTTCCAAGCTCTCGTTTCTTTACTGTCTAAATATTCCTGTCTCCGGCTGGCAATGGCGGCCCCAGCTTCACTAAACCTTGCCAAGCTGTAATCTCTGGCTCTCTCCATTCCGTCATGCACTGCTTCCACCCCATCCCTGCCAAGCTGGACTGCTTCGCTCCCACGCGCTTTTGTCCACTCTACTCCCTCTTTACCCTTCCCCGCTGCGTAATCCTTACCTCTTACACCAGCGCCATACACAGCTTTAGCGTCTTGAACTACTTCTGACCTCACTGCCCGCGCGCCGCTGACCGCCGCGTCCCTCGTAGCTTCATAGGCTCCAACAGCAATGTCTTTCGCCTGGCCGGCGCGATAAGCCGCGCGGGCGTCAATAGTCAAAACAAAATCCTTGGCTACTTTTCCGCCTTCCCTAACCCTGCCAAAAAAACCTTTTATTCTTTCACCAACACCCGATGTCTTTTTGGCAACTACCTCATTCCTTTGAGTGGCGAGAGCCTTAAAATCAGGCCTCTCCCTCTTCCCAGCCGGTTTTGCCTCGGTAGAGGCTTCCACTTGTGGCCCGACTTCCGGGCTTTTTCTAAAAAATGCCATATATTTTTAATTTAATTATTTTTATTAAATTATTTAAAGGAAATCGACCAAATTCCCTTTATATTTTATACTATACTACAAAAATAACCTTCACACAAGAGGAGCGAATTGAGCCACGTAATTTGTTACTACCTCATCTTCGGTTGAGCCATGAGCGGTGTTACCCTAGATACCCCTTTTGCCAAGCACTGATGCTTAAATTCTTAATAAATCAATCCAAGGCCGATTTCAAAGCGAATAATGAATTTTGTAGCCGTTGTTAGGGTTAAAAAAATCCCGAAAAATGCAACGATATATTAGGCCTAATTTTATTAACTTTTTGCGGCGTTCGAGTAACATTCTTAGATGACTAAATGCGGAGGAGAGCCACAAAAGTCTAAAACTACTTTTTCTTTACGACTGTTTTCTTAACAACCTTCCTAACTCCGGCAGTCTTTTTGTTGCCCGGCTTACCCTGTTGCTGAAGTAGTCTTAATAATTCTGCCGCGTCAACTTGAATGTCTTCGGGAGAGTCGGGAGATGAGGGAAGTATTTCTCTTCTTGTCGCCGGCCTGGCTCTGGTTATGTCCGGCGCTGTTTGTCCGCCGATTCGACCAGGAACTGTCCCAGGAACTATCCGAGTAACCGTCGAGGGAATTTTATTTTGCGCAGACGGCTGCATTTCTGCTAATATTTGCCTTAATGTTTCTTCACGTCTGGCTTCAACCCGGCCGGCCGCAGCAAAAGCGTCTTCAAATTTTTTCTGCCAAGAAGGTTTGCCCTTAAACAGCTGGGTTAAGATTTCCACTCCGGAAAGGTTGTACTCCTTTGCGTAAGCATCCACTTTAGCGTCCGTCAAACCGCCTTGAGAGACAATGTCGCGGTGTACGTCTTGCGACATGGCATCAAACGCCCAGGCTGTGTACCCGCGCGGATAGTTTTGCTGCCATTGCTGTTTTAATCCCGGATTGCCTTGCGCCATTAGTTTTAACAGCTGGATCAAAGTCTTTTGGCCGGCACTGGCACCCCTAGTCTCAGGCGCGTCCAATTTTGCCTGCTCATACTGATCCCCAAGTCCATTTACCTCAAACAAAGCCTGAACCAAATCTTGCCTGGATATTTTTGACTTCTTTAAATCTACCGTATCCAAATTTTTAATAAATTTAAAAGGATTCTGATTAAATCCAGATTTAAGGGCTTCGGTTAAAAGTTTTTTCGGCTCGAAAGTTGGTCTTAATTCAAAAGGCTGAGTTTTTAATTTAACTTGTTTCCTAACCTCATCTCTATATTGCAACAAACGATCACGGAGCTTTTGTGAATCTTTAATGTTTATTTTTAATTTTGCCTTATTGTCAGCGTAAGTATCAGGCTGAATGTCAATCTCTATGCCCAAATACTCAGCCGCTTTTCTTACGACTTTCTCAGCCTTCCGATAATCTAATTTACCTTTAAATAGAGAATTAACATCGTCATCCCCATCGTCTATATCGGAAGGATAATAAGATAGGTTTGATAAATAAGAATCAGCGACCGCCTGGATTTCTTCCTCTAAACGCTCTCTGAACTGGACAACCTGCGGGTCTTGTTCTGCTGCTAAGGCCAATTTTTCCACATCCAAATTTTCTGGAGCCTGATGGTCTGCCTTGCCTCCGCCGCGTATGTTTTGCCTGGTATTAAAATCTGACCAAGTCCAAGCAATGAACTCGCCCCTCTTAAACTTGTCTATTTCTCTTCTTGGGTCTACCATAACCCAAGCCTTATTTGAATAGTCAAGCGTATGCTTGCCATTCCTCGCGGCTTGGAATAATTTCCCAAACTCCACATCTGCCCAAAAATCCTTAGTTCTATTACCACCAATCGCCGCATAACTTGAACCTCTTAATAAGGTATTCCTGCCTTGGGTATACATCATATGGTGTTTAGCGCGCAAAACGCTATCCATATTCTGCCAAAAACGCATAACTGAATGGAATGTTGGGTTCTTCTCGTATACTTCTGGGTCTAAATCTTGCCTGCCAAGCAATGCGTCAAGTTTCTGGGCTTCTGTTGTATCCATATAACCACTAGCGAGTTCTAAATATTGCGGATGAGCGTAGCGCATATCCGCATCGTTAGCAATTATTATAATATCCTTTCCGTTTCCTCTTTGCATGTGCCTAAGTAATCCCAAATCAAAAGCTTTCTTCTTATACCAGCCAACTTCAGTTTGCCCGTTATTTATCTCTTCGCCGGAAACTCTTAGCGGGACATTTGGATATTGCTGCCTAAACCGTTCAATTTCTTGAAAAGTTTTTTCGGGATTACTACCTGAAGGCCAGTTAACATAAAGAATAATTTCATATTTGCTGGCATCACCGTTCCAAACACTATTGCCATTTTTGTCTTTTTGCAAACCATATACCTGAAGGGTGCGAAAAATATTTTCATGTTCTTGATGGCCGGCCACGGCTAAAGCTACTACTGCCTCTGTATTTAAGCCCATAGGATGGTTTATTTGGGCATTCAGCCTGTCCAATTCTTTTCTGTATCCCGAATAACGATTTTCTTGTTGAGAAAAGTACCAAGGAATTTCTACCGAAGGATCCAAACGGGCATCAGGATTCTCTAATAACCGTGGCGACATATCCTGCCTCATTCTTGCTCTCTCTTCAGGCGTGATTTCAAACCCACCATAGTAAGGATAAATACCTGGCGGCCTTTCCGTTTCCTCAATTCCCCTTCTCGGCCAGGCGGCACCGAAGGGCCAGAGTGTGGTAGGTGGTAAATTTCCGCTGGGTGGTAAAATTTCGGTAATTGGCATACCGGCAACTTCCGGCAAACCCTTCACTGTATTCATTACGTGGCCGTCAAAACGCATTTCCAAAAAGCTGAACGGAAGTTTGCCGTCATGGAGTTTTGCCGGATCGATCTTGCCGGTAGCCGGATCAATAAATATCTTTGACCAGTCATATTTCCCGTTTAGCTCAATCATACCCTGGGCGTCAGCGCCTTCAATTAGGTCGCTTATTCCGGCGTCGTTGGCGCCTTCCGTTGGAATGACAACTGCCTGGAATTTCTGGTGAATGTCGCCATTATTGATTGCCTCAATAATCCGCTCCTTTAAATGCATCATTTTTGGGTCAACAAACGGTGTGCCGTTAGCGTTAAAATATCCTTCCACCTGCCCGAAATCAGGTGAATTTACCCGCTGTTCTATCTCTTTTAGAAAATTATCAAGCACTTTACTGCAATCCAAAAAAACCTTATCTCCTCGCGTGACCAAATAGCCCATTTGCTGTTTGCCTTCAAATTCCAGCCACTGTTTATGAATCTCGCTCCAAAACTCACCCGGTTTGTCGTGCCAGTCTACCCTTGCGTTTTGCGCTAAGTCAGGAAACAGCTTTTGGGTTTCCGCCAAATCCAGCCCGTGCATGCCTTTAGCCGCGCTGGAGGCTAAATCAGCTACATTGTACCCATGGTCTAAAAGCCACTGTTTAGCCCCGGGAGTCAAACTCCTATCCGGGTTCAATTCCAAATTTTCGCTTATACGGTTGCCGCTCGCGTCCGTTAAATAAAAATCATTGTTGTTGCCTGTAGTCGAAGCGTCCTCTGCCCACTTTATGCCGTCGTGCATCCTAAAAGTCCGGGAGCCTAAAATTTCATCGTGGAGAGGACTTGCCGCGTGGACCGATGGGTCAAAATAATCCCTCGCGTTCTGCCAAGCACCCTCGAGCATAGTCGAAGTTTCGCCCTTTTTGACAAAATGCTTTATGCCCCTTACCTTGTCCACCAAATGTTCAGCCACGCCATATTGACCTTCATTCCAAAACGCTTGCGCCTCCTGCATAATTGTGCCAATTGCACCGCCAATTAGCATGCCTTTAGCAATGGCCTTAAACACCCTTTTGCGCTTAAGGCTAATAAACATTTCATTCTTTTTTAAAATGCCTTGGTCGCCCTGCTTGAGATTCGTAATTTGGGCTTCCACCGCCTGGTCTAAATCACGATCCAAATTCTTGCCGTGCGCCGTTGCCCACTTGGCCAATTCAATTTTAGCCTTAGCGCGCATTATGTCCAAAACCTGCTGTTCTTTAGCCACATTTGTCTCGTCGCTATAGCCAATCAAATCTATCCTGTAACGTTTATTTCTTTGTATGAGCCTCCATTTGGAGACTTCGGAATTTAAAATGCCGCGGTTGGAGACTTTAACCCGGGCTTCCAAGTCTGCCAAAACTTTTAAACCTTCATTATATTCCGCTTCAGAAAATTCTGCGCTGCCGCGGTTTAAGACCGAAATTTCCAAATCGTTCTTTATGTCGCCAAATTTTTTAAATTGGATCCTGGACTCTTCCAATTCTTTACGGCGCTTAGCTTTATCCGGACTCTTAAGCTTACGCCCCTGGGCCATTTCACGCGCGTGCTGGGCTCTTTCCCTCTCGAGCCTCCTGCTCTCCTGCATGCCGGCCAAAGCTCCTGCGCCGCCTAAAATCCCAGAGGCTTTTCTAAACGCCGCACCAGCAAACTTTGTGGCAGCGCCGTAAACCGCGGCCACCCCCACGGCCACGGTCTGTTCGGTAAAAACTCCGCCAGTGTGTTTAACAATAAAATTGGTTATTCTATCAACCGCGTTATACTGGGCCTCGGTTCTGACCCCGGCTTTGGCCTTACCCACCATAATTCGGAACCGCTCATCCAAACCTTCCAAGGCCGCCAGTAAATCCACATTTTGCTCAACTTGCCTAGTTATAATCTGTTTGGCTTTTTTAGCAATATCCAAAAGATTATGAGCGAACATTTTGCCTTTTTCTACGGCCTGGGGATTGGTGTTTTTTAGTCCACGGACAAACTGGCTTTCCGGATTAAAAAGCTTGTTAACTTCAATATTAAATTGCTCTTCAGTAATACCGCCTCTTTCTTCGCCTCTGGCGTAGGCTTTTACCAAACCAATAATTTGCCCGCGTAAATTTGCATCGTTAAGCTCTTCCCTATGCTCACCTGCTTCTTTGTGTATAAATTGATCCTCAAATTCGCTCTTTACGGTGAACCTGTCCACTGTGGCCTTAACTGTGCGTTCTTGAGCTTCTTTGGCTTCCTGTTGTCTTTCCGCCTTTTTTGCCTGGTCACTGCCAGCTTCTTCTTCTAAATGCGAGTACAAACCTTCTTTAAGGATTTTCTTTTCCGCCCGGTAGCGCTCCAGAGTCAAGTTCATCTCGCTGCGCTTCCAGACATTCTTGACTAAACCTTTTGCCCGCGCCCAAAAACCCTTTGGCTGTTCGGCGTTCTCGGTAACTTTGTCTAAAGCAACATCTTTAGAACGCTCTTCCACGGCCGAAGTAATATCGGCTAAGCCGATTGTAAGCTTGTCCTGATCCTGAAACTCCCTCATGGAGTCTTCGGAATTAAAGCCCGGCCTTTCTGTCATATAATAAACGATGAGCGATAAAAAATAAAACGGAAAATTAAACGCCCAAATAGGTTTCCCTAAACGCCCTTAATTCTTCTGTCACCACCCCTTGCAAATTGGGTACATTGGTTTCGCAAAAAGCCGCAATTTCCTGCCTAGTCCCTGTGTGCAAAAGTTTATCAAAATCTTCCAGTTTGTCAGCAGGAATAGCCGCCAAAATTGCGGCATTAATAATTTCTTCGACACGATCAGTCAAGTCTTTTGTTATTTGCGCCATAACTTCTTCTTCCACATCTGTAAAGTTTTTTTCCGCCACCAAATTTTCCACAAAAACTTTTATATTAGGATCTGACAGAGCGCTGGTAGTGTTTTGATTTTTTTGAGTCATAAAATTTTTTTATTTAATATTTGCCTTAAAAATGCCATGATTTTCAATTAATGTCAATTTCTCATTTCTTTTTAACCCGTTTTTTGGCTGGGATATCAGGTTTTGCTTTTACTACTTTAGCCTTTGGAGCTTTCCGGGTGAGTTTTGCCTTTTCTTCAAGAATCAATCCCACATCTTTGGCGCTAATTATGCCAGTTGGAATAATAGGTTCATCTGGGCTAACTTTTTTGGCTGTTTTTTCAACGCCCGTTTTTATCACTTTGCCGACTTTGTCCAATATGGCCACCGTACCCCTTGGCTTTCCTCCGTGTTTTTTTAGTTCCGAAACTATAAGCTGTTCGGTTAAACTGGGCAACCCGCTGTGAGAAAGAATATTCTGAAACATATACACGGCCTGCTTTTGCCATTCTTTAGTGTCTTTTGACCACTCACCCCGGTTTTTTTTGTTATCTAAGTAGGTTGCTTTCAACACTTCAACCTTAACTTTATTTTCAAAACTTAAAGATTCATAGAAAGTCTTATAATCAACCTCTCCCGAACTCGTGCCTAAAGTTAGGCGGAATTTAGGATTCTGCTTTGCCTTGCCCTTCAACAGCTCAATGTGCGGCACAAAACTAAAACGCTGGCCTTCCTCCCTTGCCCGCCGCCAAAAAATATCCGCCACTTGGTTTTGCAAAGTTTTAGCCGCTCCTAAGGAACCAACAACCGAACTGTCTTTAGGTAAACGGAAAACCCTGTCTCTGTCCGCGTTTTGGCCTGCTTTGACCGCAGGTCTTGCAATGGACACTTCCACGAATTGCCTGCCGGTTAAAACCTGAACTTGTTTTCTTGCTACAAAACCCAAGCTTTGCGGCCGTTTGTCATTCGGATCCTTAAAGGCTTGGCTGGCATTTGCCTCAAAAATCGGCTTGTCCTGAAATTCCGGCAAAGATTTTTTTTCCACCGTTGTTTTATATAAATCCAAAGCAATTCTGGCCGCGGTACGGTTAACTTCTAAAACCGGAAAATGCTCCAGTAAATCTTTTTTACAAAAATCATCCAATATATATCTGGCGCTATGGCCAGTTTCTAAAATCGCGGCAATATACATTACATTCTGTTCCTGCTGGCTTAAATTGGCGCTTTCCAACTCTTTTTGGAGGCCTTTGAATCCCAATTTCTTTAAATTTAATGTTTTTACGCTCTCGCGGGCTTCGTCTAAAAGGCTCTGTGTTTTTTCTTCCAAATGCTCCCATGGTTCACGCCTTAATCTTTTTAAAAAAGCTTGGTTCACCCCTGCCGTAGCAAAGCTAAAACCGTCTTTACCCCTTAGCTTCAAGCCCAAAGTTTCAAATACGTCTATTATATTCTGTTCTTTTTGGCTTAAAAACCTCCGAGCCCTAGGCCGCCGTCCATGCGTAGAAGCCAATTGGCGTTCTTTAATTTTAACCCGCTCATATTCCTCAAATAAATCTTCAGCCTCGCCATTGTTCACCAGTTGTTTGGCTTTTTGCAGAACCTTAATTGGAATGCCCGCAAATACGCCCAAGACCTGTAAAGCTAATTTTTTTTCATTGCCGTCTGGTAATCTTAAAATTTTGTTAAAATCCATTTGCCTAAAACGGATTAGATTTTCGTATAAATTTAAATTTTGCTCCTGGCTCGCCTGCAATAGGCCAAATACCGTTTTAACGCGGGTCTCAACTTCCGCAAGCGGTGCGTTAAATTCCCTGCCGTCAATATAAAATCGCAATTGCCGCTTTTTGTCTAAAAGGGGCTTATCTAAACTAATACCGCTGGGCAATAAATCAAAATTATTCTGCTTGAGCATCCTGGCAATTACCTGCTCAACGCTGTCTGCTTGAGTGCTTTGCCACCGGTTCATCCCAATGTCATAACCCGACTCCTCTAAACCTTCCTCAAACTCTTTCTCAGTTAGCCAGCGATCCTTATTCCAGGGCACAAGCCGACCCCTATGTTCATTTTTATATCTGCGGTATTGGTCAACTATATCCTGGCTATGAAAATTAATAGTCTCTTTTTTTCGTGCATCTAAAAAATTTTTCTGGTCAACTCTTGGCACAATAAATTTCACGGTTCGCCTGTAAACTTTACCTTTACCGGGCGCGTCAATTCTGACTTCGTAACGGACCCTGCCCAATGGATTATTATCCTTATCAAACTCACCCTTGGAATCAGGCATTTCTGTGGCTCTTATGTCTGTTAACCGAATGTTTTTACGCTGTTTAGACTTTAAGCCTTGCCTCCCTTCCTCTACTGGCACAACTTTTCGATTGTCTGGGCTTTCGGTTGGGTGAGGGGCGGGCGGCTGGTGTTCTAAGCCTAATTCGCTTGGATTGCTATTTTGTGTTTCTGGCATATTATTAGGGACAAATCTTATATGGGACTGTTGCCGAATGGGCTTTTTGATGCAAAATGATATGATTTGAGTAAAATTTCTAAAACAAATTTTGATGTTTACCTGAAAGGTAAGCGGAAGAATTTTTTTAGGAATTTTGCCAAAGCAGATCGTTTTGGGCAAAAATGACATTCCGCAACAGTCCCTATATATATTAAACCATAAAAAAACCAAAATGAAAAGAAGAGGCGATAAAAGATTATTGATAAAAACAAGACCCGGGAACGATAATTAGTCGCGCCCGGGCCAAGATTCCTACATTTTAGATTTGCCGTAGCGGCGTCCTGGTTGAACGCTGCCGTTTTTGCCCAGTTTAGAGCACAAGTCCGACCAGCACAGCAGCGCCGTGCTTGAAGGCTTCGGCGACAGGCCAGATTGCCCATACGCCGCCAACGATGGCCGCACACTCAAGAACGGGGACGCCGATGCCGAACCACGTTTTCTCCCGTGGGATACACGGGATTGGGAATTTCCTCCCCTTCTTTTTTTCGACGGTAATAAGGACAGGAGCGGGTAGCGCAGGAGCCACAAACGTGATACGAACCCGGCAACGGACAATGTGACCGTCCGAGTCCCGGCCTTCCGCAACAATATCGTACACCCCCGGTTCCGGACCATCCGCAGAAGTAATGTCCACGGCATTTCCGCCGGCCAGAACCGTGTCCCCTGCCAAAATGCGGCCTTCCTCTACGCCCTCGGTAAACGAGAACGTCAAATTAAGGCGCAAGTCGCTGTGGAGAACCACCGAGCCGAGAACAAGTGTTCCGTTCTCGACTTTCGATATCACCCCAGGCTGGTTCACAGCCCAAGTAACATCGCCGCACTCCGGACAGACATGCGAAGGTGGTGCGGGCGAAGCCGGAGCGACTGCAACGGGCGGTACTACTACTACTGGTTGAAACACAGGCTCGGAAACTTCCCAAAGCCTATAAACCTCATTGCCGCACCGGCCGTCAGCCTTGCGGCTTCCGGCTGTAAAGAACGGATTGTTTTTGGGCCAACGGATAATTTGCTTGCCCTCCACAGTCTGCTCCTCTGCACAGAAGGTCTTGTTATGACCCTCGACTTTTTGCGCAGTTCCAAGCTCCCACTTTTCCGTCCACCACCCAAGCAAATTGTTAAAGCTCGGTTGATAAACGATCGAGGAGTTGTCTAGCGGAGCCGCGAGGCAAGCCTCGGGCGTTGCAAAAAACACTTTGCCGGTGGAAGTCTGTGCGACCCCCAAACCGGCGGACAAAAACAGGAGAATTGCAAAGATCAAAGGCATCTCGCTACCCTCCTTTCTCGCCGTCCGGTTGAATTTCCCTAAACTTCAGGGATGCCGGACGAGCAAGAAAAAACACCTTTCTGTCATCCCGGACTTGCTTGCCCCGTAGTGTTCGAGCTTGTCGAGAACTACTACTGGGGATCCGGGATCTATTTTTATCTCTAAGATGTCTTTACTTGCTCATCCGTGCATAACCTTCGAGCCTGTCGAGAAGCTAATCTGCCAAATCTAAAATTTCCCAATTCCAAAAACTGGAATTGGTTTATATTCCTCCTTGTTTACCCCGTTAAATAATCCGCCAAAGGCGGGTTGATTTGCCAAGCAAATCATTTAACCGGAGGTATTTTTAAGATTCTAGTTTCAGGATATAAAGTATATACCTTTTACCCTAAATTCCAAATCCTAATTTTTTAGAGAGGAGAGAGGGAAATAGCAGTGCCATTCCCCTCTTCCAATGTTTATGTTCCGTCACCGCCTGCTATTCCCTCCCCTGTTAAGGGGGAGGGTTAGGGAGGGGGTAAGGAAAAGCGTTACTTCTTGTCAACACGGCCGCCCGAGAGGCGGGCGGTTCCGGAGCTTGCGGCCACCGGTGCCGATGCGGCCGTGGCCGCGGGTGTACCCAGCGAAGCCGGGCAACCCTTGGTCACGATTCCGCGGGCACACGCCAGGCGGAGCCTGGCTTCAGTCGCGGCCTGACGGAGGGATTTTTTAGGTCCGCCGCCGAAACCGAGAAAACTGCCACCATGATCCGCCGCCGCACCGACCGCTTCAACAGCATCAGCCGTCGCGGTCAAAATCGGCTCAACCTTGTCCACACGAGCCTTCAGCTCGTCCAGGTCCTTGCGGACCGGGGCGAGTGAAAGGGCAACCCGACCATCAACGCTTTCGTTGACGATAGTCCGGACTTGCGAGTCCTGGAGCCCGCCCACAACCTGCGGACGACCTTCCAAAGCCTGCAGTCGCGAGTCCACGTTCTGGAGCAACGTCATTGTTGCTTCCAGCTTATCAGCCAACGACCGATTCGCGGACTGCGCGTTTTTCGCGGCGTTCATAGCCGCTTCGGCCGCAGTGCGTGCGGTCCGGTCAGCGCCGGCGATGTAGGTCGGACGGGGTGCTGGCGCAGGTGCCGGATTGACATGTGGCGAGATCATCGCCGTGCCAATTTGCTCCGACTTGCCCACCACAACTGCGTTCGGCAAATTCACGGTGGTTGTGCCACCGAAAACCAACCGAAGGGTGCCGCGCACCGGGTGCGGGTTCGTGCCCATGGCGTTGGGTCCGGCAGTGAGCCGAACCATTACCTGGGTGGCGGAGACCACGTGTGAGAACGAGCAGCCACTGTCCGGAAGGGCAACGCCGCAACCCGTGAGGGTGTTGGCGTTCGGCCCGGTGACGATGGCGTTGATGCTGCCGCCGACCGGGATGGCCGACGGAAACACCGTGTACTGCGCCTGCGAGTACGCCGCCTGCGCCGCGAACAACACGGCGAACAACAGGGCGACGATGGGAGCCACGACCGGAGGTGTTGCGGGTGGCGCGGGAGCCGGCGTTGCAGGCGGAGCGGGTGCGGCTGGGCCAGAGGGGGGCGGAGTCGCCGCAACGGGCGGACGAACAGGTACCCCACTGGCCGGAGGCGGACGGTGAGCCGGGGAAACCACGGGCCGCGGAGCAGCGTGAGGTCCGGGAGCGGGAGGTGGTGGAGGCGCGTGCGGACGCGGCGGGGGCGGAGTCGCCTGCCTGCGCGAACGCAGGAACACGACCACTAAGATTACCACACCGATAAAACCGACAGCGCCCAAAATCCACGGAAAGGCTGAACGGATGGCGCCGCCGATGCGAGCCGCGGGAGATGGAGTCGTAGCCTCTTCGGACTTTTTCTCCTCCCCTCCCTTTTTGGCTTCACCCTTATCAGGCTCGGCCTTTGGGGTGGGGGAACTCGAACCCGGCTTCACTTCGTCCGGCTTGGGAGCCGGCAATGGGGTCGGAGCCGCCTGCGGCTGCTGGGTGAACCCAGGGCCGCCGACTTGAACGGGCTTGCCGTCCTTGTCGAAGTCGTAATCGCGGGTCTGTGAAAAAGCGGTTGTGGACGACGCGATCAGCGCGAGCGCGCAAATCGCGAATCCAAAAAAACGTGCGAGGGGGTTTTTGTAGTTAGACATTGTCTTTCCTTTTCCTGAACGTTAACTGCCATAGAGACACACCTTGCGGCGTGTTCTAAAAATCAAACTAGATACTGCCACTAATCCCAAAAATAAATTTGGGGCTAATTGCAGTATCCAATTTTTTCAGCATGCAATTAACATTTCTTTTCCGCTCAGCGCGTAATCCGCGTCTGCGATCTAAATCCGCGAATGCTCCGCGTAAAATAAGTAACGCTTGCCCCGTTAAATTCCCAAACAAAGTCTGGATTCATTTAACTGGGGCTTATATCCTCCTTAAGGACAATTATAAAGAACTGTGTCACTCTGCCGACACTGCGGCATAATGACTAAACATTATAATACAAATAAACTATTATGTCAAGAATAAACTCTTAATCCAGGCTTGTTTTTAATCTAAATTATTAATTTTCCCTTATAAATAAGGGTTTTAGGGTCTAATTATTGACAAATTTAGCTATTTTGTGTTATAATCAGAGGTTAAAATAAAATATTATTTATTAATTGCGGCTACATTGCTGTTGTTTTTAATCTCCTGTTTTTTTCCTCCCCCTTGAGGGGGGAGGTTAGGTGGGGGTGAAAAACATTAGTAATGTGGCTACACAAGTTTTTTTGCAGTTCGCTTAAGGGGATTTTGCGCAGACCGCCACACGCAGAATTCTCTAACCAACAGTTCTTTACCAAATGTCTAGGAGGACAAATGGACCATCTCAACAATGTTCAAGAAACGAGGCCGGAAATTAACACCGCCGGCCTTAGACAACAACTTGCGGCGCAGAAGGGACGGATCGCTGGTCTGGTCCCCACATTCCGCAAAGACTCTGGGTTTCTCCCGCTGTTCGCCACAGTCGTGTTTTGGCTCTCTGAGCTGTGGACACGATTTGAGAACTCCGCCTGCACCTCGCTCACGGTTGCCGCGCGCAATCTGCGCGAGGCCATCCGCTTGTTCAATCCCGCCGGTCACATAACCGGCTACCGCCTAACCCTGGACGCCTCGCTCGCTTATTTGCGGGAGCAGCTCTACACCATCCTCACCCGCAAGTTCGAGCGTGATCAAGCGCGCGGACTGGAGCTGGCCCAGCTCACCGAGCAAAGGCCAATTCTGGAAGACGCGATTTGGTCGCAAAAAATCCGCATGTCGGGAGACCAGGATGCAGTCATTCACCATGTGAACTACCTTGTACACGGGGTAATGGCGGCTTTCGTCTTCCTAATGCTGATTGCGGTCGAAGGAATGGCCGGCTACGGCATGTTCGAGTTCGAAGGAACTTCGTACAGCGCACTTGCTTGGTCGCTCATCACCGTTGTCGTTCTCGCGCTCACATCCCACTTCGCTGGTGTCAACCGCGCGATCATCAACGCCAACGAAGATGCCCATCGGATTTACGCGCAGAAATGTGCAGGCGGGTGCTTTGACATGAACGGCAACCCCGTTTACGTTACACCCGTTGAAGAATCCATTTGGATGATGGCTCGCTGGTCGGAGCGCACGCTCCTCGGCTGGTCATTCATTCTGGTTGCATTCCGCGTCGTCCTCGCCGTTTCCAATCCAAAGGAATTCGGCTGGAACGCGGTGTTTGGTTCTGTTGCTATGGCCGTCTTGGCCGGTGTGTATTACCTCGCCGAGGTACGCCACGCCCCGAAGTACGCCAAAGAGCATCAGCAAGAGTTCGAAAGGCTCGTGGCAGATTATGAAGCCATGGGTGCAAGAATTTCCGAACTCTCCACCACCGACCCCAATGACCCCTACCCGCAAGAACGCGAGAATGCAATCCGCATTTACAACGAAGCGGCTGATAACGCCGCGGCTGTTGTGGCAAACGATTGCTCCGCTCGCCGCGAGCTTGCCGCACTGTACCTCTCCCTCGTGGAGCAGTATCTGACTGCGTTTGAACTCGTTCGGCGCGCTTTCCATGCCTTGGTTCAGGAGGCGGCCAACGCGGTCGCCAAGGTCGTTCCCAGCATAGACATCAAACTGTTTGACAATGCTGACGCAACCCGTGAGCTCGACGAGCTGTTTTCTCGCTCTGTCCTACCAACGCTAAACGACGCTGACCTCACTGCCGAAGCCGAAAAGTTTGACCCTCGGGTTGACCTGCCGGCTGACGCTCGCGTGACCAACTTCGCGCCTGTCGAGGCTGAAACCCTCGCGCAGGTGCAAACCGAAGCGGCACAGGCCGCTTCGTCGGGCGCAATGATATTTCGCTGGAACAATCCGGCGGACGGAGGCGTACTCTAATGATACCTCGTTATACCCCACGCCCAAATATTCGCGTCCGTGCTGCCAACAGCCGGACCAACAGCAACCACAAAAAATTTCCGTGGTTGCTCGCTCTCGGCCTCGCTCTCGCGTTCTTTGGCCTCGTCGGTGGGATAATCTGGTTTATGAACGCTCGTTCTAGCCGCGAACCCCAAAGTGTCGCCATCCCGACCGAATTCAAACGCGACGCGCTTTCGACCGCCCCGACCATTGAAGTCGAGACGATCTTTTCCGAGGAAGCTGTTCGCCGCTTTAACAACGGCGATGGCACCAACGAAACTCGGTTCGTCATTTCTTTCCGCGGGAAGGACGAATGGGTTCGCCCGTTCTTTATCCCTAAGCAAAAAATGACCGCAGACGTTAGCCGCCCGGCTCGGCGTGCCCTGGTACTCAAAAAGATCAATGAGTTCCAAGAAGTCACGGCCGAGTTCGCTCGATACCAGCCCCGCACTTGGACTCATGAAGTAATGGTCGACGACAGCAGTGGAATTGACCAAACGCTTCGCGACCAAGTCGTTCGGGAAGTCGACAATCTCGACATCCCCACTCGGCTAAAGGCAGGCGACGGCGTCCACTTCTGGACGTTCCGGCTTTCTGCCACCGACTTTCTGGACAGCGACAGAGCCCTAGCCGAACCCGGCGAAGGCACTCACGCCTACGGAAAAATCGGAAGAAAGCTAGATGACCTGTTGGCGCCGAAACCAGCAAAAACACGGACATCGTTGGCAACAGGGCTGTTCAACGCCCTGGCCAAGAACCTCGGCAAACGCAATCGAACCGTCCTGGTGTTTACGGACGGGCTCGAAAACTCTGATCTCGGTAACTTCTATGTGAGCCCGCCCAAAAGCGGAAACCAAGAAGTGGCGGACAAGCTCCAGAGCAAAGTCCAGTGCCCGGATCTGAAAGGTACATGGGTCTACCTGTACGGACCCAAAAGCGGCGCCAATGCCGACCAAATTCGGCAGTCGCTCTCCTTCTGGAAGTGGCTGCTGGAAAGCAAAGGCGCCAAAGTTGAGATGGAATACTAGGAAGGGGGTGCATTATGCGAAAGCTAATGCGCTTTAGACGGGGACCACCCCGCGCCCGACCTAGATCACCCTGAAGAGGACGATGAAACGGCCAACCAGCCTGCCCATCGTCCCTTCTTTTTTTTGTATAAAAATACTCGAATAAGGGTGTTATTTTATTTCAATAAAGCATAAAAAACTTAAACCTTCCTTCCGTCCCGATTTCATCCATCCCTAAATTTCACCCCTTTTCTGCTCTCGTCAACATTTCCAGTCAACTTTTAAAGTTTATAAATTTTCTTAATTTTTTGCTTACTTAAGGCGCTTTACGGCATAAAAGATTTCAACCACTTCTTGGCTTTTTCCATTGCCGGGTGCGCAAACATTCTTTTTACCGAAGAAAATATGCTCCCCGCGCTAAAGCTATGTCCCTGCCCGTATTTTTGACCCCATAAAACCAAACCTAAAGCTGTGGCAAAACCCGGGTCATCTACCTTGTCGATTACAGTGTTTATGCCCTGACTTTTGCCCAAAGACGCGGGCAAACGCAAATGCTTTTTGGCAAATTCAACCACATTCGGCAAACGGCTACCCCCGCCGGTCAAAACCACGCCGGCCGGCAGTTTGCCGTCACGGCCGATATTTTTAAGCTCCTTAGCCACCAGGTCAAAAATTTCCTCCAACCGCGCCTGGATAATCTCCACCGCATAATGCCGCATTACGGAATCTGTTTCGCCCGGTTCAAATTGGCTTAATTGGATTTCCTCATTCTTGCCCACGGCTTTAATGTCCGAATGCCCGAACATCAATTTTACTTTTTCCGCCACTTCAATAGATGATCTTAAGCCTATCGCTAAATCGTTGGTAATGTGCTGTCCGCCCACGGGGATTACGCCGGCATGCAAAAGCTCCCCTTCTTCGTAAACCGCTAGTGATGTCGTGCCCGCGCCCAAGTCTACCACGCAAACGCCCAAATCTTTTTGCCTCTTGCTCAAAACCGCTTCGCCGGTAGCGAGCGGCGATAAAACCAAATCACCGATTTCCAAACCAGCCTGGGAAACCGAACGGGTTAAATTTTTTACAAACGGCAAGCCGGCCTGGACGATTAATGTGTCTACCTCCAGTCGGACGCCGCTCATGCCATGGGGGTCTTTTATTCCGCTCTGACCATCGAGCGTAAAATTCTTAGGGAAGACATGCAAAATTTCCCGGTTCTGGGGCACGGAAATTGCCTGGCTGGCATCTATACACCTCACCACATCGGCTTCGGTTATTTCGCCGTCAGCCCTGGAAACAGCAATCACCCCATGGCTGGGCAAAGTAGAAATATGGTTACCGGAAACCGATACATTCACGGAAGTTACCCCTACTCCGGTCATCCTTTCAATTTTCTCAATTGCCTGGGAAATGCAGGAAACGGCTTCCTCAATGTCTATAAGCACACCTTTTCTAAGACCCTGGCTAATAACTTCACTTGCGCCAATAATGCTTAAAGGCTCCCCTGTTTCTTGGGTAAACTTTCCCTGCACAGCGCGAATGTAAGCGGTGCCGATGTCAAGGCCTGTTATGTATGATCCCTTAGCCATACTCTAGCCAGTAGCTGGTAGTAAGTAGCGTTTAGCCAAAAAATTTTCCTGGCTACCAACTAAACGCTAGATGCTAACTGCTATTTTAGTTTTTCTTTCAACAACTTAGCTAATGTCCCGCCTTCGGCCGCGTTGCCGACCTTGGCTTTTACCGCCCCCATGGCTTTGCCAAAATCCTGGGCGGTAAAAGACCCTTCTTGGATAACTGCTTCCAAAATCTTTATTAAATCAGCTTCGCCCATTTGTGCGGGCAAATACTTTCCCAAAATTTCCGCCTCTTTCAATTCCTTGTCGGACAATTCGGTCCGACCGCCGCTTTTAAAGCTTTCCGATGCTTCTTTGCGTTTTTTTATTTCTGACCTTACCAATCCCAAAATATCTTCCTCGGATATATCCCGCATCTTTAAAATTTTTTCATTTTGAACGCGCGATTTTAAACCACGCAAAACATCAACCGACAACTGATCCTTAGCTTTCATCGCGGCCGTTAGGTCTTGTTCGATTTGCGAAAGTGATAACATTGACTAAATGAACAAAAATGACAAAAACGACGGGAATGAACAAAAATAAACTGCAGAAAAAAAATTTGTCAATTTTGTCATTTTTTTAATTTTTGTCATTAATACTACCTTCTCCCGTACCTTTTTACCGGCAATAGTTTGCCTAATTTCTTTAGTTCTTCCCTTTCAGCTTTGTTTTTCGCCCTTCTACGCGCCGCGACTTTCTGCAAATTTCTGCTCTTTTCCGGAGTATGAAAACGGATTCTGCGGGCGCGTATAAGCACCCCGCTTTGCTGGATCTTGCGGCTAAAACGTCTTAGGAGCGATTCAAAGGATTCACCGTCTTTCTTTTTAACTTCTACCACTTAAATTCACCTCGTCTTTCAAATTTCAAAAATAGTTAATATTTCCTATTGATTATATAAAATTTGTCTGATTTAGTCAAACAAACAAAAAACTAATAACTAATAATTGATAACCTATAACCCTCAAAACCAGAGTTATTAGTTATAAATTACTTATTATCGGTTTACTAAAGCTATTCCCCCAAGTTCTTTCCGCCCATTAAATGTAAATGCAAATGTGGCACTACCATCCCGCCATCCCGCCCGACATTAAAAACCAATTTATACCCGGTTTCCGCGATTCCAAACTTTTCAGCCATTAGGCTCGCCACAAATACCATCTGCCCAACCAAGGCTTTGTCAGCCTCTTTCATATGGTTAACGGACACTATGTGCTTTTTGGGTATTACCAAAAGATGCACCGGGGCTTTGGGTAAAATATCCCGGATTACTATCAAGCCCTCATCCTCAAACTCTATTTTGGATTCAATGGCTTTGTTGACAATGTTACAAAATACGCAATCGTCCATAACTTAAATGAGCAAAAATGACATAAATGATCCGCCAAAGGCGGAAGCAAAATTTACCGCTTCCTATTTTTGTCATTTTTATTATTTTTTTAATTTTTGTCAATAATACTATTTACCCAGCCTCTTTTTTACCTCTTCTACTATCTTATCATAAGAAATGATTTCTTGCATACCGGATTTAACGTCGCGCAGTATAACCATTTCGTCCATTGCCTCTTTTTGCCCCATAATTAAGGCAATTGGCACTTTATTGTCCAAGGCTACCTTTAGCTGATTTTTTACCCCGCTTAAACCAAAATGGTCGTAAACTAAAATTTTATGTGCCGTTAAGTCGCGAAAAAGTCTCAAACTTCGCTTTGCCGCAAGTTCTCCTAACGGTACCAGACAGACCTCGCTTAAAATTTGCCTTTCCACAACTAGAGGCCCGTCTTTTAGGATCTTTTTTAAAAGCATTAAACTTCCAAAAAATCCGAACGCAGCAAAATTTTTGTTGAAAGAGCCATAACCCGAGCTTTGATGGTAGCCTCCTTCTACCAAGCTTACCATCTTTTCCCCAAATTTATATTTTACGGAAAAAGTTGTTTTTTCACTGGACTGTTTTCCGACATAGAAGGGATTAAGCTGATAAATAATATTCATTTCATCTAAAGCCTCAAGCACATTGGTAAAATCCTTATGGGAATCCTGGTCAAGAAAATCTAAAATGGTGGGGCTTTCCGCCGCGGCTGCCTGGCAATCCAGGTTTTCGCAGGCAAACACTCCCAAGGGGCGGTAGGTTAAGAGTTCGTTACAATTATCGCACAGGTCATACTTTTTGGGTAGCAATGCGTCTACTAACACTCCAGCATAGCGCTCTTGGCATTCCTGGCTGCCTAAATTGTTTATCTCTAAAATTAAACCCTCAAGCTCAAATCCGCTGAAAAATTCCCAGGCCGCGGCTATTACCTGGGCTTCATTCAAATGGTTAAATTGCCCCAAAATCTCACATCCCAATTCATAATCCAAAAAAGGCTTGCCGGCAAAATCTTTTTTATAAGTAAACCCTCCATAGTGCCACTTGTGGAGAGAGGGAGCATCCTCGAACTTTTGGTGGGAAAAATTCCTTAAAATTCCGGGCAACTGGGTAGGCCTGAGGGCGGCCTCCAAAAGGCCGTGCCAGGGCAAAACAACCAAAGAATCATATTTAGCGCTATTTTGCCCGTAAAAAGCCTTAAACAACCGTGCATCTTCAACAGCCGGAGTTTCAACTCTGGAAAACCCATAGACTCTGGCGATTTTTGAAAAACGTTTTAAAAGCGCATCCCAAAAAAGGTCGGTCCCTGTATTTACATCAAAACTATCGGGCAACGCCGAAATCTTCTTAACTGTGCTTTGAGTTCCGGAGCCTGAAAAAAATTTTTTTGGTCTTCCCATATTTTTAGCTTTTAGCACTTAGTAAGTAGCGTTTAGCAAAACTGCTGGCTACTTACTAAATGCTACCTACTACTTGCTATATGTTGGCGTTTTAATGAAGCCGAAATCCCCAAGCGGAAAAACTCTGAGCCAAACCCGTCCGACAATATTTTTTTTGGGCAAAATTCCCCAAACTCGGGAATCTGAGGAAGCTGTGCGGTTATCGCCAAATACATAATATTCGCCACTTCCCAAGGTTACCGGTCCGGCCCTGCCCAAAGTCTGGATATTTTTTGACAAATAACTTTCATTTATTTCAAATCCTAGCGGCTCCTGTTTATTTACAATAAATACTTCGCCATTTTTTAACTCTACGGTTTCACCGGGCAAAGCAATAATTCTTTTAATAAAATATTGCTTATTGTCTTTTGGGTATTTTATTACCACCACATCCCCTCTTGCGGGCTCGCTCTTCCGGTAGGAAATTCTGTCTATAATTAAATAATCCTTATTGTGGAAATTTGGCACCATGGAAGAACCACTTACAACGAACGGCTCGGCAATAAAAAGCCTGAAAGGGATAATAATCAACAAAGACCATGCCAAAATTTTTGTTAAGTCCCAAAAAAAACCTTTCACGGCTGAAAATTTAGATGATTGGTTTTGGTTTGGCTCTGTTTCCATTTTTAAAAACCAGTTTATAATTACTGTGCATATATTTTACCTATAATATCCAATCGGTCAAGCCCTAAGGCAGACCCAAACGAGCCATCAACTACCTGCCCCGTTAGACTTGGTGGACTCGAGAGGATTTGAACCTCTGACCTTTTGAATGTGAATCGAACGCTCTAACTTCACCCCGTTAAATATGGTCGCAATTATGGTGATCGCACCTGGACTCGAACCAGGGGCCTTTGCAATGTGAATGCAACGCTCTAACCAACTGAGCTATGCGACCATAAATATTTAACGGGGCAAGACTGAGCTACGAGTCCAAATATTCAACGGGGTGAATGAACGGCGCGCTCTAACTTCACCCCGCACCAATTTCCTTAACTAATGAAACTGATCAATATTGTCTTTGCGGCAATTGTAAATTTATAGATAAACCAAATGTAGGGAAATTCGTGCGGGGCAAGACTGAACTAAGTGGCCGAATATTCAACGGGGTGAATGAACAGAACGCCGTAATGTAAACTTTGCGCCAAAATATTTCAATTTAACCCCTAACGAGCTAAATCATATCATTCGAACCTCATTGATGCAATAGCTTTAATTGAGTATAATACCTAAGAACCTATTTTAAAAAATAATTTTTAGGCGAAATTGCAAATTTTCGAGCAAGTCGGGCAAAATAAATTTTGATGTTTAACTGAAAGTTAAGCGGATAAATTTTTTTGGCCGAATGGCCGAAAATCTGCAATTGCAGCCAAGAAGGATTTTTAAAATAGGTTCTCCGCCTTATGGTAAAAAATCTTGATTCAGCGTCGTCAAATAATAAAAACTCGGATTTTCAGCCACCAAAAATCCAAAATGCCCCCCATGGGTCGGACACTAAAGTTAGCATATTAAAAAACCCCGGAAGGTTGTTGTCCGCCCAGCAGTTTACAGAACCCGGCGGGGGAAGTGCGAAAAGTAAAAAAAACAAGTCCATACTAAAATGGATATTTTTTATTCTGCTTGCGGCAATTTTATTTTTGGGCGCACTGGCCATTAACCGCACTGCCATATTGTCGGAAAAAATTTTCGCAGGGAAAAAAACCACTTTCTTTGGCAAAGTTTGGGAAACGCTTAGGGGCGCTACAGGCAAAGTCACCCTACTTGGGGAAAATCAAGGAAAAATAAATATACTTTTGCTCGGCATTGGCGGCCCCGGACACGAAGGACCCTACTTAACCGACACCATTATACTGGCGCAAATCCTCCCAAAAACATCTGAAGTCTCGTTTGTTTCCATACCCAGGGACATGCTCGCCGAATTGCCGAATAACTTGGGCGAAAGGAAAATAAATACGGTCTTTGCGGAAGGCATTGCCCGCACCAAAGATTTCAATACTGCCGGCCGTTGGGCAGCCATGGCCACAGAGAGGCTTTCCGGGCAAACCATTCCGTACTTTGCGGTCATAGATTTTGCGGGCTTTAAAATGGCGGTAGATGAAATTGGCGGACTGGATATTACCGTGGAAAACAGTTTCGCGGACGCCCAATTTCCGAACGAAAAATTAGGATACCTGCCGCCCGTGGTCTTTGAAAAAGGCAAAGAGCATATGGACGGAACCCGCGCCCTGCAGTTCGCGCGTTCACGCCACGGCAATAACAATGAAGGCAGTGATTTTACGCGCGGCCTTAGACAGCAAAAAGTCATAAAAGCGTTTAAAGACAAGCTTCTGGAAATCAACCTGCTTACTAACCTGGGCAGGATTAACACTTTACTGGGAATTTTTGCAAATAATTTCCACACCAATCTAAGCCCGGGAGAAATTTTTCGCCTTTACAACCTGGCCAAAGAACAAAATATCCAAACTTTCCTCTCTTTGAATCTCGGTTTGGAAACCGGGCTGGTGTGCCCCACAACCCATGAAACCGCAGGCTATATTTTAATCCCCTGCGCGGGCAAAACATACAATGACATTCAAAGTTTTTTTAAAAACTCTTTTGTTTTAGGCAAGCTAAGCCAGGAAAAAGCCACAATTTGGCTGGGCGATTCCACCCAAAACCCAAGCAGGCTCAAACAAGCGGAAAGTTTGCTGAAGGAAGCCGGACTGACTGTTTGGCGATTGGATTACAGTAAAGACGATTTTCCCCAAACTATAGCCTTTCAGGCCAACCCAAAACCGGCCACATTGGAATTCATAAAAAATATTTTAAATGCCAAAGTGCTCACTCTTCCCCCGCCAGGGGTTAATGCCGACCCAAGCAAGGTGGATATTGTAGTTATTTTGGGAAAAAACAACTAATTGAACAAGATTAAGTAAGATTAAATAAGATTGACCAAGATTTAATGCTTGGCAATCATGGTCAATCATGGTCAATCATAATTTACCCATTGTTGCCCTCGTGGGTCCGCCCAACGCCGGCAAATCAACTTTGTTAAATAAAATAGCCAAAGAACACTTGGCCGTCACTTCCGAAATTGCCGGCACTACTCGCGACAGGCAGTATATAAAGACGGCTTTTAACGGCGTGGATTTTATGCTGGTTGATACCGCGGGTCTGGATCTGTCGGCCAGCGGGGAGCTGGAAAAAAATGTACAAAAACAAATTGATGTCGCCTTAAAAGAAGCAGATGTCCTTGTCTTGGTCGTAGACGGCAAAGAGCCGGTGGGGGCAATAAATAAAAAAGTCTTAATTAAATTCCGGAAAACCGCGAAACCAAAAATCCTGGCGGTCAACAAGCTGGACTCGCCTTCCAAGCGCGACGAGCAAGCGGCGAATTTTGCCAAACTAGGCATCAAACCTTTTTTTCCTATCTCATCTGTGACCGGCGCCGGCATTGGCGATTTGCTTGAATACATAGCATCAATCCTTAAACCCCTGCCGCTGTCTGAACTACCCACTACCCACTACCCACTACCCACTATTCCGGTTTCCATTGTCGGTAAACCCAATGTCGGAAAATCGAGCCTGTTTAATAAAATTTTGAATGATGAACGATCCGTCGTATCCGCTGTGCCGGGCACCACACGGACATCGGTCGACGATGAAATGATAATTGGCGGCGTAAATTACACTTTTATTGACACAGCCGGTCTTAAAAAAAAGGAATACAAACAAACCCAGCCCGATGTATTCAGCGGCTTCCAGACATTTAAATCCATAAGAAGGAGCGATGTATGTTTTTTAGTTTTGGATGCCACACAAGACATAACGGTGCAGGACAAAAAAATTGCCCAGGAAATTATGCAAATGCAAAAAGGCTGTATAGTCATTGCCAATAAAATAGATCTTTACCAAGGCAAAGAAAGCGCGCTTAAAGATTACATTAGCCACCACTTCCCTTTTTTATGGATGTGTCCGGTATTTTTTGTCTCTGCCCTAACCAACGAAGGCTTGGCTGATGCAATAAAAGCCATAAAACCTATTTCCGACCGCCGGAATAAAAAAATCGACAACCAGACGATATCGGAATTTTTAGCTAAAATAATGAAAAAACAGCCCCCCAAACGCCTATGGGACCAAAAAACCCCCCGAGTATTCGGTTTAACACAGACTGACATCAACCCACCGACTTTTGATTTGCTGGTCAACTTCCCGGCGGCCATTGCCCACCACTTTAAACACTATTTGGAAAATGCCATAATCAGGGAACTCGATTTCTATGGTACTCCAATCAAATTACATCTGACTAGGAAGATAGGGAGATAAGAGGATTTCCTTGCCCCGTACCGGAGTCCCGATTTATCTAGAAACGACTGGTACCGGGGTATGGCACTCCGATTAAATTACACCTCACACGAAAAATAGGAAGATAAAACTCCGCACATTTGCGGTAAACCGAAAGACAGCTAAAAATATCACAATTTGCCACATTCGTCAACGGGTTGTATAATACCTATGAAATTATTCAACATATCCTATATGCAAACTATAACCGTCCCAACGAAGACCTATCAATCGCTCCTGGAAAAAGCTAGGACTTTTGACCGTGTGCTGGCTTTAACAAAACAGTCTTTCCCCATAGATGAATACTCATCCTCCGACCTAAGGCAATTTAAAAAAGACGACAGGTTAAACTCCAAGCAAAAACAGATGATTCTTGCAGTCATCAAAAAAAAATCCAGTGACAAAATATAAGATATTCTTAGATGCCAATGTCTGGTTTTCTGCCGCCATGTCCCCACAAGGTGGCTCTTTTTTAATTTGCCGCCTGGCCGAGGCGGGGTTAATTCAGGCTTTTGCCAATAATCATGTATTGGAAGAAGCGGAACGAAATCTGCTTTTAAAAGCACTAAAAAAATTAAATGATTATTACAGGCTTATAAAAACAGCAGCTCCAAAAATTAGCACTATTAGCCCTAACCCAGTCCTTGTTAAAAAATTAGACGGATTGCTACCGGCCAAAGATATGCCCGTCCTTGCGGGTGCGCTGGACGCGGAGGCCGATTTCCTTGTTTCGCTGGATAAAAAACATATCCTTCAACCAAAACTAAAAAATCTGGACTGGCCTTTTCAAATTCTTTCAACAAAAGAATTCTTTAAAATTTTCCGCAAAGGATTTAAAAAGCTATGAAAATTATTGTAGGCTTAGGCAACCCGGGGGCTAAATACGAACACACGCGGCATAATACCGGGTGGCTGACGCTTGACCAGCTAGTTGAAAGTGAAAAGTATAAAGTGGAAAGTTGGCAGAAAAAATTCGATTCAGAGATTCTGTTTTCGGATCATTTGCCTGCCCCCCAACCTGTCCTCCGAAGTTTTAACGAAGGGGGAAGCTTTAGCGATGGCGGGGATAATAATCCGGGGCATTCGGATTATATCTTGGTAAAACCCCAAACCTTTATGAACGACTCGGGCAAGGCTGTTTCTGAAATTGTGAACTTTTACAAAACGGATATCTCTAAAGATTTACTGATAATCCACGATGACTCCGATTTGCCACTAGGCACCATAAGAACGGCCGATTCATCCTCATCAGCCGGGCACAACGGGGTGCAAGATATTATAGATAAATTAGGTACCCAAAATTTCCATAGAATTCGCATTGGAGTAGAATCAAGGCAATCGCGCAATGATATGCCCACCGACGCCTTTGTCCTGCAAAACTTTACGGCTGATGAACTCAAAAAACTCCAAGCAGAGGTATTTCCTAAAGTGAATGACGAAATCGAAAAATTTATTGGAAATTTGAAATTTGAAATTTGAAATTAAAAAAACTCCGTCATACGGAGTTTTTTGTGTCCACTACCCCACCTGCAGGTGAAAGGTTAAATGCAAACGCATTTGAACCTTTACTTGATGCAAATTCCAAAAGTTAGGAGGGATGTCTTCCGGAACTCACGACCTACAGACAGGATAACGGGCACAAGACTAGATTTAATATTATATACCCTTTTAGGCTTTATGTCAACCCCAATTCGGGAAAACCCCCTTTATTTACACAGCTTTAACCTTCTGCCTCAATTTGGCCCAACGCGGCTTTTTAAGCTCGCAAACCATTTTGAGAACGATTTCGAGCGCGCTTTTAAGGCCTCCAAACACGAACTTATAAAAGCAGGACTGGAAAACGAAGTCGTGGATGCCTGGCTGGAAAAGAAGCCGAAAATAAATTTAAATGTTGAAAAATCCCTAATGGAGAATGAAGGAATTGGTATTATAGCCCAAAATGACGTTAATTACCCTAAGCTACTTTTGGAAATCCCTAAATTTCCCGTACTGTTATATTACCGAGGGATAATGGAAAATGCTGATGAATTATGTTTTGCCGTGGTCGGCACCAGAAACATTGCCACATACGGACGAAGTGTGATTCCCGATTTAGTAGCGCCCCTGGTTCAAGCGGGCGCGGTGATTGTTTCCGGTATGGCTTTTGGCGTAGACAGCGAAGCGCATAAGCAAGCATTAATAAAAGGAAAAAGGACAATCGCCGTTTTAGGCGGAGGCTTAGATAATAAATCTCTGTACCCAAAACACCACCAGCTGCTCGCCCAAGAAATCTTGGACAACGGCGGCGCCCTTCTCTCCGAATATCCTCCCTTAACGCCTAACTTCAAACAGCATTTCGTAGCGCGCAACCGGATTATTTCCGGCATGAGCATTGGCACATTGGTAGTTGAATGCGATTTAAAGTCAGGTTCGCTAATAACAGCCAAGCACGCGCTGGAACAAAACCGCCAGGTCTATGCCGTGCCTGGGCCAATTTACGCGGAAATGAGCAAGGGTCCGAACAATCTCATAAAGATGGGCGCTAAGGCGGTGACCGAAGCTAATGATATTTTAGAAGATTTAAATTTAAAAAGCTTGCCCGAAGAAGTTGAAAATCAAAATATTTTTGGCGACAATCCGGTAGAAAATAAATTACTTGAGATAATCAACAAGGAACCTATAATTATCAACGAGATCATCAAGTCTTCCGGTCTGGATGTTGGCGAAGTCACGTCGGCCTTAACATTTTTGGAAATGAAAGGTAAAATAAGGAATTTGGGCGGACAGCAATACATCCGTTCCCGCTAGCGGGAACGGAAATTTCAAATGACAAATTACAAATTCCAAATGGACGCCAAACATCTAAAATTTCTAGTTCCTACACTGGTTGTTGTTATTATCCTGTTTGGATTTTTTAAACGCGATAACAATCAATTTGCTTTTAAAAATCAAAACCGCGAAATAGAACTTTCCCAAGAAACCCAAAACGAGCTTTGGGGCTTTTACAACAAAGCGCACGATTTGAGCGGCCGCTCCAATCGTGCTATTCAAAAGTCAGATGCAACATTTTTAGCCGTGGGCGACATTATGCTTTCCAGGAATGTCGCACAAAAAATTAAGGATACCAACGATCCCCTATTACCTTTTAGGACGCTGGATGACTTGTTCGAAAGCGTAGATTTTTCTTTTGCAAATCTGGAAAGTCCATTTTCAGACAGCGATAATTTTAACCCGACCGGCTCAATGATTTTTAATGCCCCGCGAGATAATATAAAAGGTTTGGTGGAAAATAAATTTAAAATTTTGAACCTTGCCAACAATCACGCGCTAGACCAGGGTTTGGATGGACTGGAATACACAATCAACTATCTTAATGAAAATAGTATCAAGCACACTGGTGCTGGAATGACCTTAGATGACGCTTGGGCGCCTGTAGTGATTGAACAAAACGGGATTAAACTATGTTTTATTGGCGCATCTTACGCTTCCATAAACGACAACGGCAAAACTACGAATAATTATGTGGCAAGGATTCAGGACTTAGACAGACTAAAATCTAGTATCTCGTATCTAGCATCTACTTGCGACTTTGTAGTCGCAAGTATGCACGCCGGCACCGAATACACCACCAAACCTAATCAAGCGCAAATAGATTTCGCGCATGCCGCCATAGATGCCGGGGCAAATATGGTAATTGGCCACCACCCGCACTGGGTGCAAGAAATAGAGTTGTACTGTCCACACCCCCTCCCAACCTCCCCCCTCAAGGGGGAGGAGACTGCTTTAATTCCCCTCCCTCGAGGGGAGGGGCTAGGGGAGGGTGATTCTGAATCACAATGCGCCAACCCAAAATACATTTTTTATTCTTTGGGTAATTTTATTTTTGACCAAATGTGGAGCCAAAAAACCAGGGAAGGGCTGGCATTAAAAATCCAAATTTCAAATTTCAAATTTCAAAATAATTTGCAAGGGCCGAGAACACCGGCGACTTTAGATAGTATAGAATTGATCCCGATTATTATAGACAACTACTCCACTCCCCGCTTGGCGGATGAAAAAGAAAGTAAAGAAATTTTAGAAAAAATAAAAATCCCCTCCCGTTTCCTCCCCCTTGAGGGGGGAGGCTAGGAGGGGGTGAAATAAAAAAATGGACGGCGCGCTGGCATTCGCGCCGCCCTAACGCTCAACCGGGTCGTTTCCAACGATGGAACAGGATTGCCATAATTCCAACACTGGCCCACATGCCGGTTTTGGCCCACCACGCCGCGTGGCGCGGCCAGAAGTATTGCTCGAACCAATACTCCTCGTTATGAGGCCGCCATGTGTACTGCTGAATATTCACGGCTATTAGAAAAGCAATCGCCGCAAACAACAGCATAATAAGTACCCAAGACCGTGCTTGTTCTGGCACCTTCATGTATTTCACCTCCTATCGAATGACAAAATGTTGAGGGCGGCACGCTTGCATTCGCGCCGCCCACCAGTTGGTTGCGTTACAACCTTGACCGACGCTGTCCCGCGTAGTGGGGAATTCCAGCGGTACGGGACTTCCAAACCCGATCTTCGTGGCGCTGTTGCCGGGCTTCTACCACGGGCAGACGACGGGCGGCACGACGCTTGTCTGCGTCAGTGGCGGTCTTAGACGGCATGTTCCTGAACGACGGTGCCAGAAGACAAGCCAGTTCCAGCCCGACCTTACCGTTTGGCTTGTGCTTGGCATCGGCTCTTATTCTTGTTAAGAGCCTTTGTCCGGCTGGAGTCAACGAAGGCCAGGCGTGCAGATCGTAAGCTATGCATGCTTCCAATTCCTTAAGTCGTATTGACATGTAATCACCTCCTTTTCAAGTGGTTTGTGTTTGCTTTTTAGAATACTCTCTCTCTCTGAAAAAAGCAAGCGTGTTCGTTTGTCATTGCGAGTGCATCTCATTCGAGTCCGAGCGATTCCGTTCGTCCCTCAGAGTCGAGGACCGAAGCAATCTTTTTAATGCGCTTACGACAGATTGCTTAGTCGCTTCGCTCCTTACAATGACAAAAAGTTGACAATTATTTTTTTTATGGTTAAACTCACTTTTGTATTTGTAGTCATTTGTAGATTCGTATAAATTTGTTGTTTTGTAGATATATGCCCAAACCCCTCATCATCGTCGAGTCCCCGACAAAAGCGAAAACCATTTCGCGTTTTTTGGGCGGGGCTTATACGGTTAAAGCCAGCATGGGCCATGTGCGGGATTTACCTAAAAGCAAGCTCTCTATAGATGTTGAGCATGACTTTGAACCTGTCTATATTATCCCGCCCAAAGCCAAAGAAATCGTTATGGAACTTAAAAAAGATGCCAAAAACGCGCCCTCTATAATATTAGCGACTGACGAAGACCGCGAAGGCGAGGCTATTTCCTGGCATTTGGTGCAGGCTTTAGATTTAGGCGATGAAGCGGAAATCTCCAAAGGCAAAGAAGACAAGCGGATAAAACGTATAGTTTTCCACGAAATTACTAAATCCGCCATAGACGAAGCCATGAAAAACCCTCGCGATTTGGATTTAAATTTAGTCGATGCCCAGCAGGCAAGGCGCGTCTTAGACAGGCTCGTAGGCTACGAACTTTCCCCATTTTTGTGGCGCAAAATCCGTTATGGGTTAAGCGCCGGGCGGGTGCAAAGCGTGGCTGTGCGTTTAGTCGTGGAACGCGAACGGGAAATCCAAAATTTCAAACAAGAAGAATACTGGAGCATAGAAGCGAAATTATCAAAACTTGGTGATACAAAACGGGTCTTCGTTGCTAAACTTCACGAAATCAACGGCAAAAAAATCGGCAAGATGGACATAAACCAAGAAGCTGATGCAAAAAAAATCGCGGCTGGTTTAAACGGCGCGGAATACGCAGTAGCCGGCATAAACCAAAAAGAAGTCAAGCGCAACCCCGCACCTCCTTTTATTACCTCCACCCTGCAGCAGGAAGCCGCCCGTAAGTTTGGCATGTCTGCCAAACAAACCATGGTTATTGCCCAACAGCTTTACGAAGGGATTAATTTAGGGCCCGAAGGCCACACAGGTCTAATTACCTATATGCGTACTGACAGCTTGAATTTAGCACAGTCGGCTATGATTGCAATTAAGCAAGTTATTGGGGAGCACTTTGGCAAAGAATACGTTTTAACTGAACCTAGGCATTTTACTAACAAAAGCAAAGGCGCGCAGGAAGCGCACGAGGCCATCCGCCCGGCCGATGTTACCCTAACGCCGGACAGTATTGAAAAATATTTAGATGCCGGCCAAAAAAAACTGTACGGGCTTATTTGGAAACGCACGGTAGCCTGCCAAATGGCGCCGGCAGTTTTAGAACAAACTGCGGTGGATATACTCGCAACTCGCAACACGCAACACGCAACATTCAGGGCAAACGGCCAAATAGTAAAGTTTGATGGTTTTATCCGCGCCTACACCGAAGGCACGGACGAAAAAGCAGAAGATGAAATAGAAGGCAGTCTGCCTGAACTATCGGTTGACGAAAAATTAAAATTACATGAGCTCCTGCCCCTCCAACATTTTACAGAACCTCCGGCACGCTACAGTGATGCCACTTTAATTAAAGCCCTGGAAGCCCACGGTATAGGCAGACCTTCGACTTACGCGCCAACCCTTTCGACCATCCAAGACCGGGGCTATGTGGACAAACAGGAAAAAAAATACTCCCCCACTGAAGAGGGTTTTTTAGTAAACGATATGCTGGTCGAACATTTCCCGGAAATTGTGGATATTAACTTCACTTCCCATATTGAAGAAGAATTAGACCTTATAGCCGAAGGTAAAATAAAATGGGTGGAAGTAATGAAGGAATTTTACGGCCCGTTTAAACAGCATCTCATAGAAAAAGAAAAAACCGTAGAAAAAAAGGTTGAGCTTTCTAACATCCCATGCGAGCATTGCAATAAAATGATGCTTATAAAATACGGCCGAAACGGCAAATTCCTCGCTTGCCCGGAAGAAGGCAGTAAAATTACCCAGCCCATGCCCGAAGAAGCGGCAAAAATAAAAGAACTGGAAGAAAAAACTAAAGGCGAACTTTGCCCAATTTGCGGCAAACAGATGGATGTAAGGCGCGGGCGATTTGGCTTTTTCCTGGGCTGTAGCGACTATCCCAAATGCAAAGGCATAAGTAAAATCTGGAACAAAACCGGGTTTAAGTGTCCTAATTGTCTTGCGAAGCAAGAGGGTGAGCGAAGTCGAACCCCTCAACACGAAACCCGCCCCTCGACTCCTTCGGCTAACGCCGAAGATCGCTCGGGACAATCAGCAAAGCTGATTGGCGACATTGTTGAAAAAAAATCACGCGGCCGGGGCAAAGCCTTTTTTGCCTGCACCCGCTTTCCTGACTGTACATTTGTAATGAACGCCAAACCGGAAAATCAGGAACAACTACAAAAAGCTTTCGAGGATTGGAAAGCGAATCCTCCAAAACCGAAAAAACCTTATAAAAAGAAGGAGTAGATTGGAAGGTTTACCCCGTAGCGATACGCGAAGCGGATATGGTACTGGGGATAATCCGCCAAAACTGAAACCCCGTACCGGAGGAACGACTGGTACTGGGGCGAAAAAAGGTGTACAAAAAGAAAACCGAGTAGCTACTCGGTTTTTTGTTCATCTGTTGTACTATCCTCGTCCTCACCTTTCAAGAGATCAGCGATTTGCCGACCGATGTAGTCTCTAGAGTGTAATAAGGATAAGGCAATTGGGGTAGGTACAGTATTAGGATTCCGCCATACATTATCGGCCAATGTCCCCAAAATGTCATATGCCTGTTTCAACTTTTGGATTTCTGGATCAGCATATATTTCTTTATATTTTCCTGAATCTTTAAGAGAATCAATTATTAATTGCATATTGGGATCAACATCAAATTGTTGCTTACCTTCGCTCATATATTTTTTCCTTTCAAAATTTAATTTTCTGTCATTGCGAGGAGTGCCCGCCGGAGGCGGATCTGCCTCAGGCACGACATCCGACGAAGCAATCTACCCCACGGTTCAGATCGCTTCGGTCCTCGACTCTGAGGGACGAACGGAATCGCTCGGACTCGAATGAGATGCACTCGCGATGACAAGGATTATCTTTAAGCCAATAATACTCTCTCTCTGTTGGTGTCAACCCCGCCCTTTTTGCATCAAAAGAGCGGGGTAAAATCAAAAATCCCCAAGCAAATCTGGGGATTCTGCTAGCACAGTAATGTGTTTCTGGTTCCTCCCCCTGCCGGGGTTCCCCATTTATCGCTTGGCGAAAATGGGGTGGCTTGAGGGGGGAGGTTAGGTGGGGGTAGTTTATAGCTTATTACAATAATTTAAAATTTTTTCCATCACGCCTTCAATATTTTGCAACACTTCATTATTCCAGAATCTTAAAACTGTAAAACCTTCTTTGTTTAGCCAATCATCCCGTACTTCATCGGATTTGGAGTTTAGATGCTGGCTTCCGTCCAATTCGATAATTAATTTTTTGGGCAGACAGACAAAATCTACAACATATCTTCCGATCGGCTGTTGTCTCCTAAATTTGATTCCCAGGATACGGTAGCTTCTTAAAAAATACCAAAGTTTCTTTTCGGCATCAGTCGGATTATTTCTAAGCTTTCTTGCTATTTGGATTTTGTGGTTAATCATCACCCCACCCTAGCCCTCCCCCTCAAGGGGAGGGAATAAAAAATCAATCATTTCTGCTATATAGCCTATCCTGAAACCAAACCAGCTTAATAGCTTTCCACCAACCTAAGATGGAAGCAAAGTACCGCGCATGCGCGAGTTCGTGGATAAAATAGGCCAAGCGGCCGGTAAAATAAAACGGTGGATAATTTAAAATAGCCCATTTCCCTCCCACGCTAACTATAAATCCGTGGTTTTTTGTTCTATATGGCGGCGGACGATGATTTTTAATTAAGCACGGCAGGGCATTGGCTAAATATTCAGCCTCGCGCACGGCATCCTGGGCGCTGGCCGGCGCCGCTTGTCCATTTGGTTTTAAAACAGCTGCCTGGTCGCCAAGCACAAAAATATTATGGTGCTCTGCGATCCTTAAAAACTGGTCAACAACGGCTTTGCCTTTAGCATCTTTTTGTAAATTAAGCCCCGCGGGTAAAGGTTTAGCCCTTACTCCCGCAGTCCAAATCAGCACGTCATAAACCAATTTTTCCCCATAATTAATTTCAACCGTATTCTGTTCTACTTTAATAATCGGGCTTAATAATTTTACCCGGATCCCCAAAGAGTTTAAACGGGATGCGGCGTCCCGAGTCGCCCTATCCCCCATCCCGGGCATTAGCGAATTCGATGCTTCTAAAATCTGAATTTCCATTTTTTCCCGGGGGTAGTTGTATTTCCATGACAAAAAATTCAACAAACCTTTCAATTCCCCTGCCAGCTCCACTCCGGTGTAGCCGCCGCCGGCGACTAAAACTCGCACATATTTTTTTTGCGCGTCAAATTTATGGGCTTCGACTGCGAACTCAATTGCGTTTTTTATTTTAAGCGCATGCGGCAGACTTTTTAACGGAATGCCGAATTCTTTTGCCCCCGGTATGCTAAAATATTCCTCCTCTGACCCAAGAGCAACGATTAAATAATCATACTCCAACTTTTTATTGCCCAAACTTACAGTGCGGGTTAAAGGGTCTATGGATTTAACTTCGCTTTGGATAAAACTAACGCGCCTACCCTTAAAAATTTCCGCAAATGGCAAGCCAATACTGTTTTTTAAATCGCCCGTATTTTCTAGTTCTTCTGCGGCCGTGGCAACTTCGTATAAATTACTGTTAAACAAATGATAGGCTTCCCTATCTACCAGCGTTATTGCAACATTCGAATCGCGCTTAAAGCGCCTGGCCAAACCCATGGCCAAACTAACTCCGGAAAATCCCCCGCCGAGGATAACAATGTTAATTTTAGTCATTAGATTTTATTTTTCAAAGCCTTCTAAATATTTCAAGATAATTATAACACAATTCTATTGAACAAAATTAAATAAAAAAACTATAATATTATTTTGACAGAGCCTGATAGGAAAAACTTCTTAATGCTGCCAAGCTTGCCAATCACTCCAACTTTATACCAACTGCCGCTTGGTTGCTTGATTTTATACAACTTTTTCGATGCGTCCATTTGATGCAAAACAGCCGCAGCCGCAAGGCTTCCGCTGGCGCAGGCAGTTTCTACAATTAAAGTTTTAGTAGCTCTGACCCACACCCATGGGCTAATTTTATAACCTGCCCTGATTTTACTCAACATTACAACGCCGACTGCCGCGAAATTGTCCTTGTACTGGTTTATAATCTGCGGTATTCGATGTTTGTTAATTTTTTTAAAGCAAACTAAAAATCTAATGCCCTCGAAGTCTATCAACCAGCCCTCACGAACTTTAAAAATCTTACGCAAAAATTTAGCGGGCAGATTTAAAGAAACAACATCTGATGAGATTCTGGCTGCGACTGGCAAAGCAAAGCCGGATACAGTAAGCCGTACTTGTTTTTTGCCTTTAACACGAGCTATGTACATAGCTGCAGAGCGCGCCGCATTGCCGCAAAATTCTCCGCCCATCATTTGCAAATGTAAGTCGCAGCCAGGCAAAATAGGCGCCTCTAAAAAACCGACTTGCTCTATTCGTCTGTCTGCCCGCATAATCTTTCGGGCAGTATTCCCTAAATTTTTATACTTCCCACCCGGCACAATTGCGGTAAGATTGCCGCCTGAAGAATAAATTTGGAAAGAAATTTCCTTTTTTGGACTTTTATCCATCTATACTAATTGTAGGCTTAATTTTCTCAGCAAAACCATAATGCTCAATTATATCATAAATAGTTAGACTAGTTAGCTCGTCCTGACGCTCGCTCGGAGAGTAAAGAATCAGATATAACTCGGGGAATAAAGGTGCCATAGCTTGTTCCAAAGTAAGCTCATTAGCAGTTTCTAAAAAAGCCTGCCATGATCCGGCTTTTCTATGCAGAGCTAAATCCATGCCTGTTGCGGGCTGCAAGCGTCCTAAGGTGTCTTTGAAATAAGCTAAAACAAAATCGCTTCTTAGCCCGGTAGAGTGGGATTGGTCAAAAGCCTTTGCAGGCCGTTTGCGCATAATATTATAAACTTCATGCGTCTTGGTTAAATAAGTGCCCTGGCTAAATCCCCCGAGGCACTTTACGCCATAATATTCGGAAAGCAAAAGCAGGCTTAAAAAAGTTCCGGGAATTAATTTCCCTAACTCGATGGCTTTTTCTAAAGCCGACGGCTCTAATTTGAGCTTAAAGCCTTCAGCTGATTGCAGCCAGCGGCCATTTAACCACATCTGCTGGCGGCGATTATTTTTAGAAGGCAAATACCAAAACAAAAAAGTACCCTTTTTATCAGCAAGAGAAAAATTGCCTGGAATCCCGTCGGCATGTTCAATAAGCAAGCGATGCATATTGGTATTAAAGATTAACTCGTAAATATCCGTATTAGAAAACAAATGGTGTTTTTGCAAAAGCTGCAAAACAATGTCTTCCAATTGTAATGTCAAAAGCCGCGGAGGTTTAGCTCGCGGCAGAGGAAGAAAGTCCTGCCACAATAAACTATTCAACTTTACAATTTGATGGTTATAGTCGGGCAGGTTTAAAATTTCAGAGCGATTACAAATATTATTAATGAACTCTCTGAGCGAATTAGCCAAAGCATTGCTCAATTCCCCTTTCCGGACTTTATTTTGAATCAAATTTTGCAGTTTAAGAATATCGTTTTGGCCAAAAGCACGCTGGCCGAATACGGAAAACATGCGCTCGGGAGATGGGAAAAAAGGCAAATGGTGCTTTGTTCCATCCTTGGAGTGAAAAATTAAGCCGCGAGGATAGGAAGAATTATTTAAAGAAACGTTGCCGACTCCTAAAACTATAATATTTTCCTGGCCGTTGTGCGCGGCCAGCAAATTACTATGGACAAAAAACGGGTGCATTAAAGGTCCATGATGCTCAGCGGTTGAAACCATATACGAAGATTCCAGCTGCCTAACAACACTATTCACCACTTCTGAACTAAAATGTTTTCCTATTTCCGCAGAAAAGATATTTATAAAATCGTGTTTGCGCACAGCATCAATCGGCGATGTAGAGGGTAGCAATGTTCTGTTATATTCTGCTACAGATACATTGGCGTGGCGCTTTAATAACTCATCTAAAATCGGCCGTTTGGCCAAGATTTTCCCTTTGAGTTTCCTTATGGCTTCCGCTTTAGTCATATCTGCTATTATAACAAAATCACCCTCCTTTGGGAGGGCTATAAGTTATCAGTGATAAATTATGGATTTTGGGTTATTCGTTACTACTTTACCCCTTCGGGTGTCATAGTCCTCACCCCGGCTGAAAAACTGCCGGTGTCTGCGCCAAGGCAAAAATAATAATCAAAATCTTTGCAAACACTAAGCCCATTGACTACCTGGCAGTTGCGCGCCACATAATAATAGGTATTGGAAGTAACGCAAGCCGGCTGGCCCGCGCTGCCGCAAGGGCTGTATACAGCGCTGCACGCGACTGAATCCGCAGGCAGCGGAGCCTTTGGTATTGTACTTACGAATTTTGGCGAAAGTCCGTCAGGAATGCCGTCTTGGGGAACGATATCATCCGGATAGCCTTTATTCTGGGCACTAAATAACTCCAAGCCATTCAACATTTGTACCATGTCAGAAAGCCTTTTGGCATTTCTGGATTTCTGCCTGGCACTCACAAACGCAATTAGGGCTATGGAAGTCAAAAGCGCAATGATTGCCACAACTACCAAAAGTTCAATAAGCGTGAAGCCTGTTTGTTTTTTGTTTTTATTTCCCAGCATTTAAATTATCTAACTAATTGTTTGAATTACTATAACATTTTAACTCTAGCGAGGCAAGTGGATAAATTTTACCTAAACACGAGAGACAAACTTAAGGCGAATTGGTGGGAACGGTGGGGATCGAACCCACGACACATGGCTTAAAAGGCCACTGCTCTACCGACTGAGCTACGTTCCCATGCTTCGCAAAAACCTCGCACGGCAAGACTGCTTTTATATTAAATTTAGTTACTTATTTGCGTCTCGCCAAGACTTTGATATTCTACAATATTCCTTTGACTTTTTCAAGGCTAAAATATAAACTACCCTCATAAGCCTTAACAAAAGTATATGAACAAAATATCCAAATATTTGCCGACAATTGCCGTGTTGGCAATAGTCGTAACCTTAGGCGGAATCCAGTATTACAAAAATCAAAAACCGGCAAACGAGGAACAAGACCGGCAAACAGACAATAGGCAAAACCTCTCCGTACCGGGAAGCAAAACAGATTCCCCCAAGCCTTCCGGTATGCTGGAAGGTGTCCTTAAAATATCCGATGACTTAAAAAGGGGTAATTTAATGCTTGTGCAGGCGGACCACATAGTTTATCTCTTTACCAGCCGGGATTATAGCCAATTGTTTGAGAAAGAAGTTAAAGTTGAAATTGACGGCTCGTTGGAGAACTTTAGGTTAGTGGATATAAAAGAAAAATAAATTCTAAATCTCAAGCTCTAAATCCTAAACAAATTCAAATATTGAAATACAAAATAATAAACGGGATGGCGGTTTTGGATTTAATTATTTAAATTTTGATATTATTTGGGATTTAAAAATTAGTGCTTAGAGTTTTATGCTCCTAGAATGTTACGAGCTTCCTTGGGACTTTGAATTATTAGATACGGGGGGTGGCTACCGCCTGGAACGCTGGGGCCAGGTGATTTTAACGCGGCCTGACCCGCAAATAATTTGGGCCCGCTCCCTATCGGAAAATGAATGGCGGAAGGCTTGGGCCGTATATCAATCGCCCGCTGATAATAAACCAGGCCGCTGGAAAATAAAAAAAACTGTGCCTCAGCCGTGGACAATCAGCTGGCAAAACAGCCAATTCTTGCTCAAACTCTCCCCTTTCAAGCATACCGGAATTTTCCCCGAACAGGCCGCGCAGTGGAGCTGGATGACCAGCAAGTTAAAAGTGAAAAGTGAAAAGTTAAAAGTCCTTAACCTCTTTGCTTACACGGGAGGGGCGACCGTGATTTTGGCCAAAGCCGGCTGCCAAGTGACGCATGTGGACGCGAGCAAACCGGCTCTAAATTGGGCCAATGAAAACGCCAAGCTCAATAACCTCCCAAAAGATAGCGTCAGATGGATACTCGATGACGCGGTTAAATTTGTAAAACGCGAAATTAAACGCGGCGCCAACTACGACGGGATAATTATGGATCCGCCCGCTTTCGGCCATGCCCCGGACGGCAAAACATGGCGCTTTAACAATGACCTCCCCGGGCTCTTGGCAAATTGTGTGCAATTATTATCAGATGGTGCCAAATTCCTAATAATCAACGGCTACGCGACAAACTCCTCGGCAATTGCTATAAACAACTTGCTCGAAGACGCGATTGGGTCGAGAGCCGGCAAAATCGAATTCGGGGAATTGTGTTTGAAACACCCCATACCACAAGGGTACGGGGCAAAAAAAAATAACCCCGACGCAAAGGTCAGGACAGGCCGTCTGATATCCACTGGGATATTCTCAAGATGGCATAACTAAAATCCCGCGCTAGCGGGATTTTTCTTGCTACCTACTACTTACTACTTACTACTGGCTATTCTTTGGCTCCAAATACCCAAGCACTTTCTCGTACAAATCATCCAAACTCAAACTCCCTTTAATTATATACTCCTTAACGCCTTGCGCGAGGAGTATTTCTTTTAATTCCGGTTTGTCCAAATTAGTTAATATCAAAACTGGAACTTCGTGCAAACGCTCTTCGCTTTTTAATTTGTCCAAAATCCCGGTACTGCCGTCTTCTTTGGTTAAAAGCAAATCTAAAATTACTATCTCGGGCACGAC
>JBBTRN010000001.1:0-7364 GCA_038065175.1 Patescibacteria group bacterium | reverse complement strand
CCGCGCCTTTCATCTGATTCAAGGCTCGCAATGACGCTCTACTCGCTATTAGTTCTCTATAAAAATATTATAACATAAACCTGTGTAAACAAAAAAATCATCTGTCCCTAGGTGAGCACAGATGATTTAATAAAATTTAGATGTCCTCAATATATTATTGTATTAATTTTGCGCGGCCTGGTAAGCGGTTTTGATTATGGTTTCCAGATCGCTGAATTTCGCGGTAAAACCAAGTTCCTTTTGGATTTTGGAGGCATCTGCCACTGACGACGGGGCATCCCCCGGCCTTTTTGGCCCGAGCTGCATGGGCACCATCTTATTCAGTACCTCTGCTGCCGCGTTAACCATTTCCAGCACGCTCACTCCCCTGCCGGTGCCAATATTAAACAAGTGGCACCCAGGCGGCAAACTTGCAATTTTGTCCAAAGCTAAAAGGTGGGCGCTTACTATGTCCAGTACATGCACATAGTCCCTTACGCATGTGCCATCGTGGGTTTCATAATCGCTACCGTAGACAACCAACTCTTCTTCCTTCCCAACCACAACCTGCATTAATTTCGCCAAAAGGTGCGAGTCGTGCGTGCCTTGGATTTTTCCGTCAAAGCTGCTACCGCACGCATTAAAGTACCTAAAAATAATTGCCCTAAAATCCTTATGTTCGCAATAATATTTTATTACTTTTTCCGCCAAAAGTTTTGAATGGCCATAAGGATTATTCGGGCTGGTTTTGTCTGTCTCGGACAAAGGCTCTGCCTGGTCCCCATACACAGCGGCCGTTGAGGAAAAAATAATGTTTTTTACATTAGCCTCATCCATTGCGGAGAGCAGGTTCGCGGTATTCAAACAATTATTCTGCAAATATTTTACAGGCAGTCTTACCGACTCTTCCACCTCTATTGACGCGGCAAGGTGCATGACCGCGTCGACTTTCCCGCTCGCGAGAACATCGCGCAATAAATTTGTATCACCGCAGTCTCCCTCAATGAACTTCGCGCCCGGGGGGATGTTTTCCCTTTTACCCGTTGACAAATCGTCTATTATTACAATTTTATGCCCGAGGTTAATTAGCTGTTTAGCGATATGGGAGCCAATGTACCCCGCCCCGCCGGTCACAAGCACGGTTTTAGGATGGAATAAAATTGATTCTGAATTTTTCATTTGTTCTTCTTTTTCGGATTTCGGATTTAGGGTTTCAGATTTTTGCGCAAGCTCATTATATTTTTCAATAGATAAAACCACGGCTTCGGGCTTATTCCCCACATTCAAAATCAACCCGCCGTTCCTTTGCCTTACTTCCTCAATTAGTTGCTGTAAATACGATTGGTCCATATACTACATCGAATCAACGAATGGAACGAATTTACGAATCCCTACGAATAACGAATTCGTAAATTCGCAGTTATTCGATGATTCGCTTGCCCCGTACCCGAGCGGATGAACATCCGAGCGAGTGGTACCGGGGTCTAACTTCGCAGATTCGATTTATTTATAAAATAAAACAGCCGATTTTCGATAAAATTTGGCTGTCTGTTTGTTTCTGTCTGTATTTGATTTTATCGTATACCTAATCAATCCTTTTGGCAAACATAAAATATCCACAAACGCTTTACCTGCCAAAGGGCGCCCGCCTTTAGGCGGGCGCCCTTTGCTATCTGTGTATTTGTGATCTATTAGTCCCAAATCAATTCCCAAACTTTCCTTCTGTTTCTTACGACCCCCAAAACGCCGGCAATTAAGCTGCCAAAAATAGAAGCCGCGGCCACGCTTGGCCCGCCGGTTTTAGGCGCCACAAACGTGCCTAAAACTTGGGGAGTATTAATCCTTACGGTAATGGTATTGCCGTAAGTGTTGGTCATTGTGTAAGACAGATTGGAAGCCAGGCTATATTTAACCCTTACTTTAAAGCTCTTACTAACCGAACCCCCTGAAGGCACAGTAATTCCGGGATAGGAAATCACATTACCGCTTAATATACCGCCGCCGTTGTCCACCATGTCCGCGTAAGGCAGAACCTGGGACAGGTCATCGGTAATAATAAAGCTGTTTGCCGGGGCATTGCCTGTATTAGCCACAGTTAGGGTATAGGTAATGAAATCTTCTTTGCTTGCTATTACAGTAGTCGCGTCGGCATTCTTGGTATCATTTTTCGCGCGCTTAGAATAAACCAGGCTGACATTGCCTCCCTGCACATTACCACCCTGGACAAACACCCAGGCATCGTCCTGCACTTGGGAAGCAGAATCACCCCAGGCGCGCGCTGTGTTCTGAATGCTTTGGTTAGATCCCACATTCACCCTGGCCTGAAAAGTTATTCGTTTTTGCTGGCCGGAAAGCATGTTGCCGAGGCTGATATTATTCAAGTTATCGCTGTAATAACTGCCATCTACCCGAACGCTGCCGGAAACCAAGCTTAAAGAGCCGGTCCAAGTGTCGGTCATTTGCGCGTTATTCACGACCTGGTTGCCGGTATTCCTAACGACCACTTCAAATTCAACAATTTCGTTGTTATTAAGGCTCACGCTGTTCGTAAATGCGCCGCCGTTTAAGTTTCTTACTAATTTGGTAATTGCTAACTGACGGTAATCATTCCCCGGCACAGTGCTTCCGGTTGTGGAAATATAAACAATGTTGGTATTATTGCAGGAATTATTTACGCAATTCTGGTTGGTGTTAGTTAAAGTGTTGTTGTTGCCGTTGATGTTGGTCTGATTGCTCTGGTTAGAGCTGTTATTCGAATTTGTATTTGTGCCTGTGCTGGTATTCGTGTTGGTGTTGCAGGAATTATTGCTATTGTTGCAGTTGCCGCCGGTTGTGTTAGCGGGCGGGATATCTTTAGCTACATTAACAATTGCTATTGCCTGTTTAGACGAAGCATTGTTTGCTGAAATTGAAGCTATGTTCCTAATTTCACCCTGCTCAATTGTAACGCGCGCGCTGTAGCGGATGGTAACGGAAGCGCCCTGGGCTAAAGTGCCCAAGTGGATTCCGCTCAAAAGCGAACCCTGGTAGGCGCGGCTCACGCTAAAGTTAGTGGCGTTGCTGTTGATTATACTGGAATCGCTCACTACTACCGCGCTCGCGTCCTCGTTGCCGTTATTGCTTACCACGATTTCATACTGGACAATGTCATTCAGTTTGGCATTGATCGCGCTTCCAAAACCCGTAGTCTGGCTAGAGCCCAAATTTTTCACCAATTTAGTTATAACTAAATTAGGCTGGCCGGCAGCCGGAGGTTCGTTTACATAGACATTACAAACCCTGCTCTGGCTTCCGCTCGTGACTGTCACGGCTTTGCTCCCGGGGCTCGAATATTTAGCCGCGAAATTACTGCCAGAGCCGGAGGTTGGGTTCGCTTGCGGAGCAGACCAGGAGTAAACCCCGGTTCCGCCCAAAACTGAAAAGGCTGCGTTTTGGTTGATGCTGGTATTTTGATTTGACGGGCTGCATACAAGCTCTGCCGGAGGGTTAGTTGTATGCTGTCTTACTGTAATTACTGCAGGCGACAACGGGCAGTTTACCGCGCCGCTGGGGGCTGTCCAGCCTTGCCCTGAAATGGAAGCCGAACCAACTGCAAAACCTTTTACAGAAGTACCTCTAGTTCCGTCAATTATATTAGCAACTGCCCCGTTGCTGGAAGAGAATCCGCCGCCGGTCCAGCCCGAAGGAGCCGACGCTGTGGAAAAATCATTTATATATATAAGTGTCGGGCTAATGCTCACTGCGCCTAAAGGGCAAACCAGAGGAGGAGGTAAAGGTGGAGGCGGAGGAGTGGAAACGGTGTTTATATTGCAATAAACTGTCTGGCTGCCGCTGTGCAAAGCTACCCTAAAGTTGCCTGTGTAAGAAAATTTAGTTGTAAAGCTGGAGCCAGTGCCCACCTGGGGGCTGCCCTCTAAAACTGTCCACCTGTAATCGCCCACGCCGCCGCTCGCGGTTAGGACCACATTCTGGTCTCTTTGCGCGGTTTGATTCAAAGGCGAGCAAACTAAAGGCGCCGGAGTGGAAACTTCGACTTCGCAAGTATCGCTTTTGCCCGCGCTCTGGACTGTGACAGTTTTTCTGCCGTTAGTCGCCCAGGTAGTCTGGAAATTTCTGCCTAAATGGTAGCCGTCATCCTGCAGGGTATCGTTAGGTGATGTCCAGCTGTAATTCCCGTCGCCGCCCGTGGCGGTAAAACTTGCCGTGGAATAAGGCTCGGTAGTTTGGTATTTAGGACTGCAAACGACATTGGGCACAACCGGCGGAATTTCTTCGCCACAACTTAAATTAGGAATAGTCAGCCAGGTTTCGCTTAAATACTGCCTTTGACCGCTGACTATATTCCACAAAGTAAATCTGTAGTTCTTGTTTGGTTCGAGCCAAGGAGTTTGGCTGGTTCCATACAAATCTCCGGAATGAGTAATTTCGCGGCCATCTACCGGGTCCCTGACAGTTACTTCTACTTCAGAAGAATTTTGGGTGGACCAGGTAACAGTACCATTGTACAAGCACTGGGACCGGATAGCGCTGCCTAAAACAGCGGAAATACTTCCCGTGGCTGGTTCAGCTGGCTGAGGGGTTGTTTCGCAATTTAAATTGCCAACCTGAAGCCAAGTTTCACTCAAATACACTCTTTGGCCGGAAGTAGTGTCCCATAAAGTAAAACGATAATTTTGGTTTGGAGAAAGCCAGGGGGTTTCGCCGCTGCCATTGGGGTTTGCCGCAAACACGGTTTCGTTGCCGGTTTCTGGACCCCTAACCGTAACTTCCACGCTATTGGTATGCTCGGTTGACCAAATAATATTCCCGTTGTATAAACACTGCCCGCTAACTCGTCCGCCGAGTTCAGCCGAAATTTGCCCGCTGGGCTGAACAAAAGACTGCGGAGTAACAACTCTTACCCTAAAAACAAAAAACTTGGAAAATTCAAAGCAGGCCTGCATGTCGCCCATGGAAAAATATCCGCTGCTGGAATTTAAATTGGCGAAGCCGGAAATGCGGTTTGCCTGGTAATCATAAAATTCTTCGCTTCCGGGGATAATTTCCAGGGAACTCCCGTTCGGGATATTTACAAAAACACTCCCGTAAACGGTATTGGTTAGGGAACCGTCCGCGTGGGTGCCGTCAAAATCCGTGCTAATTTGGCTACCGGAAATACTAACTCCGCCCTCCACGGAAAAAGCAGTAGTCTGGTTATAATCCAGGCCTTGCTGGGCGCCGTTGTGTACATAAATTCTTACCCGAAGCTCATCGCCGTTTTGCGCGTCCGCGCTTTGCCCATAACTGCCGCCATTAACATTCCTTACCGCAATTGCAGGAGCATCGGTGCAGTCGCTCCCAGTCTGCGAATTCCAGGAGACAGGAAAAGGGTTTAGAGTCGCAATACTGGGCGCACCAGTGCAATTTTCAGCCTTTGTGATAGATGTTTGCCTTGGAGCTGCGGCTAAAACTAATCCGACCACAGCGAAAACGCCAATGAAGACTGTAGCGCTTACCTTTGTTGCAAAAAGTGATTTAATGTATTGCATTTTTCGTTATTTTAGTTACGCTGACTTCTGATTGCGTTGAACAACCGGAAATCCGCAACTAACTACAAAAATAAATTATAACACCACATTATAAATAAAAATCATAATTTTGTCAAGGATCTACTCGGATATTTTTTGCTTTATTTATGGGTAATTTTACTTTTCAATTTGCGTTAACTTTCCAAACACCACTAATCGACTTTTGGTTGAACCCACTGGCCAGCAGGTAGACAGAGCCACAATTGACTCCCCGCTATTTCTGAACTGCTCCTGGTCTGTTGGGCTGTATTCCTTCCTGTTCGTTACTACATAGTGGAAGCGCGCGTCCTTGCCGTTTTTCTGCACCACGGTAATTATAAAAGAAGAATTGTCAGGCAAGTCCCCTAACTTGGAAAACACCGTATTGTAATTACCCCGGGCAAAAACATAATTGCTGGAATGGCCGGAAATATAAGTGGTCCCAACCTGGCCGGGCACGGCAGTGCCCGGATAATGCACAACGCCTAATTGCAAATCCTTTTCAAAATTTTTAGGATTCTTTGTCCAAATTATGGGCGTATTAACTCCCAAAGACGGAACTTCTAAGCGGCCGGGGGTTTCCAAATTCAAATCGCCCGATGCAATAACAGGATTTACAGGATTATCAAAACCGCTTACGCGAGAATTCCCAGGCTGGCTGGATTGCCTAAAAACAGGCTTAACCCCGTTCCTGGCAGTTTCTGCTTGGGCGCTGCCGGAATTGTAATTGTTGTCCTGTGAATTTAGTATATTTTCGCCCGCGACAAGCCCGTTCCTGCGCAAGGTTTCCACCGCAAGGCGGTTATTTATTATTTCCATGTCAAAATATTTTTCAATAATTTCTTTTTGCTCTGCCAAAAGCTCACTGCCGGTTAGGGGGTTTACGCCTAAAGCAATAGTTTGGCTGTCTGCCAATCCTGTGCCTAAAGTATCGTAGGTTTTGGGGTTCAACCCAAGCAAAAATTTCTGGAAATTCGTAAGCCCGTTTCCGGAAATGTCGGCATTCGGGTCAATTATCTCTGCATCTGAAACCTCAAAATAGTACTGGCTAATCCAGGCTGCGTATGCTTTTTGGGTTTCAGAATCTTTTTGTAATTCCATTAAAGCCGTATCTTTTACGGCTAAGGGTAAAACATTTTCCTGCACTTTTGGCTTTATTACGGAATTTAAATTAAAAGAGGTATTAGAAAAAAAGAAATAATACATAACCAAGCCAACAAGGAAAACGAGAAGGTAAGGCAAAATAGTTTTGGAGAAATTTTTAAGTCCGGAAGCAGGACTAGGATTTTTTAAAGGGGCTCCGGCCTCGGATGTCTCTTTGTGGTTGTTGCCTGCTTTTTTTATTTCCGGTTTTAGCGCGGCCGGTTCGGGTTCTACGGAAGAAATTTCTTCGTCATGAAAAACAGAGCCTTGTCCTTCAGAAAGCTTTAGGTTAAGCATTTTGAGCACTTCATCACTCGAAGCCGGATAAATTTTTTGGACATTATTTATCATATATAACAAAAAATAATATCATAAATTCATATATTTGTCAAGTATTTTAAGAACAAAAAATTGTTTTTTGCTTAAATTAAGCCATTTTACAGATTTAACCAAGGTTGGTAGAATAAGCATATATAGAACTCATAGCGGGTAAAGTGTCATTGCGAGCCTTGAATCAGATGAAAGGCGCGGCAATCTAAGCTATTTAATAGATTGCTTCGTCGGATGTCGTGCCTGAGGCAGATCCGCCTCCGGCGGACACTCCTCGCAATGACGGCAAAAGGGTTAATTAGTTTGGCTCATAAATAAAGGTTCCTCGCAGCAGAGCTGGCGAGGTATTAACTGCAAGGGGAGAAC